>NZ_VIKA01000059.1 GCF_006704265.1 Elioraea sp. Yellowstone | reverse complement strand
GCCGGGTATCGCGCCGCGCTCGAGGCCGCGCTCGCCGAGCCCGGCCCCGCCGTGATCGACGTGCGCATCGACGCCGGCGGCTATCCGGCGCAGATGCGCGGCCTGCGCGGATGAGCCGGCCGGGCGCCCGCTCAGCGGCCGCGCGCGCGATCGCGCCTGAGCTGCCAGAGCTCCAGCACGCCCCAGCCGATCACCGGCCCGCAGACCAGGAACAGCTTCAGCAGGGCGAAGGCGAACTCCTCCGGCATGGGTCGGAGATCGGGTGCCGGCCCGTGCCGTCAAGGCCGCCGGGGATGACGCGGCGCCCGCGCCGGCGCAGCATGGCGGCATGACCGGGCCCGACCATCTCGATCTGCGCCGCGCCGTGATCGCCGCCTGCCGCGCGCTGAACCGGCGCGGCCTCACCCCAGGCCGTTCCGGCAACGTCTCGGTCCGCGTCCCGGAGGGGTTCCTGATCACCGGCTCCGGCATCGCCTACGAGACGATGCGGCCCGAGCACGTGGTGGCGATGGATCTCGACGGCGGCTATCGCGGCGCGGTGCTGCCCTCGAGCGAATGGCGGATGCATCTCGACCTGATGCGCACGCGGCCCGAGGTGCAGGCGGTGGTGCACACGCATTCGCCCCACGCCACCGCCCTCTCCTGCCTGCGCATCGACATCCCGGCCTTCCACTACATGGTGGCGGTCGCGGGCGGGCCGGACATCCGCTGCGCCGCCTACGCGACCTTCGGCACCGCCGCCCTCTCGCGCGCCATGCTGGCGGCGATGGAGGGGCGCAGCGCCTGCCTGCTCGCCAATCACGGCGTGGTCGCGGTGGGCGCGAGCCTCGCCGAGGCGGTCGCGCGCGCGGCCGAGGTGGAGACGCTGGCGCGGCAGTACTGGATCGCGCGCACGCTGGGGCAGCCCGTGGTGCTCGACGAGGCCGAGATGGCGGTGGTGCTGGCGCGCTTCCGCTCCTACGGCCAGCAGCGGCAGGAGAACGATCCGCACGCGATCGAGATGCCGGTCCGGCGCGATCAGCCCCGCCGCGCGAACAGGCGCACCACGCGCGCCGGGCCGCGGTGACCCTCGCCCTCCTCCAGCGCCACCGTGCCCGTGAGGAGTTCGAGGATCTCGAGGCCGGCGAAATCCGCGCGCAGCATCGCCTCGTCGTAGCGGCTGTCATCGCTCCTCGGCCCGCAGGCGAGGCGGTCGCCCTTCGCGAAGGCCTCGAGCACGAGGAGGCCGCCGGGCGCGAGTGCCGCCATCGCCGCGCGATGGGCGGGCACACGCTCGTCGGGCGAGAGCTGGAGGAAGATCAGGGTGACGAGGTCGAACGCCGCCTCGGGGGCGCGCCAGCGCGCGACATCCGCCTCGAGGGTCTCGACCGCGACGCCGTGTTCGGCGGCGAGGCTGCGCGCGCGGGCGAGGGCCGCGGGCGCGAAATCGACCGCGGTGACGGCGAGGCCGCGCCGCGCGAGCCAGACGGCGTTGCGTCCCTCGCCCTCGCCCAGGCAGAGCGCGCGGCCCGCGCGCGGCAGGCGGCAGTCGAGGGAGCGCAGATAGAGGTTGGGGGCGCGGCCGAACAGCCACGGCTCGGTCGCGTAGCGATGCTGCCAGCGGTCGCGCCAGGAGGTCATCGGCCGATCGTGGATCCGACCGGCCGCGCTGTCAGCCCCGGCGTCAGGCGCAGCTTCGCGCGGCGGGGCGCGGGCGGCGGCGGCCGCGCCCGTCCTGGTGCGCGAGGGTGCGCAGCGCGCGCCGCATCGTCTCGAGCAGGGCCTCGCGCAGCTCGATCGGCAGCGGGCGCGCGGTGACCGCATCGGCGGCGCGGATCGCCGCCTCGACCAGCCAGTCGATGCGCTCCTCGTGCGCGCCCTCCTCGGCCAGCGCCCGGCACAGCGCGGCCTCCGCGCGCGCCCAGCCGAGCGGATCGCGCCTGGGGTCGCGCCGCGCCGCGAGATCCTCGAGCGTGCTCAGGCGTTCCAGAGTGGTCGCTGCGTCGCTCATGGCACCGTGTCCCCCGATTGCCCGGGGAAAGCCTGCGCCCGCGCGCGGCCAGCCGCGTGTGAGGGCCGTCACAGCGCGCAGGCGGAGGCGTGCCCGCTTGCCGCCGCGCACGCCGCGCGACACGATGCGGCATGGCGACGATCGATCCCGCCCGCCTGCTCGGCGACCTCACCACGCTGCGCGGCTTCGGCCGGTTCAGGACCGGCGTGCACCGGCCCACGCTCTCGCCCGCGGATGTCGAGGCGCGGCGCTGGCTGGTCGCGCGCATGCAGGAGGCCGGGCTTGACGCACGGATCGACGGCATCGCCTCGGTCTTCGGCTTCACGCGCAACCCGGGGCGGCGGCTGCTGATCGGCAGCCATCTCGAGAGCCAGAACGAGGCCGGATGGCTCGACGGCGCGCTCGGCGTGATCTGCGCGCTGGAGATCGCGCGCGCGCTGCGCGGCCTGCCGATCGACGTGGTCGCCTTCGCCGACGAGGAGGGGCATTTCGGCAGCTTCCTCGGCAGCCGCTCCTTCATCGGCGAGGTGACGGAGGCGGAGATCGACGCCGCGCGCTGCCGCACGCGCGGCATCGCGCTGCGCGACGCGCTGGCCGAGGCCGGGCTCGCCGGGGTTCCGCGCGTCACGCTCGACGACCCCTCGCGCTACGTGGGCTTCCTCGAGGCGCATGTCGAGCAGGGCGACGAGCTGGAGGCGAAGGGGCTCCGGCTCGGCGTGGTGACGTCGATCGTGGCGATCTGGAACTTCCGCATCCGCTTCGCGGGCGTGCAGAACCACGCCGGCACGACGCGCATGGCGATCCGCAAGGATGCGGGTGTGGCGATGGTGCGGCTCGCGAACCGCATCCACGACACCATGCCGCAGGTGGTCGCCGAGCGGTCGGTGTGGACGATCGGGCGGATGTCGCTCGATCCGAACGCGCCGTCGATCATTCCGGGTGGCGCGGAGATGAACGTGCAGGTGCGCGATGCCGACCCCGCCGTGCTCGACCGGATGGAGGCGCATCTGCGCGCGCTGGTGGCGGAGGCCGATGCGGCGGGTCCGTGCCGGGTGACGATCGAGGACGGCTCGAAGGGCATCCCGAAGGTGATGGATGCGCGGTTCCAGGACGCGCTCGCGGCGGCGGCGGAGGCGCGCGCGCCGGGTGCCTGGCAGCGCATGCCCTCGGGCGCGGGCCACGACGCGCAGGTGGTGGCGCTCCGGATGCCGGCGGGGATGCTGTTCGTGCCCTCGATCGGCGGCATCAGCCACCACTGGACCGAGGACACGAAGGAGGAGGACATCGTGCTCGGCTGTGCCGTGCTGGCCGACGCGGCCGAGGCGTTGGTGAAGGGATAGGAGGTGGCGGGGAGAGGGCCTTGCGGCCTTCTCCCCGCGCGCGCCTCAGCCCAGCCGCTCGCCGTGCAGCGCGGTGTCGAGGCCCTCGACCTCCTCCTCCTCGCTGACGCGCAGCCCGATCAGCAGATCCACGAGCTTCAGCAGCATGAAGCTGACGACGCCCGTGTAGACGATCGTCACCACCACGCCCTGGATCTGGATGATCATCTGGCCGATGCCGCCGGCGGTCTCGCCGATCGCCTCGACCGCGAACAGGCCGGTGAGGATCGCGCCGACGATGCCGGCGACGCCGTGCACGCCCCACACGTCGAGGCTGTCGTCGTACTTCAGCATCCGCTTGAGCTCGGTCGAGGCCCACCACGAGGCGATGCCGGCGGCAAGCCCGATCACCAGCGCGCCCACCGGCGCGACGAAGCCGGCGGCGGGGGTGATGCCGACTAGGCCGGCGACCGCGCCCGAGATGATGCCGAGCACCGAGGGCTTCCCCTTCACCGCCCACTCGGCGAACATCCAGGCGAGCGCCGCCGCGGCGGTCGCGATCTGCGTCACCGCGATCGCGAGTCCGGCATTCGCGTCCGAGGCGGTCGCCGAGCCGCCGTTGAAGCCGAACCAGCCGACCCAGAGCAGCGAGGCGCCGATCACCGAGAGCGAGAGGTTGTAGGGCGCCATGTTCTCGGTGCCGTAGCCGCGGCGCTTGCCGAGCACGATCGCGCCGACGAGACCCGCGACACCGGCGTTGATGTGCACCACCGTGCCGCCCGCGAAGTCGAGCACGCCCCAGTCCTTCATGAAGCCTCCGCCCCAGACCCAGTGCGCGACCGGGCTGTAGACGAGCAGCGACCAGAGCGCGAGGAACACCAGCAGCGCCGAGAACTTCATGCGATCGGCGAACGAGCCGGTGATCAGCGCGGCGGTGATGATGGCGAAGGTCATCTGGAACGTCATGAACACCGGCTCGGTGATCGTCATCTCGCCCCAGGGCTTGTCCCAGCTCTCCATCATGCCGGAGAGGAACATCCGACCGAGATCGCCGACGTACTTTCCGTCGCCCGAGAAGGCGAGGCTGTAGCCGGCGACCATCCAGACGATGGTGATCAGCGCGCAGGTGGCGAAGGACTGCATCAGCGTGGCCAGCACGTTCTTCTTGCGCACCATGCCGGCGTAGAACAGCGCCACGCCTGGGATCGTCATCATCAGGACGATGACCGTCGAGGTCATCATCCAGGCCATGTCGCCGGTGTCGATCGCAGGTTCGTCGGCCGCGGCGGCGGTGGCGAAGAGGAGCACGGGCGCGGCGGCGGCGAGCGCCGCCAGCGCGCGCTTGGTGGACAGTCTCGTCATCGGTGGTGTCTTCCCCTGCTGGAGCTCAGAGCGCGGCGGCGTCGGTCTCGCCGGTGCGGATGCGGATCGCGCGCTCGATGTCGAGCACGAAGATCTTGCCGTCGCCGATCTTGCCGGTATGCGCGCTCCGGGTGATCGCCTCGCAGACGGCATCGACCATGCCGTCCTCGACCACGACCTCGATCTTCACCTTGGGCAGGAAGTTCACGTGGTACTCCGCGCCGCGGTAGATCTCGGTCTGCCCCTTCTGCCTGCCGAATCCCTTCACCTCCGACACGGTGAGGCCCTGCACCCCGAGCGGTGTCAGCGCCTCGCGCACGTCGTCGAGCTTGAAGGGCTTGATGATCGCCATGATGAGCTTCATGCGTCCCTTGTCCTTGCCGGTTGGTCGGCCGCAAGGCGCGTTCCAAGCCGCGTGCCAAAGCCGGGACGGCACGGAAACGGCACGGAGACGGCATGGGCTCGGCCGGTCGCGCGGCCTGCCACGGCGGCGTTCTGCCCAAGGATTGGGCAGCTCTGCGTCGCGCCGCTTGATTTCCCGGCGCCCGCGCCAAGACTTGCGGCATGACGACGGTGCACGACGTGGCGGTGACGATCCTGGGGGCGGGGCCAGTGGGGGCGACGCTCGCCTGCCTGCTGGCCGAGGCCGGGGTGCCCGCCGCCGTGGTGGATCGCGCCGCGCTGCCGCCGATGGAGCTGCCGGAGTTCGACGGCCGCGCCTATGCGATCGCGCGCGGCAGCCGGGACGTGCTCGAAGAGGCCGGGGTGTGGGACCGGCTCGGCGACCTGCCCTGCCCGATCCGGCGCATCCGCGTCTCGGACGGCAGGCTCGGGCGGCGGCCGAGCCCGCTCACCCTCACCTTCGACGCGGCGGCGGCGGGTGAGGACGCGTTCGGCTGGATGGTGGAGGCGCGGCACCTCAGGATCGCGCTCAATGCGCAGCTCCCGAGCCTGCCCGGGCTGATCGTCGCCGCGCCGGCGACGGTCGCGGCGGTGGCGCGCGGCCCCGAGAGCGCGACCGTGCGGCTCGCCGACGGCCGCACGATCCGCACGCAGCTGGTGGTGGCGGCGGAGGGGCGCGAGAGTGCGACGCGCGAGGCGGCCGGGATCCCGGTGACGCGCTGGGACTACGGCCAGGACGCGATCGTCGCGGCGGTGCGTCACGCCGAGCCGCACGGCCACGTCGCGATCGAGCACTTCCTCCCCGCCGGACCCTTCGCGATCCTGCCGTTGCCGGGCGAAGGGGGCGACGGGCGCACCAGCGCGATCGTCTGGACGGAGCGGCGCGCCCAGGCCGCGCGGATCTGGACGCTCGAGGCGGAGCGCTTCGCGCGCGAGCTCGCGCGGCGCTTCGGCGACCATCTCGGGCCGGTGACGCCCGTCGGGATGCGCTGGCGCTATCCCCTCGGCGCGCTGCTGGCGCACCGCTACACCGACACGCGGCTCGCCCTGGTGGGCGATGCCGCGCACGGCATCCACCCGATCGCGGGCCAGGGGCTCAATCTCGGGTTCCGCGATGCCGGGGCGCTCGGCGCGCGGATCGTCGCGGCCTTCCGTGCGGGGCGCGATGTCGGCGGCGCGGAGGTGCTGGCGGGCTACCAGCGCGCACGCCGGCCGGCGAACCTGGCGATGCTGGCGGCGACGGACCTGCTTGACCGGCTGTTCTCGACCGATCTCGCGCCGGTGCGGCTCGCGCGCGATCTCGGGATCGCGGCGGTCGATCGTCTGCCCCCCCTCAAGCGCGTGTTCATGCGCGCGGCGATGGGTCTGAGCCCGCTCGCGCCGCTCAAGGTGGCGTGAGGCGCATTTCTGCCGAGAATCCGCCCTACGATTGTCGGATAAGAATCGTCCGATGAACGTGGGATGACCGGGAGGACAGACCGATGCGCCTTCGCCTGACGCTCGCCGCCGCGGCCGCCACGCTTCTCGGCGCCACCCCGGCGCTCGCCGATCCGCCCTGGGCCCGCGGCGGCTGGCACGGCCACCGCCACCACCACCACCATCATGGCTACTTCTACCGGCCGCATCGGCCGCCGGTCGTGGTGGTGCCGCCGCCCGTCTACTACGCGCCGCCGCCGGTGATCTACGCACCGCCGCCCGCGGTCGTCTACGGCTACCCGCGCTACCGCTACCGCCCGCCCTATGGCGAGCTGTCGATCGGGCTGAGCATCCCGTTCGGCCGGTAGCGCGGGGGTCCGGGGGCGAGCGTCGCCCCCGGGTGTCTGTTTCTTTCGCGGGGGCCAAGGGTCGAAAGGCCCTTGCCCCTGCCCGCCAATCCCATGAAGGCGCCGCGCCGCAGGCCATAGCCCAAGCCGCGTTGCCTCGCGTATCGTCTCCCGACCGAGGAGACGCCCATGAACCTCTACCGGATGCTGCGCGCCCGCGCGGCCGAGAACCGTCCCGTCACCGTCGGGCTGATCGGCTGCGGCAAGTTCGCCTCGATGTTCCTCGCCCAGGTGCCGCGCACGCCCGGGCTGCACGTCCGCGCCATCGCCGACGTGAACGTGGAGCGCGCCCGGGCGACGCTCGCGCGCATCGGCTGGGCGCCCGAGCGAATCGTCGGCACGACGGATGCCGTGCGCCACCGCGAGACCGTCCTGACCGACAGCGCCGCCGCGGTGATCGCCGATCCCAGGGTCGAGGTGATCGTGGAGGCCACCGGCCACCCCGGCGCCGGCATCCGCCATGCGCTGGCCGCGATCGAGGCGGGCAAGCATCTGGTGATGGTGAACGTCGAGGCGGACGTGCTCGCCGGCCCCGTGCTCGCCGCGCGCGCCCGCCAGGCCGGCCTCGTCTATTCGCTCGCCTATGGCGACCAGCCGGCGCTGGTCTGCGAGCTCGTCGACACCGTGCGCACCGCCGGCTTCGCCGTGGTCGCGGCCGGCAAGGGGACGAAGTACCTGCCCGCCTACCACGCCTCGACCCCGGCGACGGTCTGGCGCCATTACGGCCTGAGCGAACAGGACGCGCGCGCCGGCGGGATGAACCCGCAGATGTTCAACTCCTTCCTCGACGGCACCAAGAGCGGCATCGAGATGGCGGCGATCGCCAACGCGACCGGCCTTGCGGCCCCGCCGGACGGGCTCACCTTCCCGCCCTGCGGCGCCGACGACCTGCCGCATGTGCTGCGCCCGGCCGCCGAGGGCGGCGTGCTCGCCGCCAAGGGCATGGTCGAGGTCGTCTCGTCGCTGGAACGGGACGGCCGGCCCGTGCACCGCGACCTGCGCTGGGGCGTCTACGTCGTGTTCGAGGGCGAGAGCGACTACGTGCGCCGCTGCTTCGCCGAGTACGGCGTGGCGACCGATCCCTCCGGCCGCTACGCCGCGCTCTACCGTCCCTATCACCTGATCGGGCTCGAGCTCGGCGTCTCGGTCGCCTCCGCCGCGCTGCGCGGCGAGCCGACCGGCGCGCCCGAGGCGTGGCGCGGCGACGTCGCGGCGACCGCCAAGCGCGACCTCGCCGCCGGCGAGGTGCTCGACGGCGAGGGAGGGGCCACCGTGTGGGGGAAGTGCATCCCGGCCGCGCGCGCCGCCGCCGAAGGCACGCTGCCGATCGGGCTTGCGCATGGCGTGCGGCTCACGCGCGCGGTCGGCGCCGGCGAGGTGCTGCGCTGGTCGGATGTCGCGTTCGACGCCACCGACGAGGCGGTGCGGCTCCGCCGCGCGATGGAGGAGGCGCACCGACCGGCGCAGGCGGCGGCCTGACGCCGCCTCCGCCGCGCTTGCGCTCGATCAAGGCGGACGCGGCATCGCCCGTGCTCCCCTTCCGGCCGAGCGGACGGGAGGACAGCGATGACCGAAGCGCTCGTGCTCGACCTCGCCGAGGTCGGCCAGGACGATGTCGGCCGCGTCGGCGGCAAGAACGCCTCGCTCGGCGAGATGATCCGGGCGCTGTCCACGGCCGGCGTGCGGGTGCCGCCGGGCTTCGCCACCACCGCCGCCGCCTATCGCGCGCATCTCGCGGCGCACGGCCTCGGGCCCCGCATCGCGGCGGCCCTCGCGCGCTACCGCGAGGGTGCGGCGAGCCTGCAGGAGACGGGGGCGGCGATCCGGCGCCTGCTGCTCGACACCGACTTCGCGCCCGACCTCGCGGAGGCGATCCGCGCCGGCTATCGCCGCCTGGGCGAGCGCCTCGGCACGCCCGACCCCGCGGTCGCGGTGCGCTCCTCGGCCACCGCCGAGGACCTGCCGACCGCCTCCTTCGCCGGCCAGCAGGAGACCTTCCTCAACGTGCGCGGCGAGCGCGCGCTGATCGATGCCTGCCGCGCCTGCTACGCCTCGCTGTTCACCGACCGCGCCATCGCCTATCGCGAGATGCAGGGCTTCGACCACATGCAGGTCGCGCTCTCGGTCGGCGTGCAGGCCATGGTGCGCGCCGATCTCGGCGGGTCGGGCATCATGTTCACGCTCGACACCGAGAGCGGCTTCCCCGGCGTGGTGCTGATCTCGGCCGCCTGGGGGCTCGGCGAGCCGGTGGTGCAGGGCACGGTCGATCCCGACCGCTATCTGGTGTTCAAGCCGCCGCTCGCCGATCCCGCCAAGGTGCCGATCCTCGACAAGACGCGCGGCGCCAAGGCGCAGAAGATGGTCTACGCAACGGGAGGCAGCGCGCGCACGGCGATGGTCGAGACGACCCGGCGCGAGCAGGGCGCCTTCGTGCTGTCGGACGCCGAGATCCTCGCTCTCGCCCGCGCCGGTGTGGCGATCGAACGCCACTACCGCAGGCCGATGGACATCGAGTGGGCGAAGGACGGGGCGACGGGCGAGATCTTCATCGTCCAGGCGCGGCCCGAGACGGTGCACGGCACGCGCCAGGGCAGCAGCCTGCGCACCTGGCGGCTCACCGGCAAGCCGCGCCCGCCGATCCTCACCGGCGCCGCGGTGGGCGAGAGGATCGCCGCCGGGCCGGTGCAGGTGGTGCATTCGCCGGACGCGATCGCCGAGTTCCGCGACGGCGCGGTGCTGGTGACGGAATCGACCGATCCGGACTGGGTGCCGCTGATGAAGAAGGCGGCCGGCATCGTCACCGACCATGGCGGGCCCACCAGCCACGCCGCGATCGTCAGCCGCGAGCTCGGCCTGCCGGCCGTGGTCGGCACGCAGCGCGCGACATCGCTGCTGCACGACGGCCAGGAGGTGACGCTCTCCTGCGCCGAGGGCGAGGAGGGCCGGGTCTATGACGGCCGCCTGCCGTTCACCTCGACCGAGCTCGACCTCGCGACCATCCCCGGGACGCGCACCGCGATGATGCTGAACATCGCCTCGCCGGCCGCGGCGCTGCGCTGGTGGAAGCTGCCGGCGAAGGGGATCGGGCTTGCACGCATGGAGTTCATCATCTCGGCGGTGATCAAGGCGCACCCGATGGCGCTGGTGCATTTCGACCGTGTGACCGACCCTACGGCGCGGCGCGCGATCGAGGCGCTGACGCGCGGCCATCCCGACAAGCCCGCCTACTTCGTCGACACGCTGGCGCGCGGGCTGGCGCGCATCGCGGCGCCGTGGCATCCGCATCCCGTGATCGTGCGGATGAGCGACTTCAAGTCGAACGAGTACGCGCATCTCGTCGGCGGCGCGGCCTTCGAGCCGGAGGAGGAGAACCCGATGCTCGGCCTGCGCGGGGCCTCGCGCTACTACTCGCCCCGCTACCGCGACGCCTTCGCGCTCGAATGCAGGGCGGTGCGCAAGGCGCGGGCCGAGATCGGCGCCGACAACATCGTCGTGATGATCCCGTTCTGCCGCACCCCGGCCGAGGCCGACCGCGTGCTCGCCATCATGGCCGAACACGGGCTCGCGCGCGGCGAGGCCGGGCTCGAGATCTTCGTGATGTGCGAGATTCCCTCCAACGTCATCCTCGCCGAGCAGTTCGCGGAACGCTTCGACGGGTTCTCGATCGGCTCGAACGACCTCACCCAGCTCGTGCTCGGCGTCGATCGCGACAGCGCCGAGCTGCGCGACCTGTTCGACGAGCGCGACGAGGCGGTCAGGCGCATGATCGCGGAGGTGATCCGCCGCGCGCACGCCGCCGGCCGCAAGGTCGGGATCTGCGGCGAGGCGCCCTCGAACCATCCCGACTTCGCGGCCTTCCTGGTCGAGTGCGGCATCGATTCGATCTCGCTCAACCCCGACGGTTTCGTCGCCGCGGCCAGACGCGTCGCCGAGGTCGAGGCGCGGCGCGCGGCGGAGGCGCGCGCGCCGGCAGCCGTGCGATAGGCCGGGCGGCGCCGCGCGAGGGCCGCTCTCCTCCCGGCTGCGCGGCCGATCGCAGGCCGCCCCGCCGGCCGCATGGCCGCCACACTGCGGGTGCTATCCTGCGGCCAGGTCCGCGAGGAGGAGCCCATGACCCGCCCGCTCTTGGCCCTGCCGATCCTGGTGGCGGCAGCCGCCGCCGAGGCCCAGCCCCAGGACGGGGCGGTGGCCGATCTCCTGCGCCGCGCCGGCGTCGCACCGACCGCGCAGGCGGTCGCCGGCAGCGACCCGAAGTCGCGCGCGCTCGTCCTCGACTCGATCGAGCGGACCTATCCGCTGCCGCGCGCGGTGCTCGACCGCGAGGGCACGCCGCCGCCCGATGCGGAGGCGATCATGGACCGGCTCGGCCTGGTGCGCCGGCCGGGCGTGCCGGTCGCCGATCTCACCGGGCATGCGCCGACGCGGCAGGAGATCGTCGATGCGCTCGCCGGGCGTTGACCGCCGCGGCCTGCTGGCGGGGCTTTCCGCCCTCGCCGCGCTCGCCGGCTGCGCCAGCCCCGAGACCGAGCGGATCGCGGCGCTGACCGCGCGCGGCATCGTGCTGACGGTGAACTTCGACCTCGGCAGCTACGCGCTGCGCCCGGAGGCGCGCGAGGTGCTCGACCCGCTCGCCGAGGCGATGAACGATCCTCGGCTCCACAACCACACCTACGAGGTGAACGGGCACACCGACAGCACCGGACGGCTCGGCCGCAACATGGCGCTGTCCGACCTGCGCGCGGCGGCGGTGGTCGACCATCTCGTCGCGCGCGGGGTCTCGCCGCGGCGGCTGAAGCCGCAGGGCTTCGGCCCGCTGCAGCCGCTGACGCCGGAGAACCCGCGCGCGGGCGTCAATCGCCGCGTCGAGGTGTTCGCGATCCCGCCGCAGCATTGAGCCGGCGCCACCGCGAGGCGATTGCGGATCGGCAACGGATGCGGCGCGGCCGGGGGCTATCCCGGCCCGCGCGGTAACTGTATGGTTACGCTCCAGCCGGCCGGGAGATGCCGGCGTCCATCATGGAGGAGGAGACGCATGGTCCGTCGACGCCAGATCATCGCCGCCGGCGCAGCCCTCGCGCTGCCCGCGCTCGGCACCGCGCGCGCCCAGGCGATCACGCTCAACGGCGCTTCGCAGTTCAACGACGAGCACGCCTTCACGAAGTGCATGGTGCGCTTCGAGGAGCTGGTGAGGAGATACTACGGCAAGCCGATCAACTTCGTTCTGCACAAGAACTCCTCGCTCGGGCTCGAGAAGCAGTACTTCGAATACATGGCGCAGGGCCGTGCGGTGGACTATGCCGTGGTCTCGCCCGCGCACATGTCCACCTTCTCGCGCGCCGCGCCGTTCATCGACGCGCCGTTCCTGTTCAACGACCTGAACCACTGGAACAAGGTGCTGAACGAGGACGTGCTGAAGCCGGTGGCCGACGAGATCGCGCGCCGCGCGCAGGTCATGCTGATCGGCTATGCCGGCGGCGGCGTGCGCAACATCTTCGCCAACAAGGTGGTGCGCAACATGGACGAGCTGCGCGGGCTGAAGATCCGCGTCCAGGGCGCGCCGATCTGGAGCCGCACCTTCCAGGCCGCCGGCATGAGCCCGACGGTGATCGCCTACAACGAGGTCTACAACGCGATCCAGAACAACGTGATCGAGGCGGGCGAGAACGAGGCCGCGGGCGTCGAGCAGATGCGCTTCTACGAGGTCGCGCCCAATCTCGCGCTCACCCAGCACGCGATCACGATCCGCCCGCTCTGCTTCTCGGTGCGCACCTTCAACGCCCTGCCGAAGGACCTGCAGGAGGCGATCCTGCGCGCCGGCAAGGAGGCCGGCGCCTACGGGCGCGAGATCGAGTCGGGCGAGGACGAGCAGAAGCTCGTCGCGCTGGAGCGCGCGGGCAAGCTCAAGCGCATCCCCTTCGCCGACCGCGCCGAGATGAAGCGCCGCGTCGATCCGGTGATCGCCGACTACGCCAGGGAGATCGGCGCGGAGGCGATCCTCGCGCGCATGCAGAGCCTGATCGGCTGATCCGGCGGCCGGGGCGGCGCGCCGCCCCGGCCCCTCCCGTTCGGACCCCCGCCCATGACCGACGTCTCCGCGCCCGGCCCGCTGCGGCGCCTGGCCGACCTCTACGCCCGGGCGCTGCGCGTGCTGCTGGCCCTCTCGCTCGGCATCCTCGTCGTGCCGGTGACGATGCAGGTGATCAGCCGCTTCGTGCCCTTCATCCCGCACTTCATCTGGACCGAGGAGATGGCGCGCTTCCTGCTGGTCTGGATGATTATGATCGGCTCGGTGGTCGGGGTGCGCGAGGCGGGCCATTTCGTGGTCGATCTGTGGCCGCGGCTGACGCGCCGGCAGGCGGCCGCGCTCGATCTCGCCGCCAACGCCGCGATCCTGGTGCTCGCCCTCGCCTTCCTCGTCTGGGGCTGGGAGTACACCGAGTTCGCCTGGTGGCGGATCAGCGAGCTCGCCGAGCTGCCGCTCTGGCTGATCCACATCGCCTGGCCGGTCAGCGGGGCGAGCTGGCTGATCTTCGCCGCCCTGCACGCCGCCGATGCCCTCCGCGTGCTGACGGGGCGCGACACCTGATGCCCGGCGGCAACGTGCTCGCGCCCGCCGAGGCGGCGGCGATCCTGTTCGTGCTGTTCTTCGGCCTGCTCGCGCTGCGCGTGCCGGTGGCCTTCGCGCTCGGCCTCGCGGTGCTGCCGATCACGCTGATCGAGCCCAGGCTCGGGCCGCTGCTGCTGGTCGGCGAGACCTTCAACGCCTACAACAGCTTCATCCTGCTCGCCGTGCCGTTCTTCCTGCTGACCGCGAACCTGATGAACGCGGGCGGCATCACCAGCCGGCTGATGGAGCTCGCGCGCGCCCTGGTCGGGCACATCCCCGGCGGGCTGGCGCAGGTGAACGTGGTGCTGTCGTTCTTCTTCGCCGGCATCTCCGGCTCCTCGACCGCCGATGCGGCCAGCCAGTCGAGGATCTTCATTCCCGCGCAGGTGAAGCTCGGCATGGACCTGCGCTTCTCGGTCGCGATCACGGCGTGCTCGTCGGTGCTGGCGGTGATCATCCCGCCCTCGATCCTGATGATCGTCTGGGGCGGCATCCTCACCGTCTCGATCGGCGGGCTGTTCCTGGCCGGCATCGTCCCCGGGATGCTGATCACGCTCGCGCTGATGGGCACGGTCTACGGCTACGCCAGGCGGCGGAACTATCCCGTGTTCGAGCGCGCCGGGTTGCGCGAGACGCTGTGCGCGGCGGCGCACGCCTTCCCGGCGCTGCTGACGCCGCTCCTGATCGTCAGCGGCAAGCTGTTCGGCTGGTTCACCGCGACCGAGAGCGGCTGCATCGCGGTGATCTACGCGGCGGTGCTGTCGCTCGTCGTCTATCGCGAGATGAGCGCCGAGGGGTTCTATCGGGCGGTGCTGGAATCCGCCCGCTTCGCCTCGGTCGCGCTGTTCTGCGTCGGCACGGCCTCGGCCTTCGGCTGGCTGCTCGCCTACTACCAGATCCCGCAGTTCATGCTGGCGGGCGTGGCGTCCTGGGGCATGGGGACCACCGCCACCGGCTTCTTCGTCGCCTTCGTCTTCCTGGTGGTGGGCTGCTTCCTCGACGCGATCCCCTCGATCATCATCGTCGGCACGATCCTCCAGCCGATCACCCAGGCGGTCGGGATGGACCAGATCCATTTCGCCCTGATCGGCATCATCAGCCTCGCCTTCGGCCTGGTCACCCCGCCCTACGGGCTCTGCCTGATGATCGCCGCGCATATCGGCGGCATCCGCGTGATCGACGCGATCAGGGACGTCTGCATCATGCTCGTGCCGATGCTGGGCGTGCTCGCGCTGGTGATCCTGTTCCCGGGCCTCGTGCTGGCGATCCCGCGCCTCGCCGCGCCGGGGATGCTGGGCTGAGCGGCGCGGGGGCTGGCGCGCGGCGGCGCGAAGCCGGAGGAAGATGCCCGGCCGACGAGGGTGAATCCCCTCGTGGCCGGCTATCATACCAGCCCGCCGAAGGCTTGACCTTCGGCGGGCTGGTACGGGGTCATGTTCGCGCGCGGCCGCCCCACCAGCCCCGCGCGCGATACCCTCCGCACAAAGGTCGAGCCTTTGTGCGGAGGGTATCAGTGGTGGCCGGAGGCCTCGGGCTGCATCGGCACGGGCCGGCCCTCGCGCTCGGCCTTCTCGACCGCGAGCGCGATCTCGCGGTTGAGGTCGCTCTGCGTGCAGAGGCCGAGGATCACGGGATCGCGCGGCTTGATGTTGGCGCTGTTCCAGTGCGTCTTGTCGCGGATCTTCTGCACCGTCTCCTTGGTGGTGCCGAGCAGCTTGCAGATCTGCGCGTCCGACAGCACCGGCACGTTGCGCAGCAGCCAGGCGATCCCGTCCGGCCGGTCGTTCCGCTTGGAAACCGGCGTGTAGCGGGCCCCCCTCGTCTTCGGCTTGGGCAGCTGCACCGACATCGGCGCGAGCCTGAGCCGGGCGGTCGGGTCGGCCTCGCAGCGGGCGATCTCCTCGCGCGTGAGCTGGCCCGAGGCGATGGGATCATGGCCGACGATGCCCACGGCCACGTCGCCGTCGGCGATCGCCTGGATCTCCAACGGGTGCATGCCGGTGAACTCGGCGATCTGCTCGAAGGTGAGCGACGTCTTCTCGATCAGCCAGACGGCCGTCGCCTTCGGCATCAGGGGCAGCGTCATCGATGTCATCCTTGCGGTCGCGGCGGCGCGGATCCCGCGGCGACATGGGTCCGTCACGGTACATAAGACAAACGCAGGTCGGGTCAACCGCGATCCGGGCAACCCGGGTCGGCCCCGTACCGGACCCGGTCCGGTCAGTCCGCGAAGCCCACGCCCTCCGCCTCGAGCCGCTGCCGGACCAGCGCCTTCGGCACCTTGCCGTAGCCCGATTTCGGCAGCGCCTCCCAGACGACCACGCGCAGGGGCTGCTTGTAGCGCGCGATCCGCCCGGCGAGATGGGCCCGGATCGCCGCCTCGTCCACCGACGCGCCCGGCTTCGGCACCACGGCGGCGACCCCGGCCTCGCCCCATTTCGGATGCGGCAGGCCGACCACCGCCACCTCGGCAACGGCCGGGTGTGTCAGGATCGCCTCCTCGATCTCACGCGGATAGACGTTCGAGCCGCCCGAGATGTACATGTCCGAGGCCCGGCCGGTGATGTGGAGGAAGCCCCGCGCGTCCAGGTGGCCGAGATCGCCGGTGTGGAACCATCCCCCGGCGAAGGCCCGGGCGGTGGCCTCCGGGTTCTGCCAGTAGCCCGCGAACACCGCCGGGCCGCGCACGCAGATCTCGCCCGTCGCGCCGGGCGGAAGCCGCCGCCCGGCCTCGTCCAGGATGGCGATGTCCATCCCCGTGCGCGGCATGCCGCAGGAGCCGATGGGGTAGGCCGGGTCGTCCGCGAGGCTGTGCTGGTCCGGGCGCAGCACGGTGATGTTCGCCGTCACCTCCCCGAGGCCGAAATACTGGGTCAGGCAGCCGCCCCCGAGCTTCGCCAGCGCCCGCTTCTGGTCGGCGCGGTACATCGGCGCGCCGGCGTAGAGCAGGTGGCGGAGCGAGCGATGGTCGCGGCGGTCCGCCGCCGGATGGTCCACCAGCAGGGTCAGCATGGTCGGCACGACGAACATCGTCGTGACGCGGTGCGCCTCGACGAGCCGCCAGACCTCCTCGGGATCGAACCGCTCGCCCTCGGTCATCACGGTCGGGCAGCCGCGCGCCACGGTGGCGAGCGCATGCAGCCCCGCGGCGTGGCTGAGCGGCGCACAGACGAGCGCGCAGTCCCGCTCGGAGAGCCCCGGCATCAGGTCGGCGAGGTGGTTGGCGACCACGAAGGACATCTGCCCGTGCGTCAGCACCGCCGCCTTGGGCCGCCCGGTCGTGCCGGAGGTGAAGAAGAACCAGCAGGGATCGCCGTAGGCGACATCCGCCTCGTGGTCGGGCGCGGGGCGTTCGGCGGCGGCCAGCGCGGCCGCGAGATCGACCTCGCCCTCCCGCGCGTCCCCCACCGCGAACACGGTCCGCAGCGCGGCACTCGCGGCGCGCACCGCCTCGGCATGGGCGGCGAAGCCCCGGTCGCGCAGCATCGCCCTCGCCCCGCTCGCCGCGCCGAGATAGGCCACCTCCGTCGGGGTGAGGCGCACATTGGTGGGCACCCAGACCGCGCCGACCTTCAGCGTGGCCCAGAGGCTCGCGAACATCGCCACCGTGTTGCGGCTGTGCACCAGCACCCGGTCGCCGTGGCCGACGCCTTGCGCGCGCAGCACCGCCGCGAAGCGGTCGACGCGGTCGTCGAGCTCGGCCCAGGTCAGACGCTCCCCGCCCTGGACCAGGGCCGGCGCATCCGGCAGCCGGCGCGCCGTCTGCGTCAGCAGCCGGCCGAGATTCATCGCCGTCGCCGGACCCATCGCCTGCATCCTCCCTGCGCCGCCGTCATCAGATCTTCACACGCCGCCCCCTGCCGGGCGCCGCCGCGCCGGCATAGATCAGCGCGCGCCGCACGACCATGGGAGTCCCCTCGATGCTGCTCGGCCGCCGCCCCCTCGCCCGCCTCGCGCTGGCGGGCCTCGCCCTGCCCGCGCTCCGCCCCGCCCGCGCCGCCGTCTCGGGCACGCTCGTGCTCTACACGAGCCAGCTCGAGCCCGATGCCGCGCGCACGGTCGAGGCGTTCCGCGCGCTCCACCCCGGCGTGCAGGTGGACTGGATCCGCGGCGGCACCGGCACGATCATGACGCGGCTGCGCGCCGAGATCGCCGCCGGCAGCCCGCGCCCGGACGTGCTGCTGCTCGCCGACAGCCTGACCTTCGAGGGGCTGCGGGCGGAAGGCCGGCTGCGCCCCGCACCCGAGGTGAGGACCGCCGGCGTGCCGGAGGACCACGTCGCCGCCGACCGGAGCTATTTCGGCACCAAGCTGATCACCACCGGCATCATGCACCACATCCGCGCGCCCTTCGTGCCTGCGCGCTGGACCGACCTCACCGATCCGCGCGCGCGCGGCCAGGTGGCGATGCCCTCGCCGGCGGTCTCCGGCGCCGCGGCGATCCACGTGCTGGCGCTGACGCAGAACCCGGCCCTGGGCTGGCCCTACATCGAGAAGCTGGTCGAGTTCGGGGTGCAGGCGCGCGGCGGCAACGGGCCGGTGATGCAGGCGGTGGCGGGCGGCGAGCGCGCCTTCGGCATGGTGATCGACTACCTGCCGATCCGCGAGGCGGCGAAGGGCGCGCCGGTGCGCTTCGTGTTCCCCGAGGACGGTGTGTCGGCGATCACCGAGCCGGCGGCGATCCTCTCGACCGCGCGCAACGTGCCGGCCGCGATCGCCTTCCTCGACTTCCTGCTCTCGCCCGAGGGCCAGCGCCTCGCCGCGAGCCAGGGCTTCCTGCCGGCCGATCCGTCGGTTCCACCGCCGGCGGGCTTCCCCGATCCGCGCACGATCCGCATCATGCCGCTCGATGCCGCGCGGGCGGCGCGCGAGCGCGACGAGACGCTGCGGCGTTTCGCCGCCCTGACGGGGAGCTGACCGGACTTCATGCTGCGTGACGGGCGGGGGCTCGCCGCCCTCGCCCTGTCGTGGCTGGTGCTGATCGGCGCCGTGCCGCTCGCCCGCCTGCTGGCGGAGGGCGTGCTCGCGCCCGGCGCCGTGCTCGCCGATCCGGCCGTGTGGCGCGCGGCCTGGCGCTCGCTGGCCGTCGCTGCCGGCGCGGCCGGGTTCGCGGCCGCGCTGGGCGCCGCACTCGCCTGGGCGCTCCTGCTGCGCGGACCGGTGCCGGCACGCAGGACGCTGGTGTTCTGCGCCGTTCTGCCGGTGCTCGTGCCGCCGCAGGTGATGGCGCTGGGCTGGATCCAGGCGGCCGGACCATCCTCGCCGCTGCTGCTAGCACTCGATCTCGCCCCGCCGCTCGGCACGACCAATCCGGTCTACAGCCCGCTCGGCATGATGCTGCTGCTGGGGGTGCAGGGCACGCCGCTGGTGTTCCTGACCCTGGCCGCGACCCTGCGCCGCATTCCCGGCGAGGCGGTGATGGCCGCGCGCGGCCTCGGCGCGATCCCCGAGACGGTGCTGCGGCGCGTGGTCTGGCCGCTGCTCGCCCCCGCCCTCGCGGCCGGCGCCGGCCTCGCCTATGTCGCCGCGCTGGGCAATTTCGGCGTCGGCGCGCTGATCGGCATCCCCGCCCGCTTCATCGTGCTGACCGTGCTGATCTGGCAGACGCTCTCGACCGGCGGCGCGGGCGCGCTCGCCGAGGCGGCGGCGATCGCGCTGCTGCTCGCGGCGATGGCGGCCCCCGCGCTCGCGCTTCAGGGCTGGGC
>NZ_VIKA01000058.1 GCF_006704265.1 Elioraea sp. Yellowstone | reverse complement strand
GTGCTCGCCTGGGCCGCGGCCCGGCTGCCGGAGACGATCCGCGCGCGCGCCCCGGCGCTCGACCTCGGCGCGGTGGCGGGCGGCTATCGCGCGGTCTGGTCGGATCGCCGATTCCGCCGGCCCGCGCTGGTGGCGGCCGGGGCGATGGGCGGGCTGTTCGCCTTCGGTGCCGGCAGCCCGACGCTCTACATCACCGTCTTCGGCCTGACACCGCTCGCCTACGCGCTCTATCCGCTGATCGCGGTCGCGGGCGTGCTGGCCGGCGGCGGCGCGGCGCGGGCGATCATGCGGCGCGGGTCGCCCTCGCGCGCGATGGCGATCGGGGTCGCGCTGATGCTGGCGGGCGGGCTCGGCATGGCGGCACTCGCCCCGTTCGGCCTGTTCGGCAAGCACGCGGTGAACGTGACCATGCTGATGTTCGTGCTCGGCCTGGGCTTCGCCCTGCCGGCCGCCTTCGCCGAGGCGCTGGCACCGTTCCCCGACCGGGCGGGGACGGCGGCGAGCCTCGCCGGCGCGGTGCAGATCGCCGGCGGCGCGCTCGCCGCAGCGGCGGCGTCCGTGGCACCGATGCCCTGGGTGATGGCGCTCTGCGGGGTGGTCGCGGCGGGTGCCGCGGCGCACGCCGGACGGGGCTGATCAGAACGCGGCGCTGGCGGCCGCGAGCGACTCGCGCATCCGTGTCCGCCGCAGCAGCGCCTCGAGATCGCCCACGCCGGCGAGTTCGGCGCGCCGCAGCAGGTCGGCAAACAGGTGCGCGGTCATGATCGCATCGCCGAGCGCATCGTGCCGCCCCGCCACCACCAGGCCGTGCCGTGCGGCGAGCGCCTCGAGGCTGTGGTCGGCCGCGGCCGGATCGAGCCAGCGCGAGAGGGCAAGGGTGCACACCGCCGGCTGGTCGAAGCGCACGCCTGCGCGAGCCTCGGCGCAATGGAGGCAGGTGAGGTCGAAGGCCGCGTTGTGCGCGACCAGCACGTCGCCGGCAGCATAGCGATGGAAGGCCGCCACCGCCTCGGGCCAGGCGATCGCGTCGCGCACCATCGCGTCGGTGATGCCGTGGATCGCCGTGCCCTGCGGCGGGATCGGCCGGCCGGGATGGCAGTAGGTCGCGAAGGCGGCCGTCCCATCCACCCGTCCGTCCTGCACCCTGACCGCGCCGATCGCGACGATCCGGTCGCCGCGCGAGGGCCTGAGCCCGGTGGTCTCCAGGTCGAACACGACGAAGCGGAGCCGCGCGAGGGGGCCCTGCGGCAACAGGAGCGGCTCGGCGAGACGCCGGTGGCGCTCGTCCTGGGTTGGCGTCAGCAGATGGGCCGCCGCCCCCTGCCACAGCCGTCTGAGCCAGAACCCGGGTCCCGAGACCATGCGATCGTCCTGCCCGCCGGCCGCTCCGGTCGCGGAGCGACCAGGCACGGCACTCTATTGGCCGACGGTCGGCGAGGGAACCGCGCCCGGCTGCGATCCCTGCCTGTGAGGTGCGGGCCCGGTCCCTCTCGAGCCGATCCTTCGGCCGGCCGGTTCGGCTCAGTTCAGGCCGCAGCCGCCGGCACCGAGGATCCGTGCCGTACCGGGATGGTCGGGCAGCCGTTCCGGCGCCTCCCGGACGAGCCGCGCCGCGGCGCGCAGGATCGCATCCCGAGTCGCCACCAGGCCGAGCGACTCCGCCTCCTGGGCGAGCGCGCGCAGGCACGCAAGCAGGCCGTCGGGGGAGGGTGCAGGGGTGTCGGCGGCGGTCATGCAGGCTCCTGATCCTACCATGGCATTCTGACGCGCCGCCGCCGGGCAGAGAAGAAGCTTCGGGCGGGCGTGGTCGCGTTGCGTCGCACGGCCTCTTTGGCGCACCCTCTGCCCGGCAGAGGGGACAGCAGGACATGGCCGGTGGATACGACGCGACCTATGCGGCTTGGCGGGCGAATCCGGAAGGCTGGTGGTCGGCACGGGCGGCTGCGATCGACTGGGAGGTGCCGCCGCGCGCCGCCTTCGACCCGACCCTCGGGGTGTATGGCCGCTGGTTCCCGGGCGGGCGGCTGAACACCTGCTTCAACGCGCTCGACCGCCATGTCGCCGCCGGGCTGGGCGACCGGCCGGCACTGATCTGGGACAGCGCGATGACGGGGCGGGTGGAGACGCTGAGCTACGCGCAGCTCACCGACCGGGTGGCGCGGCTGGCCGGCGCGCTCGCCGCGCGCGGCGTCGCGAGGGGCGACCGGGTGATCGTCTACATGCCGATGGTGCCGGAGGCTGTGATCGCGATGCTCGCCTGCGCGCGGCTGGGCGCGATCCACTCCGTGGTGTTCGGCGGCTTCGCCGCGGCCGAACTCGCCAGCCGGATCGCCGATGCGCAGCCCAAGGCGATCGTCTCGGCCTCCTGCGGGCTCGAGCCCGGCCGCATCGTGCCCTACAAGCCGCTGCTCGACGCGGCGATCGCGCTCAGCCCGCACAAGCCGGCGTTCTGCCTCATCCTGCAGCGTCCCGAGCGCGTCTGCGACCTCGCGCCCGGCCGTGACGAGGACCTGCGCGCGGCGGAGGATGCCGCCGAGCCGCACCCTTGCGTGCCGGTCGAGGCGACCGACCCGCTCTACATCCTCTACACCTCCGGAACGACGGGACGGCCCAAGGGGATCGTACGCGACAACGGCGGGCATGCGGTCGCGCTCGCGAACTCGATGGCGATGCTCTACGGCGCTGGTGCCGGCGACGTCTTCTGGGCCGCCTCCGATGTCGGCTGGGTGGTCGGCCATTCCTACATCGTCTACGGGCCGCTGCTCGCCGGCTGCACGACGATCGTCTACGAGGGCAAGCCAGTCGGCACGCCCGATGCGGGGGCGTTCTGGCGCGTCTGCGGGCAGCACGGCGTGAAGGCGATGTTCACCGCCCCCACCGCGATCCGCGCCATCAAGCGCGAGGATCCCGAGGGGCGGCTGATGGCACGCCACGACCTCGCACGGCTCGAGGCGCTCTTTCTCGCCGGGGAACGCTGCGATCCGGACACGGTCCTGTGGGCCGAGACGCTGCTCCGGCGTCCCGTGATCGACCACTGGTGGCAGACCGAGACGGGCTGGGCGATCACCGGCAACTTCCGGGGCTTGGGCCTGTTCCCGACGCGGCCCGGCTCGGGCGGCAAGCCCTCGCCCGGCTACGATCTCCGCGTGCTCGACGAGGCCGGGCGCGAGGTGCCGCGCGGCACGATCGGCGACCTCGTGGTGAAGCTGCCGCTGCCGCCCTCCTGCGTGCCCACGCTCTGGAACAACGACCAGGGCTTCCGCGACGCCTATCTGAGCCAGCACCCCGGTCACTACACCACCGCCGATGCCGGCATGATCGACGAGGACGGCTATGTCTGGGTGATGAGCCGCACCGACGACATCATCAACGTCGCCGGGCATCGGCTCAGCACGGGCGCGATGGAGGAGGTGCTCGCCGCGCATCCGGACGTCGCGGAATGCGCGGTCGTCGGCGTGAAGGACGCGCTGAAGGGCCAGGTGCCGCTCGGCCTCGTGGTGCTGAAGGCGGGCGTGACGAAGGACGAGAAGACGCTCGAGGCGGAACTCGTGGCGATGGTGCGCGACCGCATCGGGCCCGTCGCCGCGTTCCGCACCGCGCGCGTGGTGCCGCGCCTGCCGAAGACGCGTTCGGGCAAGGTGTTGCGGGCGACCATCCGGAAGATCGCCGACGGACAGGACTACACCGTGCCGCCGACCATCGACGACCCGGCGAGCCTGGAGGAGATCAAGAGCGTGGTGGCGCCAGCGGGACCGCCGCTCCGGGCGCCGGGGCCTTGACCGGTCGCCAGCGCGATCCAGATCACCAGCATCCGGCACTGCACATCGACCGGCAGGAGGTGTGTATGCGGAACCCTTCTTCCTCAGCGAACGGCGCCGCGACGAGGTCGGGCAAGATCGCGCCCATGCAGGACGCCGCGGTCAACCTGCCTGATGCGGTGGACCGGGCCCTGGTCGACTCGTTCCCCGCGAGCGACCCTCCGGCCTGGCTGATCGTCGGCGCGGGCGGTCCGTCCCGGGTGGCACCCGGCGAAGGGAAGGCCGCAGGCAGCGTGGTTCGGCTCCCCGCCTTGCGGCCCCGGACCCGACCTCGGGATCGCGGGACCGGCCCGGCCGAAGTCGTGCCACTGGCCGGACCGCGGGCAGCGCGCGCAGCCGGCCGGTGCGACCCCGACGCGCCACGCGTGGTGATCTTTCTCCCCGGCCGCGGCGTGACGCAGGCGGGACGGGCGGGGACGCGCCGCTGGCGCCTCGAGTTCGAGCCCGAGAGCCGGCCATGGATCGAGCCGCTGATGGGCTGGACCGCCTCGGCCGACACGCGCCGGCAGGTGCGGCTCGACTTCCCGACGCGCGAGGCGGCGATCGCCTTCGCCGAACGTCAGGGGTGGCGGTGGCGGGTGCGCGAGCCGGCGCCGCAGCGCTTCCGGCCTGCCTGTCCCGACGATGGCACGGCGGAGGCGCCGGCCATCGAGCTGGCGGAGCTCGCATCGGCGGCCTGAGCGCGGGCGCCGCCCTTCAGTTCCGCCCCTCGAAGAAGGCCGCCACCTTGGCGAGGAAGCCCTCGCTCTCCGGGCTCGACTTCGCCTCGCCCTTCTCCGCCTCGCGCTCGAACTCGCGCAAAAGCTCCTGCTGACGCCTGGTGAGGTTCACCGGCGTCTCGACCACCACCTGGATGAACATGTCGCCGCGCGCGGCCGACCGGAGCTGGCTCATGCCCTTGCCGCGCAGGCGGAACTGGTCGCCCGTCTGGGTGCCCGCCGGGATCGCCACCTTGGCGCGCCCGCCGTCGATCGTGGGCACCTCGATCTGGCCGCCGAGCGCGGCGGCAGTCATGCGCAGCGGCACGCGGCAGTAGATGTTGGCGCCCTCGCGCTGAAAGATCTCGTGCGGACGCACCGTGACGTCGACGAAGAGGTCGCCTGGCGGGCCACCGCGCAGGCCAGCCTCGCCGGCGCCGGCGATCCTGAGCCGCATCCCGTCCTCGACGCCGGCCGGGATGTCGATGTTCAGCGTGCGGTCGCGCTGCACGCGGCCCGCCCCGCGGCAGACCCTGCACGGATCCTTGACCGCCCTGCCGGTGCCGCCGCAGGTCGGGCAGGTGCGCTCGATCAGGAAGAAACCCTGCTGGGCACGGATCTTGCCGTGGCCGCCACAGGAGGGGCAGGTGGCGGGCGGCGCGCCGCCCTCGGAGCCGCTGCCCTTGCACGCCTCGCAGGTCACCGAACCCGGCACGCGCAAGGAGGCCTTCTTGCCGGCGAAGGCCTCCTCGAGCGTCACCTCGACGGCAGCCCGCAGATCCGCACCCCGGCCCGAGCCGGCGGCGCCGCGCCGCCCGCCGCCCATGAACTCGCTGAACATCTCGTCGAAGATGTCGGCGAAGGAGCCGTGGGCCGAGAAGCCGAACCCGCCGGCCCCGGCACCGGCGCCCGCCTCGAAGGCAGCATGGCCGAACCGGTCATAGGCCGCGCGCTTCTCGGGATCGCGCAGCACCTCGTAGGCCTCGTTCACCTCCTTGAACTTGGCCTCGGCCGACTTGTCACCCGGATTGCGGTCCGGATGGTACTGCATCGCGAGCTTCCGGTAGGCCTTCTTGAGCTCCTCCGGAGAGGCGTCGCGCGCGACCCCCAGTGCCGCGTAGTAGTCCTGCTTGGCCATCCGTCAGCCCATGCGACTGCGAGACTCCGGGCGGAGCACGCCCCCTCCGCCGTCACCGGCGACGGAGAGGGCGTGGCCCTGCCTCACGCTCAGGCCGACTTCTTCTTGTCGTCCACGTCCTCGAAATCGGCGTCGACGACCTTCTCGTCCTTCGCCTGCCCGCCGGACGCGTCTCCCTCGGAGGGGCCGGAGGAGCCGGCGCCGGGCCCGGACTGGGTCTGGCGGTAGAGCAGCTCGCCCAGCTTCATCGCCGCCTGGGCGAGCGCCTCGGTCTTCGCCTTGATCGCCTCGACGTCCTCGCCGTCCTTGACCGCGCGCAGATCGGCGATCGCGCTCTCCACCGCCGCCTTCTCGGGTGCCGCGCCGAGCTTCTCGGCGTTCTCCTTCAGCGTCTTCTCGGTCTGATGGATCAGCGCATCGGCGTGGTTGCGCGCCTCCACCGCCTCGCGGCGCTTGCGGTCGGCGGCGGCATTCGCCTCCGCCTCCTTCACCATGCGCTGGATCTCGGCCTCCGTCAGGCCGCCCGAGGCCTGGATGCGGATCTGCTGCTCCTTGCCGGTGGCCTTGTCCTTGGCCGAGACCGAGACGATGCCGTTGGCGTCGATGTCGAAGGTGACCTCGATCTGCGGCACGCCGCGCGGCGCGGGCGGGATGCCGACCAGGTCGAACTGGCCGAGCAGCTTGTTGTCGGCCGCCATCTCGCGCTCGCCCTGGTAGACCTTGATCGTCACCGCCGTCTGGTTGTCGTCCGCGGTCGAGAAGATCTGGCTCTTGCGCGTCGGGATCGTGGTGTTGCGGTCGATCAGCCGGGTGAACACGCCGCCCAGCGTCTCGATGCCGAGGCTGAGCGGGGTGACATCGAGCAGCAGGACGTCCTTCACCTCGCCCTTCAGCACCGCGCCCTGGATCGCCGCACCGATCGCGACCACCTCGTCCGGGTTGACGTTGCGCGCCGGGTCCTTGCCGAAGAACGACTTCACCGTCTCGATGATCTTCGGCATGCGGGTCTGGCCGCCGACCAGGATCACCTCGTCCACCTCGCCCGCCGTGATGCCGGCGTCCTTCAGCGCCTGGCGGCACGGCTCGAGCGTCTTCTGGATCAGGTCGTCGACCAGCGCCTCGAGCTTGGCGCGCGAGAGCTTCATCACGAGGTGCTTCGGCCCGGAGGCGTCGGCGGTGATGAAGGGCAGGTTGATCTCGGTCTCCTTGGAGGAGGAGAGCTCGATCTTCGCCTTCTCGGCGGCCTCCTTCAGCCGCTGCAGCGCGAGCTTGTCGTTGCGCAGGTCGATCCCCTGCTCGCGCTTGAACTCGTCGGCGAGCCAGTCGATCACGCGCTTGTCGAAATCCTCGCCGCCGAGGAAGGTGTCGCCGTTGGTCGACTTCACCTCGAACACGCCGTCGCCGATCTCGAGGATCGAGATGTCGAAGGTGCCGCCGCCGAGGTCATAGACCGCGATCGTGCCGGACTTCTTCTTGTCCATGCCGTAGGCGAGCGCGGCCGCGGTCGGCTCGTTGATGATGCGCAGCACCTCGAGCCCGGCGATCCGGCCCGCGTCCTTGGTCGCCTGGCGCTGGCTGTCGTTGAAGTAGGCCGGCACGGTGATGACCGCCTGGGTCACCTTCTCGCCCAGATAGGCCTCGGCCGTCTCCTTCATCTTCATGAGGATGAAGGCCGAGATCTGCGAGGGCGAGTAGCGCTCGCCGCGCACCTCCACCCAGGCGTCGCCGTTGTCGGCGCGGATGATCTTGTAGGGCACGAGGCCCACGTCCTTCGCCACGACCGGATCGTCGAAGCGCCGGCCGATCAGGCGCTTGATGGCGTAGAGCGTGTTGGTCGGGTTGGTCACCGCCTGGCGCTTGGCCGACTGGCCGACCAGCCGTTCGCCGTTGTCGGCGAAGGCCACCATGCTGGGCGTGGTGCGGGCGCCTTCCGCGTTCTCGATCACGCGGACGTCCTTGCCCTCCATCACCGCCACGCAGGAGTTGGTGGTGCCGAGGTCGATACCGATCACTTTGCTCATGGGGTCTTCCTTCTCTGGCGGGACGCTTGGGCCCGATCAGGCACCCGTCGCGCCCCCCTCTTGGATCACGGATGACGGCGATCCGGCGCACCGACGCGCCCCGGGGCGGAGGCGCGCGGATCGCTTCGCCACCTGCATGTATTGAGGGCGGGGGCGCGAGACAAGGCCCAGCGGGACGGGTATTGAGGGCGGGGGCGCGAGACAAGGCCCAGCGGGACGGGCCCGGGACGCTCACGCGGTGGTATCGACGGTGCCAGCGGAGGGCATCTCCGCCGCTGGCGCGGCCGGGCCGGCACCGCCGGTGGAGACGACCACCATGGCGGGCTTGAGGAGCCGCCCGTTCAGCGTCCAGCCCGGCGTCCAGGCCTGCGCAACGTGCCCGGCCGGGATGACCGGGCTCGGCGCCTCGGCCATCGCCTGGTGCAGCTCGGGGTCGAACTTCGCGCCCTGCGCCTCGACCCGCACCACGCCGTTGCGTTCCAGGACGGCAAGGAACATGCGCTGGGTCGCCTCGATCCCCTCGCGCATCTTCGCCAGCACCTCGGCCTCGCCCTCGGCGGGGGCGGGCAGGGCGGCGAGCGCGCGCTCCAGCGTCTCGGCGACCTCGACCACCTCGCGCGCGAAGCGCTGCACGGCGAAATTGCGCGCATCCTCGACTTCGCGGCGCGCGCGCGCGCGCACGTTCTGGGTCTCGGCCTCGGCCCGCAGCCACTTGTCCTTCAGCTCCGCAACCTCGGCCTCGAGGGCACGAATCCGGCTTGCGGCCTCCTCCATCAGCGCTTCGGCGGAGGCCGGCTCGTCAGCGCCGGGCGGCGTGCCCGGCGGCGGGAGATCGTCGGTGTTCTGCATCACGGGACAGACTTAGGCCCGGCCCGGCGCGATGGGAAGGCCCGCGCGCGGCAGGCTCGCGCCCGCGCGGCCGAGGGTCAGGTGCCGGGCGGGACGAAGCTCAGCCCGTAGCGCGGCGCGATCCCGACCAGGCGGGCGAGCGCATCCGCGGTCGGCGGCGCGATCGGACTGCCCGGCTCGGCCGGCGTCCCGACCTCGGCGAAGAACCGCTCGAAGCCGCCGGGCGTCAGCGTCACCAGGACGCGCGCGGCCGAGCGGCCGTCGTTGCGGAAGCCGTGCGGGATGCCGCGCGGGGCGAAGGCGGTCTCGCCCGCGCGCAGCGTGTGCCGCTCGCCCCCCACCGTCAGGACCAGCTCGCCCTCCAGCACGTGGAAGGTCTCGTCCTCGCGGCTGTGCACGTGCGGCGGCGGCCCGTTGCCGGGCGCGACCTCGATCTCGATCATGCCGAGCGCTCCCCCGGTCGCGGCCGCCTCGATCAGGATGCGGACGCGGTCGCCGCCGACGTCGTAGAGGCGTCCCTGCCGCATCAGGCGGCGACCATCAGCACGCGGCCCGGCGCCGCCTCGCCCGGCGCGGCCTCGGCGCGCGCGGCGCGGAACTCCGCCTGCATCGCCGGCGTGAGCACCTCGACCAGCAGCCGCTCCTCGATCCAGACCTCGATCACGCCCCACGCGTGTCCATGGGCGCTGCGCAGCGCCCGGCGGCTCTGCCAGCCGCGCATCCCCGCCGCCAGATGCACCTCGGCCTCGTCGAGCGCAGTGCCGATCGCGAGCCGGGTGGTCGCCGCGGCGATCTCCGGCACCGGGCCGGCGAGCGTGTCGCGCGAGGTGCGCATCCGGTCGAGGCCCGCCGGCAGGACCTCGAGCCCGGCACCCGTGCCGTCGGCGGCGAGCGCAACGAATCGACCCGGCACGGGGGGCGCGGGCAGCGCCTCGCCACCCCAGAGTTCGGCGATGAAGCCGGCGACCGCCGCGGGATGGTGTGCCGGGATCGAGGCATCGAGCAGCATGGCGGCATGGGCTCCGTGGGTCGGCGCGGCGACCGCCGGGCGGTCTCCGGGACGCGCGATCCCGCGCGGCCGGGAGAAACGCTGGCACCGCCATGTTTCCGTTTGTTGTCAGCCCGACGGCGTGCGGCGCCCTGCGCCCCGTGTCAGCCGAGCAGCCGGCCAATCACCTTCGCGGTGTAGTCGACCGCCGGGATGATGCGGCCGTAGTTGATGCGCGTCGGCCCGATCACGCCGATCGCGCCCACCACCTTCTCGCGCGTGTTGCGGTAGGGCGAGACGATCATGGTGACGCCCGCGGTCTCGAACAGGCGGTTCTCGGCGCCGATGAAGATCTGCACGCCGTCGGATTGCTGGGCGAGCTCGAGGAGCTGGAGCAGCGTCTCCTTCGCCTCCAGCCGCTCGAACAGGGTGCGGATCGCGTCGAGCTGCGCGAGCGCGGTGACGTCGGCGAGCAGCCGCGCCTGGCCGCGCACGATCAGCGCCCCGCCCGAGGCGCCGCCCGAGCGCGTCGCCAGCCCGGCCTCGACCACCTTGGAGGAGAGCGCGTCGAGCTCGGTGCGGTGGGCGGCGATCTCCTCCTCGATCACGCGCCGCACCTCCTCGAGGGTGCGCCCGCCGAGCCTTGCGTTCACGTAGTTCGAGGCCTGCACGAGCAGCGAGGGCGGGAGCCCCTGCGGCGCCTCGATGACCCGGTTCTCGACCGTGCCGTCCTCGCTCACCAGCACGACCAGCACCCGGCCGGGCCCGAGGGCGACGAACTCGACATGGCGCAGCGGGCTCTCGCTCTTCGGCGCGAGCACCAGTCCGGCCGCCTGGGAGAGGCCCGCCAGCAGGTCCGAGGCCTCGGCCAGCATGTCCTCGATCGAGCGGCCCTGCGCGGTGCAGCGCACCGTGATGGCCTCCTCCTCCTCGGGCGAGAGCGTGCCGCGTTCCAGCAGCCCGTCGACGAACAGGCGCAGCCCGCGGTCGGTCGGCAGACGGCCGGCCGAGGTGTGGGGGGAGAAGATCAGCCCGGACTCCTCCAGATCGGCCATCACATTGCGGATCGTCGCCGGGGAGAGCGTCATCGGCAGACGGCGCGACAGCGTACGGCTGCCCACCGGCTCGCCGGTCTCGACATAGGCCTCGACGATCTCGCGCAGGATGATCGCCGACCGCTCGGTCAGGCCAAGCCCGCCGGCGCCGGCCGGCTGGCCGCGTCGGCTCGATGGCTCCGCCGCAGGCCGCACTCCGTCAGCGTTCCCGCTCATGGCTCGTCATGTCCAGCGCCTGCAACGTATGAACGGGGGGGGCGGCGGTCAACGCGCCGGCACTCGCAAGCGGGCTGCGCCGCGGCTATGGTCCGCCCTCCGCCCCGCCCCGAGGAGATCCCATGCGCCCGTCCGGCCGCGCGCCCGATGCCCCTCGCCCCGTGGTCCTGCAGGTCAACCCGATCCGCCACGCCGAGGGCTCCTGCTTCGTCAAGTTCGGCCACACCCATGTGCTCTGCACCGCCTCGGTGGAGGGGCGGGTGCCGCCCTTCCTGCGCAACTCCGGCCAGGGCTGGGTGACCGCCGAGTACGGCATGCTGCCGCGGTCCACCCACACTCGCACCGAACGCGAGGCCGCGCGCGGCAAGCAGTCGGGGCGCACCCTCGAGATCCAGCGGCTGATCGGACGCGCCATGCGTTCGGTGACCGACCTCAAGGCGATGGGCGAGATGACGGTCACGCTGGACTGCGACGTGATCCAGGCGGATGGCGGCACCCGCACCGCCGCGATCACCGGCGCCTGGGTGGCGCTCAGCCTCGCCTTCCGCAAGCTGGCGAAGAGCCGGCTGATCGCGGCCTCGCCGCTGCGCGGCCAGGTCGCGGCCGTCTCCTGCGGCATCTACAAGGGCGTTCCGGTGCTTGATCTCGACTACGCCGAGGACAGCGAGGCCGAGGCCGACGGCAACTTCGTGCTGACCGCCGACGGGGGGCTGGTCGAGGTCCAGGCGACCGCCGAGAAGCGCCCCATGCGCCCCGAGGAGGTGGACGCCCTGATGGCGCTCGCCAGGGTCGGCTGCGCGGCGCTGTTCAAGGCGCAGACGGAGGCGCTCGGTGACTGAGCGGCGGCTCTCACGGGGCGACCGGCTGGTCGTCGCCACCCACAACCCGGGCAAGCTCGCCGAGATCGCCGCCCTGCTCGCCCCCTTGGGCGTCGAGGCGCTGGGCGCCGCCGCCCTCGGCCTGGCCGAGCCTGCCGAGACCGGCAGCACCTTCGCCGAGAACGCGACGATCAAGGCGCTGGCGGCGGCGCGGGCGGCCGGCCTGCCGGCGCTCGCCGACGATTCCGGCTTCTCGGTCGCCGCGCTGGACGGCGCGCCCGGTGTGCACACCGCCGACTGGGCCACCCTGCCGGACGGATCCCGCGACTACGGAGTGGCGATGGCGCTGACCCGCGCGCGCATCGGCGAACCCGAGGACGCGCGCGCCTGGTTCACCTGCTGTCTCGCGCTCGCCTGGCCGGACGGCGCGGTCGAGACCTTCGAGGGGCGGATCGACGGCACCTGGGTCTGGCCGCCGCGCGGGACGGAGGGTTTCGGCTACGACCCGATGTTCCTGCCCGACGGCGAGGCCGAAACCTTCGGCGAGATGGCACCCGCCCGCAAGCACGCCATCAGCCATCGCGCGCGCGCCTTCGCCGCCTTGCGCTCCCGCCTCGGCTGAGCGCGCCGCGCCGGCCGCTTTATCCCTTTACCGCTTTACCCCTTTACGGGGTGACGCCCCGCCCCCGGCCGAGCCGGCCGGAACGGAAGCGGACGCACTCTCGCACAGGGCTGCGCTAGGATCTGTCGCGCCGCCCCGGCGTCCGCCGCGCGAGCCGGCGTCCGGAACCCGGCACTTCGGTCGCCGGGCGCCGCACCCCTTTCCAACCCCGCGCGCTCCTGTATCTGTCCGCCATGACGGACCGGATCCTGATCCTCGACTTCGGCAGCCAGGTGACGCAGCTGATCGCGCGGCGCGTGCGCGAGAGCGGCGTCTACTGCGAGATCTGGCCCTTCAACGCCCCGCCCGAGCGGATCGCCGACTTCGCCCCGCGCGGCGTCATCCTCTCCGGCGGCCCGGCGAGCGTCACCGAGGGGGCGAGCCCGCGCGCGCCCGACCTCGTCTTCGCGCTCGGCGTGCCGGTGCTCGGCATCTGCTACGGCCAGCAGACCATGGTCGCGCAGCTCGGCGGCGAGGTGCAGACCTCGGACCACCGCGAGTTCGGCCGCGCCTTCCTCGACGTCACCGGCGACTGCGCGCTGTTCCACGGCGTATGGCAGACGGGCGGGCGCGAGCAGGTGTGGATGAGCCACGGCGACCGGGTGACGCGCCTGCCGCCGGGCTTCCGCGTGGTCGGCGTCAGCGAGGGCGCGCCCTTCGCCGCGATCGCCGACGACCAGCGCCGCTTCTACGGCGTGCAGTTCCATCCCGAGGTGGTGCACACCCCGCACGGCGCGGCGCTGCTGCGCAACTTCACCCATGCGGTCGCCGGCTGCCGCGGCGACTGGACGATGGCGAATTTCCGCGCCGCCGAGATCGCGCGGATCCGCCGCCAGGTCGGCGACGGCCGGGTGATCTGCGGCCTCTCGGGCGGGGTCGATTCCGCGGTCGCGGCGGTGCTGATCCACGAGGCGGTCGGCGACCAGCTCACCTGCATCTTCGTCGATCACGGCCTGCTGCGGCAGGGCGAGGCCGAGCAGGTGGTGGCGACGTTCCGCGACCGCTTCAACATCCGCCTGGTGCACCGCGACGCCTCCGAACTCTTCCTCGGCGCGCTCGCCGGCGTCACCGACCCGGAGGCGAAGCGCAAGACGATCGGGCGGCTGTTCGTCGAGGTGTTCGAGGAGGAGGCGTCCAGGCTCGGCGGCGCGGAGTTCCTCGCCCAGGGCACGCTCTATCCGGACGTGATCGAGAGCGTCAGCTTCACCGGGGGCCCGAGTGTCACGATCAAGAGCCACCACAATGTCGGTGGCCTGCCGGAACGGATGAACATGACGCTCGTCGAGCCCCTGCGCGAGCTGTTCAAGGACGAGGTGCGGGCACTCGGGCGCGAGCTCGGCCTTCCCGAGGCGATCGTCGGGCGGCATCCGTTCCCGGGACCCGGCCTCGCGATCCGCATCCCCGGCGAGGTGACGCGCGAGCGGGTCGCCCTGCTGCAGAAGGTCGATGCGATCTTCCTCGAGGAGATCCGCGCGGCCGGGCTCTATGACGCGATCTGGCAGGCTTTCGCCGTGCTGCTGCCGGTGCGCACGGTCGGCGTGATGGGCGACGGCCGCACCTACGATCAGGCTTGTGCCTTGCGCGCGGTGACGAGCACGGACGGGATGACCGCGGATGTCTATCCGTTCGACATGGGGTTCCTGCTGCGCACCGCGAACCGGATCGTCAACGAGGTGCGCGGCATCAACCGCGTGACCTATGACATCACCTCCAAGCCGCCCGGCACGATCGAGTGGGAGTGACGCCCGCCCGCCGTGGCGGTCCTGCGGCATGGCGGAAGCCCGGCCGCCCGGTTGCCCCTCGATACAGCGATCCCGGACGACGCTCAGGCCAGGGGGAGGGGAAGATCACCTTCGCCGCCCCGGCAGCCCCCGACGGCGCCATGCCGGAGGACGAGCGGCCCGGCGGGTGGTGGAGCCAAGGGGAGTCGAACCCCTGACCTCGTGAATGCCATTCACGCGCTCTCCCAACTGAGCTATGGCCCCAGCCGGCAGGGCGCGGACCATAGCCACTGCTCCCCCCGCCTGCAAGCCCGCGGCTCGGCTTGCCGATCCGCCCCGCGCCCCGCGAATATCGACGCCCCGAGGGGAGGAGAGGGATGAGCGAGATCCTGTGGCGGCCCGGCGCGGAGCAGGTGGCGGCGACCAACCTGAACGCCTTCCGGCTCTGGCTGCAGGCCGCGCGCGGCATCACGCTGGCCGACTTCCCGGCGCTCTGGCGCTGGTCGGTGGACGACATCCCCGCCTTCTGGACCGCGCTCTGGGACTTCGCCGGGATCGTCGGCGAGCGCGGCGGGGTGGCGCTCGACAACCCGACCGCCATGCCGGGCGCGCGCTTCTTCCCCGACTCCCGGCTCTGCTACGCCGAGAACGTCCTCCGCCATGGCGGCGACCGCCCGGCGATCGTGTTCCGCGGCGAGGACGGGCGGCGCGTCGCCTGGTCGCGCGACGACCTGCGCGCCCAGGCCGCCGGCTTCGCCGCCGGGCTGCGCGCGCTCGGGCTCGGCGTCGGCGACCGCGTGGCCGCCTACCTGCCGGACATCCCCGAGGCGATCGCGGCGATGCTGGGCACCAACGCCGCCGGCGGCACCTGGTCCTCCTGCAGCCCGGATTTCGGCCCGGCCGGCGTGCTCGACCGCTTCGGCCAGATCGCGCCGACCGTGCTGGTCGCCGCCGACGGCTACCGCTACGGCGGCAGGACCTTCCGCAACGCCGCCAGGATCCGCGAGGTGATGGCCGGGCTGCCGACGGTGAAGCGGCTGGTGATCGTGCCCGTCCTGGGCGACGCCGAGGCGCTGGCGATCCCGGGCGCGGTGACCTGGGAGTCGTTCCGCGTGCCGGGCGCGGCGCTCGAGTTCACGCGCCTGCCGTTCAGCCACCCGCTCTACATCCTCTATTCCTCCGGCACGACAGGAAAGCCGAAGTGCATCGTGCACGGCGCCGGCGGCGTGCTCCTCAAGCACGCCTGCGAGCACCTGCTGCACACCGACCTCAAGCCGGACGACCGGCTGTTCTACTTCACCACCCTCGGCTGGATGATGTGGAACTGGCAGGTCTCGGGACTGATGGCGGGCGCCACCCTGCTGCTGTTCGACGGCAACCCGTTCCATCCCTCGCCGGCTTCGCTGTTCGACATCGCCGAGGCGGAAGGCATGACGATCTTCGGCACCTCGGCGAAGTACATCGACGCGATCGCCAAGGCCGGGCTGAAGCCGCGCGAGACGCACGACCTCAGCGCCCTGCGCACGATGCTCTCCACGGGCAGCCCGCTCGCCCCGGAGAGCTTCGACTACGTCTATCGCGACGTGAAGTCCGACATCGGGCTCTACTCGATCTCGGGCGGGACCGACATCGTCGGCTGCTTCGCGCTCGGCAACCCGATGGGGCCGGTGCGGCGGGGCGAGCTCTCGACGCGGGCGCTCGGCTGCGCGGTCGAGGTGTTCGACGACGGCGGCAGGCCGGTGCGCGGCCGGAAGGGCGAGCTCGTCTGCCTCAGGCCCTTCCCCTCGATGCCGGTGATGTTCTGGAACGATCCGGACGGCGCGCGCTACCGCGCCGCCTATTTCGAGCGCTTCCCCGGCGTCTGGCACCACGGCGACTGGTGCGAGCTGATCGAGCACGAGGACGGCACGGTCGGCATGGTGATCACGGGGCGGTCGGATGCCGTGCTGAACCCGGGCGGGGTGCGCATCGGCACCGCCGAGATCTACCGCCAGGTGGAGACCCTGCCCGAGATCCAGGAGGCCCTGGTGATCGGCCAGGACTGGGACAACGACGTGCGCGTGGTGCTGTTCGTGCGCATGAGGGACGGGCTGACGCTGGACGATGCGCTGCGCGCGCGCATCCGCCAGACCATCCGCGAGAACGCCTCGCCGCGGCACGTGCCGGCGAAGATCATCCAGGTCGCGGACATCCCGCGCACGCGGTCGGGCAAGATCACCGAACTCGCGGTGCGCGACGTGGTGCACGGACGGCCGGTGAAGAACCTCGAGGCGCTGGCGAATCCGGAGGCGCTCGAACTGTTCCGGGACATTCCCGAATTGAGGACATAGTGGGGGGACGACGGTCGTCCCCCCACACCCCCCTCCGGAGGGCGTCGCTCCCGCTGGTCGCGACGCGCGCCCCGACCGACGGGAGGGGCGCCCTCTGGAGGGGGGCCGGGGAGCCTCAGGCTCCCCCGGTCTCCTTCTCGTACCGGGCCTTCGTCTCGGCGTTGGGCGGATAGAGCCCGGGCAGCGCCGCCCCCTTCTCCACCTCGCGCATGATCCAGGCCTCGAGCTTCTCCTGCGCCTCGGCCTCGCGCGCCACCGCCTCGACCAGCGCGCGCGGGATCAGCACGGCGCCGTCGTCGTCCGCCACCACCACGTCGTCCGGATAGACCGCGACCCCGCCGCAGCCCACCGGCTCCTGCCAGTTCACGAAGGTCAGGGCCGCGACCGAGGGCGGCGCCGCCTCGGCCGCGCACCAGACGGGCAGGCTCGTGCCGCGCACGCCGGCCGCGTCGCGCACCGCCCCCTCGGTCACCAGCGCGGCGACCCCCTTCCTCGCCATGCGCGCGCACAGGATGTCGCCGAAGATCCCGGCATCCGTGATGCCCTCGGTGCCGGCCACCACCACCACGCCCTCCGGCATCGCCTCGATCGCGCCGCGCGTCGAACGCGGGCTGGACCAGCTCTCCGGCGTCGCCAGGTCCTCGCGCGCCGGGATGAAGCGCAGCGTGAAGGCCGGCCCGACGACGCGCGCCTGGCCGGCCCTGAGCGGCCGCGGGCCCCTCATCCAGGTCCTGCGCAGGCCCTTCTTCAGCAGCACCGTCGTCAGGGTCGCCGTCGTGACAGCCGCGAGCGTGTCGCGGATCGCCGGGGTGAGCGTCATCGTATCCTTTCCTATCCGAACAGAAGCCTCGGCAGCCATGTCGCCAGCCCGGGGAACTCCCAGAGCAGCCCCAGCGCCAGAAGCTGGAGCGCGACGAAGGGGATGATGCCCCGATAGAGGTCGCCGGTGGAGACCGATCCCGGCGCCACGCCGCGCAGGTAGAACAGCGCGAAGCCGAAGGGCGGCGTGAGGAAGCTCGTCTGCAGGTTCACGCCGATCATGACGCCGAGCCAGATCGGGTCGATGTCGAGCAGCAGCAGCGCCGGCGCGGTCAGCGGCACGACGATGAAGATGATCTCGAAGGTGTCGAGGAAGAAGCCGAGCAGGAACATCATGCCCATCGCCGCCAGCACCGCGCCCACCCGGCCGCCGGGCAGGCCGTGCAGCACCTGCTCGATCAGGAGCTCGCCGCCCATGGTGCGGAACACGAGGCTGAACATCGAGGCGCCGAACAGGATGATGAACACCATGGAGGTGGTCTTGAGCGTGCTCTCGGCCGCCTCCTGCAGCCGCGCCAGCGAGAGCTCGCCGCGCAGGATGGCGAGTGCGGCCGCCCCGACCGCGCCGACCGAGGCGCTCTCGGTCGGCGTGGCGATCCCGGCGAGAATCGAGCCGAGCACCGCCAGGATCAGCAGCAGCGGCGGCACCAGCGAGGCGACGATGCGCAGGGGCAGGCTCCCCCGTTCCGCATCCGTCATGGTGATCGCCGGCGCCGCGGACGGGCGTGCCCAGGCGAGCGCCACCGACCAGAGGATGTAGAGCCCGACCAGCAGAAGCCCCGGCAGCAGCGCGCCGGCGAACAGGTCGGAGACCGAGACCGGGTCGGGCGCGAAATTGCCCTTCCTGAGCTGCGCCTCGGCATTCGCGCCCTGGAGGAAGTCGGCGACGAAGATCAGGATGGTCGAGGGCGGGATGATCTGGCCGAGCGTGCCCGAGGCGCAGATCGCACCCGTGGCGAGCCTGGGGTCGTAGCCCGCGCGCAGCATCGCCGGCAGGCTGATCAGCCCCATCGTCACCACCGTCGCGCCGACCACGCCGGTCGAGGCGGCGAGCAGCGCGCCGACCACGATCACCGCGACCGCGAGACCGCCGCGCAGCGGGCCGAAGCACTGGCCCATCGTGGTCAGCAGCGCCTCGGCGATGCGCGTGCGCTCGAGCACCGTGCCCATGAGGATGAACAGCGGCACAGCGACCAGCACCTCGGACTGCATGATGCCGAAGTAGCGCGGTGCCAGGGTCGCGAAGTAGGACGGATCGAAGGCGCCGACCAGCCAGCCGAGCAGCGCGAAGAGGAGCGAGGTGCCGCCGAGCGTGAACGCGACCGGATAGCCGAGCATCAGCGTGCCGATCGCGACCGCGAACAGGAGGACGGAGAGGATCTCCCCGAGAACGGTCGAGTCCATCGCTCAGGGCGTTCCGCCGGCGGATGCGAGGTGCGGCGCGAAGGCGGGCTGGCCGGCGAGCAGCAGGGCGGCCTTCGCGGCCTGGGCGAGCCCCTGCAGCGCGAGGGTGGCGCAGAAGCCGAGCAGGCATGACTTCAGCAGGTAGAGCCCCGGCAGGCCGCCGATGTTCTGGCTGCCCTCGCCGAACATCCAGGCGAGCCGCACCGCGGGCCACGCATAGGCCCAGATCACCGCCAGCATCGGCAGCAGGAAGGCGAACACGCCGAGGATCTCGACCTTCGCCTTGGTGCGCGGATCGGCCGTGCGATAGAAGAGGTCGACCCGCACATGCGCATCCGCCCGCAGGGTGAAGGCGGCGGCCAGGGTGAAGCCGATGCCGTTCAGCCAGACATAGACGTCCTGCATCCAGATGAAGGCGATGCCGAAGCCGTAGCGCAGCACCACATTGAGGAAGCAGACGAGCACGGAGGCGACCAGCCCCCAGGCGAGGATGCGGCCCATGGCGCCGTTCAGCGCATCGACCGCACGCACGAACAGGACGAGTGCCGACATGACCCCAGGACGCTGCCCCCTGCCGCCGCGCGCCCGGCGCGCAAGTCCGGGTCCGGCGGCCCGGACCCTATGGGCAGGGCGGCGGAAACGCAAATGAAACGCGGCACGCCCTCTCCCGCCGCGGCCGCAGCGCCGCGCCGGCGCGCGGTCCTGGCGGCCCTGCTCGCCGCACCGG
>NZ_VIKA01000057.1 GCF_006704265.1 Elioraea sp. Yellowstone | reverse complement strand
CCTCGGCGGCGGCCCAGGCGGCGGCGGGCACGGCACTCGGGCCGCCGGCCGCGGCGATCGGCGTGCCCGCCTCGTCGACCAGGGTGTAGGTCAGACGCACCGCGCCGGACGCGACCTCGCCGGCGACCAGCAGGCGATACTCGGGCTTCGCGATCTCGGCGGCGGTCGCGGGCAGGTCCTGCGCCTGCAGCGCCTCGGCGAGGGTGGCGGCGAAGCGGCGTGCGTCCACCTCGGGCAGGCCGAGCGTGGTCGAGGGCGGAATGACGATGCGCGCCGGCGGCGGACGCACCAGCACCTCCGGCGCGCCGGTCCGGGACGCGCGCTCGAAGGGCATCGGCACCTCGACGAAGGGAAGCTGCAGCGGCCCGCAGCCGGCGAGCGGCAGCAGGATGAGGAGCGCTCTCATGCCAAGACGCAGGTGGCGAGTACACCGAGGCACAGCAGGATGACGAACATCCAGACATAGGGCATACTCTGTCACCTAACACAGGCGACTGCGGAGCGAACAGGGTGGAGCCAGGCGATCAGGGTCTCGCTCCGACGAAGATGTCGGCGCCTGGCCCGACGGCCGAGCAGTCCGAACGGTACGGTAACGCATTGCTCCATGGCATCGCGCTGGTCTGCCCTCGCGAGCACACGCCACTCGCCGAGTGCGCCGACGGGCTGGTCTGTCCCGCCTGCGGAACCCGCTTTCCACGCGTACACGGCGTGCCGGTGCTGATCAACGACGCCAATTCCGTGTTCGCAGTCGCCGACTATCTCGGTCCCGACAGCTACGAAGGCGCAGCGTATGGCCGGGCGGATGACCGCACGTCGGGTTGGCGACGCATTGCGCATCGGGTCGTCTACCGGCTGCGCAATACGGGCACGAGCCTCCGTTCTCCTCCGCTGTCCGACATTCTCGCCTACGTCCGCAGCGTGCGGGCGAAGCCGCGGGTGCTGGTGGTCGGCGCCGGCGGATTGCAGCTCGCCGACGACGGCGCCGTCGTCGTGCATACCGATGTCGCCTTCGCCCGGCATGTCGAACTGATCGCGGACGCACACGACCTGCCCTTCGCGCCGCGCAGCTTCGATCTGATCGTCGCGATCGCGGTGCTCGAACATGTCGCCGATCCCCAGCGTTGTGTCGCGGAGTTCGTCCGGGTGCTTGACCGCGGGGGCTTCGTCTATGCCGTGACGCCATTCCTCCAGCCGGTGCACATGGGGGCCTACGACTTCACTCGCTTTACGCCGATCGGCCATCGCCGGCTGTTCAGGCAGTTCGACGAGGTGGCTGCGGGCGTGGCCCTGGGCGTCGGCAGCGTCGTCGCCTCCGCCCTTCAGGCATTCCTGCTCGGATTCTCCTCCAGGCGGTTCTGGCGACGACTTGCGGGCGGCGCAGCCCTGCTCGCGACGCCGCCGCTCCGGCTCATGGATCGGCTTCTGCGTCACAATCTCGATGCGGTCAGCGGGTGCTGGTTCTTCGGTCGCCTGCGCGACGGCCCTCCGGTGTCCGATCGCGAACTCGTCAAGACCTACCCCCAGAGCTTCGGCATCGGGCCCGAACGGCTGCCGCCGCCAATGCGCGGGGCAGACACGCCCCTCAACTGAGCGCGATCGCCGAGAGCTGGTGTCCGATCGGCCCAACACCCTCGTGGGTGGCGCGGCGGTAGCTGAAGAACCGCGCGGGGTCGGCATAGGTGTCGAGGCCGAGATCGATCACCCGCGCGATACCCGCGCGCGCGAGTGCCGTGGCGCAGAAGCCCGGCAGGTCGAAGCGCCAGCGGCCGGGCCGCGCGCCGTCGACGAAGAAGCGCGCGTGTGCCGGATCGGCGGCCAGCACGGCGTCGCGCAAATCGGCCGCGACCTCGTAGCTCGGCTGCCGGATGGCCGGACCGATCGCGGCCGAGATGCGGCCGCGCGCCGCACCGAGCCGTTCCATCGCCGCCACGGTCGCCTCCAGCACGCCGGCGAGCGCGCCGCGCCAGCCGGCATGCGCGGCGCCGATCACGCCCGCCTCGGCATCGAGGAACAGCACCGGCGCGCAGTCCGCGGTGACGATGCCGAGCGCGACGTCGCGCCGGCGCGTCACCAGCGCATCGGCCTCCGGCCGCGCCTCGTCGTGCCACGGCTCCTCCACCACCGCGACCGCGGCGCCGTGCACCTGGAACAGGCCCACCAGCGCGCCGACCCCGAGTGCGGTGCGCGCGCGCGCGCGGTTCTCGGCCACCGCGCGGGGATCGTCGCGGCCGGAGAGGGAGCAGTTCAGGGTGGCGAAGCGGCCGGTCGAGACGCCGCCCGCGCGGGTGAAGAACCCGTGCGGCGCATCGAGGCCGGCGGCAAGGAACGGCGGGGTCACGGCGCGAATCCCGGCGGCGGCGGCAGCCCAGGCTCGGTGATCGCGACCGCCTTGAACAGCAGCCCCATCGCGTCCGCGTCCATCAGCCGGCGCGCCGCCGCCTGGAGCTGGCGCGCGGTCGCGGGCCGCGCCCTCCGGCAGAGCACCGCCGTGCGCTCGGGCAGGCCCAGCGCGCGCAGGAACGCGCCCTGCGGCACGGGGCCGTGCACCGCCGAGCCGGCGGCGCGCGCCGCCGCTGCAACGGCGGCGAAGTCGACATGCGCGGTGAGGTCGGCTTCGCCGGGTGCGGCGAGCGGATCGGCCGGCGCGTGGCCGCGCACCGCCTGCAGCGTGTCCGCGGCACCGCCCGCGTGGCCGTAGTCGATGACGAGCGCCGCCCCGCCCTGGCGCGCGATCCGGGCCGCGAGCATGCCCGTCCAGGCGCACGCGGCATCGCTGCGCTCGCCAGGGACCGGCGCGTCCGTCGCGGCGACGCTCGTCCAGACCAGCCGATCGCCGGCGAGGCCCACCGCACGCTCGCGTCCGCCGGCGAGGAACTGGCGCACCGGCAGCGCGTCGAGGAACTCGTTGGCGATCAGCAGCAGCGGACCGTCCGGCAGCGTCCCGATCCCGTCGTGCCAGGCAGCCACCCTGCCGCCCAGCAGCCGCTCCTGCGCCGCCCGCAGCACCGGACTCGTCTCGATCAGGTGCACGCGCGCGGCCGCGGCGAAATCGGGCGCGACACGGTCGGCGAGCCTCAGCGCATCGGCCATCAGCGTGCCGCGCCCGGGGCCGGCCTCGGCGAGCAGCACGGGATCCGGCCGGCCGAGCGACTGCCACACCGCGGCACACCAGGCGCCGATGAGTTCGCCGAAGGCCTGCGTCATCTCGGGCGCGGTGACGAAGTCCCCCGCCCGCCCGAGCGGATCGCGCGTCGCGTAGTAGCGCGCGTTGCAGAGCGCCATGAACCGGTCGAGCCGCATCGGCCCGGCTGCCGCGATCTCGGCGCGGATCAGCGCGTCGAGCGGTTCTTGCTGGTCGCGATCGCCCACAGCCCCACCGCGAGCATCGGCAGGCTCAGCGCCTGCCCCATGGTCAGCCCCCCCGGCAGGAAGCCGAGGAAGGCATCGGGCTGGCGGAACAGCTCGCCGGTCATGCGCGCGACCGCGTAGCCGGCGAGGAACAGCCCGCCCAGGAAGCCGCGCCGCGCGCGCCACCGCTCCTGCCGGCCGAACCAGAGCATCACGGCGAACAGCGCCAGCCCCTCGAGCCCCGCCTGGTAGAGCTGGCTCGGGTGGCGCGGGAGCCGGTCGGGATCGGTCGGGAACACCATCGCCCAGGGCCCGTCCCACGGCCTGCCCCAGAGCTCGGCGTTGACGAAGTTGGCGAGCCGGCCGAGGCAGAGCCCGATCGGCGTCGGCACGGCGATGCGATCGACGAAGGCGAAGAAGTCGATGCCCCGCCGGCGGCAGAACCCGAGCGTCGCCGCGACCACCCCGAGCATGCCGCCGTGGAAGGACATGCCCCCCTTCCACACCATCAGCGCCTCCAGCGGATGCGCGAGGTAGTAGCCCGGCAGGTAGAACAGCACGTAGCCGAGCCGCCCGCCGATGATCACGCCGAGCACCGCCCAGGTGAGGAAGTCGTCCACCTGCTCCCGCGTGGCGGCCTGCGGTGGCGCGACGGCGAGCCGGCGCGCGATGCGCCAGCCGATCACCAGCCCGGCGATGTAGGCGAGCGCGTACCAGCGGATCGCGAAGGGGCCGAGCTCGACCAGCACCGGGTCGATCAGCGGGAACGGAACGACGCCGAGCATCAGCGATAGGGGTCCGGCGCCAGCAGGTAGTCGCGCACATAGGTCGCGACCCCGTCCTCGAGCGGGGTGAACGGACGGTCGTAGCCGGCGGCGCGCAGCCGTTCCATGCGCGCCCGGGTGAAGTACTGGTACTGCGCGCGGAGATGCTCGGGCGTGTCGACGAAGACGATCTCGGGCGCGCGGTTCATCGCCGCGAACACCGCGCGGGCGAGATCGACATAGGTCCGCGCCGTCCCGGTGCCGACATTGAACAGGCCCGAGACCTGCGGGTGGTCGAGCAGCCACAGCACGACATCGACGCAGTCGCCGACCCAGACGAAGTCGCGCGCCTGGTGGCCGTCGGGGATGTCGCTGCGGTGGCTGCGGAACAGGGTGGCGGGCTTGCCGCCGGCGATCTCGTCCGCCTTGCGCTTCACCACCGAGATCATCGGCCCCTTGTGGTACTCGTTCGGCCCGTAGACGTTGAAGAACTTCAGCCCCGCCCATTGCGGCGGGCGCGGACGGCCTCGCGCGACGAGGTCCGCCACGCGCCGGTCGAAGACGTGCTTCGACCAGCCGTAGAGGTTGAGCGGGCGGAGCCGGGCGAGCGCCTCGGGGGCCGGGTCGTCGTCGAACCCGGCCGAGCCGTCGCCATAGGTCGCGGCGGAGGAGGCGTAGACGAACGGCACGGCGTGCGCCGCGCACCACTCCCAGAGCGCCAGCGGCAGCGCGATGTTGGTCGCCGCCGTGAGATCGCCGTCGCGTTCGGTGGTGGCGGAGATCGCGCCCATGTGCACGACCGCGCGCAGCGGGGGGACGCGGCCCAGCCAGCCGAGGAGCGCCTCCGGCGCGACGATCTCGGCGACGAGATGCCGGGCGAGGTTGCGCCACTTGCCGTCGCTGCGCAGCCGGTCGCACACCACCACCTCCTCGCCGCGCGCGGCGAGCGAGGCGACAATGTTCGAGCCGATGAAGCCGGCGCCGCCGGTGACGAGGATCATGACGCTTGCCGGTTGTGGCGGGGACGCGGGGCTTATAGGGTCCGCCCCCGCGGGCGGCAACGCCGCGGCAAGGAGGCAAGGATGCGCGCGAAGCTGGCGGATGACGTGGCGGGCGTGGCCGGGGGCGCGATCTCGGCACTGGTCGGGGTCAGGCGCGAGGCCGAGGCGATGGCGCGCTCCGCCCTCGAGGAGATGCTGCGCCGGCTCGACCTCGTCACGCGCGAGGAGTTCGAGGCGGTGCGCGAGATGGCGTCGCGGGCGCGCGAGGAGAACGGCCGGCTCGCGGCCCGGCTCGCCGAGGTCGAGGCGCGCCTGGCCAGGCTGGAGGCCACCCCGGAGGCGCCGCCGGCGGTGGACGGCGCGGCGCCCTGAGCCGGGCATGACGGAAGCGTGAAAACACGGCCACGCATCGGGTTCGCCTTGCGGCGGCGCGATTCGACTCGCTAGCCTATTCATGGTGTTCCGGTCGCTCCTTCACATCTAGATGTGGGTGGCGGCAGCACCTCCTTCTGGGCGACGCCCGCCTGGCGTCCGCCACCGGTACAGGGAGCACGCGGCCATGGCCGACCGCCTTGCCCTCCGTGACGACAGCACCGCCAACCCCCTCGACCTCCTGGAGCAGATCGTCGCCGCCAATGACTGGCCGTTCGACCGGCGGGGCGACGATTCCATGGCGGTCGAGGTGCCGGGGAAGTGGTGCGACTACACGCTGCACTTCTCGTGGTGCGGCGAGATCAGCGCGATGCATTTCTTCTGCGCCTTCGACCTGAAGGTGCCGGCGGCGCGCAGGACGCAGGTTCACGAACTGCTGGCGCTCGCGAACGAGAAGCTGTGGCTCGGGCATTTCGGCGTCTGGACCGAGGAGAACACGCCCGTGTTCCGCCACTCGGTGCTGCTGCGCGGGGCCGGCGGGCTTTCGGTGGAGGCGCTCGAGGACATGGTGGACATCGCCGTGACCGAGTGCGAGCGCTTCTTCCCGGCGTTCCAGTTCGTGCTCTGGGGCGGCAAGAGCCCGGCGGAGGCCCTGGCCGCCGCGATGCTGGAATGCGCGGGCGAGGCGTGAGCCGGAGGATGCCGCGGCCGGCCCCCCGCGGCGGGGCCGGGACGGGCCGCCGGCGCCGCGTTCAGACGAGTGCGAGCCAGAGCGCGACCCCGCTCGCGGCCAGGGCCAAGACGGCGAGGCCGAGGGCAATGCAGAGCGCGATCCCGTCCTCCTCGAGATAGGCGACGGCGAGCAGCACGATCGCGATCGCGTAGGGAACGTTGCTGAGCGGCAGCGGTGTCGCCAGCAGCAGCACGGCGAGCAGGAGCATGAGCGCGCCGACCACCCGCTTCGTGGCTTGGAACGGTGTGGCGAGGCGCGGCCGCATGATCCGCTCCATCCGGCGCAGCGCCGGCAGGGCGCGTCGGATCAGCGCGGCGAGGCGCTGCGTCGGCAGCCCGCGCCGCGCGAGGCGTTGCGGGAAGACCGGGGCGGCATGCCCGCGCAGCATCTGCGAGGCCGGCAGCGCGAGCAGCAGCCCCGCCGCGATCGCGACCCCCGGCAGCAGCGCGAGCAGGCCGAGCAGCAGCAGCACCAGGCCGAAGGAGCGCGGGCCGAGCCTCTCGACCAGCCAGCCCAGGCTGACGGTCCCGGGCGGCGCCTCGTGCATGAGCCGTTCCAGGATCACCGAGGTCGGCAGGCGCGTCGCGTCGTCCATGGGCATCCGGCAGCCGTTCCGCAGCGGCGGTGCGGGGGGACTAGCGTAGTCCCCCGGGCCCTGTTCTTCTTGCCCGCATGGACACGATCCTGCTGGTCGGCTGCGGCAAGATGGGCGGGGCGATGCGGGCGGGCTGGCTGGAGGCCGGCCGCCGCGTCGCGGTGGTCGAGCCGGGTCCTCATGCCCCCGCAGGCGCGGTCGGGTCGCCGGAGGCCCTGCCCGACGACCTCCGCCCGGCGGCGGTGGTGCTGGCGGTGAAGCCGCAGGAGGCGGCGGCGGTGCTGCCCGCCTACGGCCGCTTCGCCGGCCGAGCGGTGTTCCTCTCCATCATGGCCGGCCGGACGATCGCCGGCATGCGCGCCCTCCTCGGCGCGGAGGCGGCGGTGGTGCGCGCGATGCCGAACACCCCGGCGGCGGTGCGCCAGGGCATCACCGTCGCCTGTGCCGGCCCCGGCGTGACGGCCGCACAGCGCGACCTCTGCACCGGCCTGCTCGAGGCGATCGGCGAGGTCGCGTGGGTGGAGGACGAGGCGCTGATGGATGCCGTCACCGCCGTCTCGGGCAGCGGTCCGGCCTATGTGTTCCTGCTTGCCGAGGCGATGGAGGCGGCCGGGATCGCGGCGGGACTGCCGCCGGAACTCGCGCGTCGCCTCGCGCGCCGGACGGTGGCCGGGTCGGGTGCGCTGCTCGCCGCGAGCGCGGAGGACGCCACAGAGCTGCGCCGCAACGTCACCAGCCCGGGCGGAACCACCGCCGCGGCGCTCGCGGTGCTGATGGCCGAGCACGGCATCCCCGCGCTCCTGCGCCGTGCCGTCGCCGAGGCGGCGCGCCGGTCGCGCGAACTGGCGGGCTGAACCGCGAGCGCCCATGTGAGCCTCATGGACGGGATCGACGCCTTCGACCGCGACGTCACCGCAGCCCTGATGCGGGTGGCGGCGCGCGAGGGCTGGTCCGGCGCCACCCTGCCCAGGATCGCCGCCGAGGCGGGCACCACGCTCGCGGCGCTGCGGGCGCGGTTTGCGGATCGCGCCGCCATCCTCGATCGCTTCGTGGCCGTGGTCGACGCCGCCGTGCTGGCCGGGACGATGCCGCCGAACGAGTCCGACACGCCGAAGGACCGGCTGTTCGACGTGCTGATGCGCCGCTTCGACGCGCTCGCGCCCCACCGCGCCGGGGTGCTCGCCTGCTGGCGGGGTGTGCGGCGCGATCCGGTGGCGCTGGCCTGCCGTGTGCCCGCCGCGCTGACCGCGATGCGCTGGATGCTGGAGGCGGCCGGCATCCCGGCGACCGGCCCGGCCGGCATGCTGCGCGCGAAGGGCCTGCTCGCGGTCTGGGCCGCGGCGTTCCGCGCCTGGGAGACCGACGAGACCCCGGATCTCGCGCCCACCATGGCGGCGCTGGACACGGCGCTGACCCGCGCCGAGAGCCTTGCCGAGACGCTCGAGCCGCTGCTCGGCCGGCCGTCCCGCCCGCAGCCCGATGCGGCCCCCGGCGCCGGCAGCGAGCCCGACCCCGCCGCATAGCGGCCATTTTGCTGCACCGCACAAAAACGTTTGACCGACGCATGGATGCGGCGCTACCTCGTCGCGGAGGATGGTGCCCGGCGCCGGGCGCCTGCCGCCCCCCAACCGACGAGGACGGACGACCATGGCGAAGAAGCCCGAGACGATGTTCGACATGGACATCACGAAGATGATGGCGGAGTTCAAGCTGCCGCAGGTGGACGTGGAGGCGCTGGTCGCCGCGCAGCGCAAGAACATCGAGACGCTGTCCACCGCCAACAGGCTGGCGCTCGAGGGCATGCAGGCGGTGGCCAAGCGCAACATGGAGATCATGCAGCAGGCGCTTGCCGACCTGACCGAGGCGATGAAGGCGATCGCCGCCGCCGAGGCGCCGCAGGCGAAGGCGGCGAAGCAGGCGGAGCTCCTGAAGGCGACCTACGAGAAGGCGATGCAGAACATCCGCGAGCTGCAGGACATGATCCAGCGGATGTCGGGCGACACGCTGAACGTGCTGAACCGCCGCGTCTCGGAGGCGCTCGACGAGGTGCGGGCGATGATGGAGAAGGCCAAGGGCTGAGCCGCCGCCGCGGTCGCGGCTGCGGACGCGATCGCGGCACACGGCCGCGCCCGGGGCCACGCGCGGCGGTGCCGCCCGTGGCGCCGGCAGCGCCGGCGGCCAGCGTCAGGCCGGCAGCCTGATCCGTGCCCTGAGCCCGCCCCGCGGGCTCTCCTCGAGCGCGATCTCACCGCCATGCGCGCGCACGATGTCGCGCGCGATCGTCAGCCCGAGGCCGGTACGGCTCGACCCGCCGCGCCCCCCGTCCAGCCGCACGAAGGGGCGGAACGCCTCCTCGCGGCGCTCCGCCGGAATGCCCGGGCCGTCGTCGTCCACCGTGATCTGCACCGCCTCGCCGCCGCCGCGCATCACCCGCTCGGCGGCGAGCCAGACATGGCCGGCATGGCGGCGCGCATTGTCGATCAGGTTGCCGAGGCAGCGGCGCATCGCGTCCGCGCGCAGGGGCAGCACCAGCGGCGCCGGCGCGCTCACCTCCACCTCGGTGCCCGCCGCGCGCGCCTTCTCCGCCATCTCGGCCAGCAGCGCGCCGAGATCGGTGGGCCGCGCCTGCTCCGTCCCCTCGCCGCGCGCGAAGGCGAGATAGCCCTCGATCATCCGCTCCATCTCGGCGATGTCCTCGCCGATCGCCGCCACCTCCTCGGCCTCCTCCGGGTTGCGCCGCGCGAGCATCGCGAGCGCGAGCCGCATGCGCGTCAGCGGCGTGCGCAGGTCGTGGCTCACCCCCGCCAGCATCGCGGTGCGCTGGGCGAGGAAGCGGCGCAGCCGTTCCTGCATCAGGTTGAACGCGGCCGCCGCCTGGCGCACCTCGTCCGCGCCCTCGGGCTTGATCGGGCCGACGTCGAGACCCTTGCCGAAGGCATCCGCCGCGACCGCCAGCCGCCGCACCGGCTTCACCTGGTTGCGCATGAAGATCGCCGCGATCGCGAACAGGAGCAGCGCCGAGCCGATCAGCCAGAGCACGAACACCGTCACCGTGCCGGTGAAGAGCCGTTTCGCCGGCGCCTCGACATGCAGCACCCCCTCGGGCAGCTGCACGCGGATCTGCACCTCGCGATCGGTGCGGCCCGACCAGTCGATGCGGAAGGGCAGCCGCACCCGCTCGGCGAGTGCGGCGCGCAACTCGGTCTCGGCCGGCCCCTCGATCACGTCGGGCGGGTCGGTCGGCAGGATCTCGCCCTCGGCGAAGCGGATCGCGAGATCGGCGCGGATCAGCATCTGCGCCGCCAGCCAGTCCTGGTCCGCCTCCGCCGGGAAGCGCCGCAGCGTCTCCACCGCGAGCCCGACATCGCCCGCCACCGCGGCGGCAAGCCGGCGCGAGATCACCTCCCAGTGCGTGCCGTAGAAGATCTGCAGCGCCACCGCCTGCAGCAGGATCAGCGGCATGACGATGATCAGCACGCTGCGCCCGAACAGCGAGCGCGGCAGCATCCGCTTGATGGCGAACGCCAGGCGCCTCATCGCGGCCTCAGCACGTAGCCCCGCCCGCGCACGGTCTGGAGGAAGGTCGGCTCGCGCGGGTCGGGCTCGATCTTGCGCCGCAGCCGCGTGACCTGCACGTCGATCGCGCGCTCGCCGGCATCCTCCTGGCCGAGGGCCGCGGCGATCTCCTCGCGCGTCAGGACCTCGCCCGGCCGGCGCGCGAGTGCGGCGAGCAGCGCCGCCTCGCCGCCGGTCAGGCGGACCGTCTCCTGCCCCCGCGTCAGCGTGCCGCGCTCGGGGTCGAACACCGCCTCGCCGAGCGTCACCTTGCCCTCCGCCGTGCCGGGCGTGGGCGCGGTGCGGCGCAGGATGGTGCGGATGCGCAGCAGGAGCTCGCGCGGCTCGAAGGGCTTGGCGAGGTAGTCGTCCGCGCCGTGCTCGAACCCGGCGATGCGATCCTCCGGCGCACCGCGCGCGGTCAGCAGCACGATCGGGATGTCATGCGTCCGCCGCAGCGCCTCGGTCAGCTCGAGCCCGCTCTCGCCCGGCATCATCACGTCCAGCACGATCAGGTCGAAGGCGATGCCGGCGAGCCGCTGCCGCGCCTCGGCCGCATCCGCCGCGGTGGTGACGCGGAACCCCTCGCCGACCAGGTAGCGGCGCAGGAGCTCGCGCAGCCGCGTGTCGTCGTCCACCACCAGGATGTGCGGCGCATCGGCGGCGACCGTCTCGCGCGCGGCCACGGGCATCGGAGGCCCCTACGCCACCTTCCCCGCCGGCCGCGGCGCCGTCCCGGCCATGCGGCTGCCGATGCGCGCGCGCGCCTCCGGCCCCATGATGCCGAGCATCACCTTGCGGAACCCCTCCACCGCCGGCCCGCCCGCCTCGCGGAACGCGCGCGCGAGCGTCTCGCGCTGGCGCTCGAACAGCCGCCGCTCCAGCGCCTCGCCCTTCGCCGTCAGCGCGAGCAGCCGCTGGCGCCGGTCCGACCGCCCCTGCGTCTGCGTCACGTAGCCGCCGTCCACCAGCGGCTTCAGCACGCGCCCGAGCGACTGCTTGGTGATCGCGAGGATCGCGAGCAGCTCGGAGACCGTGATTCCGGGATGCCGGCCGACGAAGTAGAGCACCCGGTGGTGCGCCCGGCCCATGCCGAGCTCCTCCAGGATCGCATCCGGCCCCGCGGTGAAGTCGCGATAGCCGTAGAAGAGCAGCTCCATCGCGAGCCGGATCTCCTCCTCGCGCAGGAACAACAGCCCGGCGGTGCCGCGCGCATCCATGCGGGAACGTCTCCCCAGGGTTACGGAGTCGAGTTACGTCAGTAACATTGACATATCAGGGGGCGCTCCGTACCGTCCAGAGCGTTGCGCGGGCTCCGCGCGAGACGAAACGAAGTTGCGAGGATGCGCCCATGGCCCTGGTCCCCTACGACGATCGCGACGGCCTGATCTGGTACGACGGTGTCCTGCGCCCCTGGCGCGAGGTCAAGCTGCACGTGCTGACCCACGGCCTGCACTACGCCTCCGCCGTGTTCGAGGGCGAGCGCGCCTACAACGGCCACGTCTTCAAGCTGCGCGAGCACTCCCAGCGCCTGGTCGACAGCGCGACCATCATGGACATGCGGCTGCCCTGGACGGTCGAGCAGATCGACGAGGCGACCCGGGTCACCCTCGCCGCCTCCGGCCTCGCGGACGCCTATGTCCGCCCGATCGCCTGGCGCGGCTCCGAGATGATGGGGGTCTCCGGCCAGAAGAACGCGATCCACCTCGCGATCGCCGTCTGGTCCTGGGGCGCCTATTTCGGCGACGACCGGATGAAGGGCATCCGCCTCGACATCGGCCAGTGGCGCCGCCCCGACCCGCAGACCGCCCCCACGAGGGCCAAGGCGGCCGGGCTCTACATGATCGCGACGCTGAACAAGCATGCCGCCGAGGCCAAGGGCTACGCGGATGCGCTGATGCTCGACTGGCGCGGCCAGGTGGCCGAGGCGACGGGGGCGAACATCTTCTTCGTGATCGACGGCGAGATCCACACGCCGACCCCCGACTGCTTCCTCGACGGCATCACGCGGCGGACGGTGATGCGGCTCGCGCGCAACCGGCAGATGAAAGTGGTCGAACGCGCGATCCGGCCCGAGGAGATGGCCAAGGCCACCGAATGCTTCCTCACCGGCACCGCCGCCGAAGTGACGCCGGTGGCCGAGATCGGCCCCTACAGGTTCACCCCCGGGCAGATCACCGAGACCCTGCTCAAGGACTACGACCGCACCGTGCGCCTCCCGCCCGAGGAGGTCGCCCGGATCGCGGCCTGACGCAGGGCGCGGGGAGACCGGGTCCGTCTCCCCGCGCCGCCTGCCCGACCGGAGAGCCTGCTCCCTCCCGCCGCCGAGCCGCCCGCGCGCGGACATCGCACCGCCGTTTCGGATCCTCGCCAGAAAGTTGTATACTGGGCGACCGTAACGGTCGGCGCCTCGTCACGCGGCAGCCGGTATGGAGGCGGCATTGACGACCAAGGCTTGGCCGATCCCGCCGGCGTCGGCCCCCCCGGAGACGGAGCCCGCGGGCCGCCCGGCCGAGAGCGAGGTCCAGCGGCTCGGCGCCCTGACGGAGCTGATGCGGCTCGGCCTGCTCCAGCCCGCCGGCCTCGAGGATGCGCTGCGCCGTGCCACCGAACTGGCGGCCCGCACCATCGGCGTGGCGCGCGCCGGCGTCTGGACGCTGACGCCGGCGGGCGACGCGATCGTCTGCCTGGACGTGTTCGATGCCGCTGCCGGCCGCCACCACAGCGGGACGGTACTGACGGCCGACGCCCATGCCGAGTACTTCCGCGCGCTCGCCGCGGGCGAACCGATCGCCGCCGAGGACGCCCGCGCCGATCCGCGCACGGCCTGCCTCGCCGAGACCTATCTCCGCCCGCTCGGCATCGGCGCGATGCTGGACGTGCCGATCCATGCCGACGGCGCGGCCAATGGCGTGCTCTGCCTCGAACATGTCGGCGGGCCGCGCGCCTGGAGCGCCTCCGACCGCGCCTTCGCCCGCGCCGTCGCCGGGCTGATCTCGCTCGTCCATCTGCACGACGCGCGCACGCAGGGCGAACAGCGGCTGCGCGTGATCCTCGAGACGGTCGGCGAGGGCGTGCACGGCCTCGATGCCGATGGGCGGATCCTGTTCGACAACCCCGCCGCGCTGGCGATGCTCGGCTGGACCGCGGAGGAGACGCGCGGGCGCGACTCGCACGCCCTGATCCATCACCATCGGCCGGACGGCAGCCCCTATCCGATCGAGGACTGCCCGATCTCCCGGTCGCTGCGCGACGGCGTGACCCGCCACGTCGAGGACGAGGTGTTCTTCCGCAAGGACGGCACGAGCTTCCCGGTCGAGTATGTCTGCGCGCCGATGCGCCGCGCCGACGGCGGGATCGCGGGCGCGGTCGTCACCTTCCGCGACATCAGCGCGCGGCTGAAGGCGGAGCGGCTGCTGCAGGCCGAGACCGAGATCCTCGACCTGATCTCGTCCGGCGCGGCGCTCGCAGAGGTGCTGGAACGGATCGCGCGCCTGATGGAGCAGACGCTCGCCGAGGCGCGCGTGGCGGTGACGCTGGTGGATGCCGAGGCGCAGTGCTTCCGCCACGGCGCCTCGCCCCGCATGCCGGTCTATGCCGAACTGATCGACGGCGTGCCGATCACGCCCGACGCCGGCACCTGCGGGGCCGCGGTGACCCGGCGCACGCAGGTCATCACGCCCGACACCGAGACCGATCCGCTCTGGCACGGCCTGCGCGACATCGCGCGCGCGCACGGCCTGCGCGCCTGCTGGTCCACCCCGGCGCTCGACGCCGACGGGCGGCCGCTCGCCTGCTTCGCGGTCTATCACGACCATCCGCGCATGCCGACGGCCGAGGAGCTGCGCGCGGTCAGCCGCGGCGCGCGGCTGGTCTCGCTCGCGGTGCAGCGCATCCGTGCCCTCGATGCGCTGCGCGCGAGCGAGACGACCTTCCGCGAGGCCTTCCGCGACGCCGCCACCGGCATCGCCGTGGTCGCGCCGGACGGGCGGATCCAGGAGGTGAACGAGGCCTTCGCGCGCATCCTCGGCTACCGGCCCGAGGAGCTGCGCGGCGTCGACCTCCAGGACCTCACCCCGCCCGAGGACCTCGCCTCCGCGCCCGATTTGCGCCAGGAGCTGCTGAGCGGGCGGCGCCAGAGCTACGTGCGCGAGAAGCGCTACCGGACCAGGCAGGGCGGCACGGTCTGGGTGCGCAACAGCGTCGCCATGCGCCGCGACGCCGCCGGGCGCGCGCTCAACGCGATCGTCGTCAGCGAGGACATCACGCCGCAGAAGGCCGCCGAGAACGCGCTGCGGCGGAACCAGGCACTGCTGCAGATGGCCTCGCGCATCGGCCAGCTCGGCGGCTGGCAGGTCTCGCTGCCCGGCCACGAGGTGACCTGGTCCGAGCAGATGAGCGCGATCCACGACCTGCCGCCGGGCGAAGTGCCGGCGCTGGAGGCGACCTTCGGCGCCTACGTGCCCGAGCACCGCGGCGCGATCCGCGAGGCCTTCCTCGCCTGCGCCGCCGAGGGCACGCCGTGGGACCTGGAGCTCGAACTCGTCACCGCGCACGGGCGGCGCGTCTGGGTGCGCAGCATCGGCGAGGCGGTGCGCGACGAGGGCGGCCGCATCGTCGCCGTGCAGGGCGCGCTGCAGGACATCTCCGAGCGCAAGCGCGCCGAGAACCGCCTGCGCGAGAGCGAGGCGCGCTTCCACGCCGTGGCGAGCGCCACCGCCGACGTCATCTGGGACTGGGATCTCAGCACCGACACCATCTGGTGGAGCGACGAGTTCGAGAAGAGCTTCGGCTACCCGATGGACGAGCTCGAGCCGGACTCCTCCTCCTGGACGCGCCGCCTGCATCCGGCCGACAGGGACCGGGTGCTCGCCGGCATGCGGCGCGCGATCGGACAGCGCGAGCGCGAGTGGTCCGCCGAGTACCGCTTCCTGCACAGGGACGGCTCGGTGCGCGAGATCGAGGCGCATGCCCGGCTGATCCTGGGGCCTGACGGCAGGCCCTCGCGCTTCGTCGGCGGGATGCGCGACATCACCGCACGCAAGCGCTTCGAGCGCGACCTGCGCGAGCGCATCAAGGAGCTGCGCTGCCTCTACCGCGCGCTCGAGCTGACGGCGGCCGACACGCGCCCGGTGGAGGAGATCTGCGCCGAGATGGCCACGCTGCTGCCGACCAGCGTGCTGCACGACGATCTCGCCGTCGCGCGCATCGAGCTGGAAGGGCGGGAGTACCGCAGCGCCGGCTGGGTGCAGCCCGTGAGCGCGCTCACCAGCACCATCCGCGCCGGCGGCAAGCGCATCGGCCAGGTGGAGATCGGCTACCGTGCCGCCCCGCCCGACCAGGGCGCGGCGGAGGACCCGTTCCTGGCCGAGGAACGCACGCTGATCGACACGATCGCGACCCATATCGGCCGCATGGTGCACGACCGGCGCATGGCCGAGACCCTGACCCAGGCCGACCGGCTGCGCGCGGTCGGCGAGCTCACCGGCGGGATCGCGCACGACTTCAACAACCTGCTGACCGTCATCCTCGGCAACGCCGAACTGCTTGCCGAGCATCTCGCCGACGACCCGGCGCTGCGTCCGCTCGCGCTCACCGTCCAGTCGGCGGCCGAGAGCGCGGCGGGGCTGACCAGCCGGCTGCTGGCCTTCGCGCGCAGGCAGGCGCTCGACCCCAAGGTCACCGACGTCACCCGGCTGCTGGACGGCATGCGGCCGCTGCTGCGCCGCACGCTGGGCGAGCACATCGAGACATGCTTCGTGCATGCCGAGGGTCTGTGGCCGATCCTGGTCGATGCGCCGCAGCTCGAGAGCGCGATCCTCAATCTCTGCATCAACGCGCGCGACGCCATGCCCAAGGGCGGACGGCTGACGATCGAAACCGCGAATGTCGAGCTGGATGCCGGCGCCGCCGAAGAGGCGGGCGGCCTCGCCCCCGGCGCTTACGTGACCATCGCGGTCTCCGACACCGGCATCGGCATGACGCCCGAGGTGCTGGCACGCGCCTTCGACCCATTCTTCACCACCAAGGAGGTCGGCAAGGGCTCAGGACTCGGGCTCAGCATGGTCTGGGGGTTCGTCAAGCAGTCGCAGGGCCATGTGCAGGTGGACTCGGCGGTCGGCCGCGGCACGACGGTGCGGATCTACCTGCCGCGCGCCGACAGCGAAGCCGACCGGCGGGCGCCGGCGCCGCAGGAGGCGGACGAGGATCTCCCGCGCGGCTCCGAGCGGATCCTGCTGGTCGAGGATGACGATCTCGTGCGCCGCCACGTCTCCGCCCAGCTCGCCGAGTTCGGCTACCGGGTGGTGAGCGCGCGCAACGGCCCCGAGGCGCTGAAGCTGATCGGGCAGGGCGAGCCGTTCGACCTGCTCTTCACCGACATCGTCATGCCGGGCGGGATGAACGGCCGCCAGCTCGCGGAAGCCGCGCGCCGGCTCCGCCCCGACCTGAAGGTGCTGTTCACCTCCGGCTACAGCGACCAGGCGATGCACGCGCAGGAGGCGCCGGGCCAGGGCATCGGGCTGATCAGCAAGCCCTATCGCCGCCAGGAACTCGCCCGCCGTCTGCGCGAGGCGCTGGCCGCCCGGCCGCCCGCCAGGGGCTGAGCGGCCCACCGCGAGCAGGGGCGGACGCGCGCCGGCGCATCTGTTATGTCCCGCCCGTGCACACCGTCCTCGCCGTTGCCGCGATCACGCTCCTGCGGCTGATCTGGCTCGCCACCAACCAGCCGAACCTCTATGCCGACGAGGCGCAGTACTGGGTCTGGGCCCAGGACCTGCGGTTCGGCTATTACACCAAGCCGCCGCTGGTCGCCTGGCTGATCGCCGGCACCACCGCGCTCTGCGGCGATGGCGAAGGCTGCATCCGCCTCGCCTCGCCGCTCCTGCACGCCGCGACCGCGCTGCTGCTCGGCGCCACGGCGGCGCGATTGTTCGATGCGCGCATCGGATTCTGGACCGCCCTCACCTACGCCACATTGCCGGCGGTATCGGTCTCGTCGACCATCATCTCCACCGACGTGCCGCTGCTGACGGCCTGGGCCGCCGCGCTCCATGCCGTGGTGCGCCTGCGCGAGCGGCCGACGCCCGGCCGGTGGGCCGTGCTCGGGCTGGCGCTCGGCATCGGCCTGCTCGCCAAGTATGCGATGGCCGGGTTCCTGCTCTCGCTCGCGCTCTGGCTCGCGCTCGACCGCGAGGCGCGCACGGTGCTGCGCGGCCCCGGGCCGTGGCTCGCGGCCGGGCTCGCGCTCGGCCTGCTGGCGCCGAACCTCGCCTGGAACCTCGCGCACGGCTTCGCCACCGTCCGCCACGTCGGCGCGAATGCGAACCTCGCGGCCGGACCGTCGTTCCGCCCGCTGATGGGGGCCGAGTTCCTGGGCGCGCAGTTCGGCGTGTTCGGGCCGATCCTGTTCGCGATCCTGCTCTGGCTGCTCGCGCGCCGCGCCACCTGGCGCGATCCGCGCACGCGGCTGCTCGCGCTGTTCGTCGCGCCGCTCGGCGCGATCATGGTGGCGCAGTCCTTCCTCTCCCGCGCCAACGCCAACTGGGCGGCGCCGGTCTACGCCGCCGGCACCATCCTGGTGGTGCACTGGGCGCTCGCCTTCGGCCGGCCGCTCCTGATCCGCGCCTCGGTCGCGCTGCACCTCGCCGCCGCGGCGCTGCTGTTCGCCGGGCCGCCGGCGCTCGCCGCGGCCGGGATCGAGCTGCCGCGCCGTGCCGATCCGTGGATGCGCCAGCGCGGCTGGGACGTGCTCGGCCGCGCGGTCGCGCGCGCCGCCGCGCCGCACGCCGATGCGCGCTTCCTCTTCGAGCAGCGGCGCGACATGGCGACGCTGATCTACTACGTCCGCCCGCATCCGCGCGATGCGCTGATGTGGGAGCCCGACGGCGTGGCGCGCAACGAGTTCGAGCTGACCGCGGCGCTCACGCCGGAGGTGACGGGACCGTTCCTGTTCGTCACGCGCCGGGCGGAGGCGGCGGACGTGACCTCGCGCTTCGCGCAGGCCGAACGCGTCGCGCGCCTCACCGTGCCGACCCACACGGATGCGACGCTCACCTACACGGTCTGGCGGCTGGACGGGTTCAGGGGGTATCGGGACTGATGCCGGCAGGCCGAGCGCGCTTCGGATCGGCGCCGCGTCCTCGGCCGCGCAGCGCTGCCCGGCCGGGGATGGACCTCGCGACCTGATCGCGATCTGCGCGAGAGCGGTTTCCGCACGAGTGGAAGCCGCTCCAGCCTGCCCTTGCGGGCATCGTCACGCTTGCGGCTGATTCCAGCCGTCTGCGATCTCTCTAGCGCCCGATCGCGGTCAGCCCGGCGCCCGAGAAGCCGCCGTCCACCGGCAGCACCGCGCCGGTGACATGGCCGGACTGCCGGGGGTCGAGCAGGAACAGCACGGCGCCGGCGATCTCCTCCGGCTGCGCGTAGCGCCGCTGCGGCACATGCGCGAGCCAGTGCGCGCGCGTCTCCTCGGTATGCACGCGCGCGACGAGCGGCGTCTCCACCGGGCCTGGGCAGACCGCGTTCGCCCTGATGCCGTCCGCGGCGAGATCGACCGCCAGCACCTGCGTCAGGTTGATCACCGCCGCCTTGGAACAGCCATAGGCCGCCCTGCCCTTCGACCCGCGCATCCCCGAGACGGACGCGATCGTCACGATCGATCCGCCGCCCGCCGCGCGCATCCGCCGCGCCGCCGCCCGCGCGCACAGGAACGTGCCGGTGACGTTGACCTCGAGGATGCGGCGGAACTCCTCCGCGCTCGTCTCGAGCACCGGCACGTCGGCCGCGATCCCGGCCGCGGTGACCAGCCCGGCGAGCGGCGCCGTCGCGGCCGCCTCGGCGATCCAGCCCTCGACCGCGCCCTCGTCGGTGACGTCGAGCGCGCTCAGCCGCGCCTCGCCGGGCAGGAC
>NZ_VIKA01000056.1 GCF_006704265.1 Elioraea sp. Yellowstone | reverse complement strand
CGGCGCCGCGCCTGACCGTCTGACCAGGGGACGGGCCGCACCTGCGGCCCGAGAGCGAGGGCCGGGCGGGCCGACCGCCCGGCCTTTCCGTTGTCCGCCCCTTCCCCGCCCCCGCTTCCCCGCCCCGGGCGAGGATGAGGGCGGAGCGGATCCGTCGGGATTCTTGACAGTCCGGCCTGCAGCGGCCTCACCTGTCGGCCTTGACGATTGATCCCGAACGGTTTCTTCGGATTGGTACGATTGTTGCTGTCCTGCCTGCGCAGCACCACCCGGGAGAGTCGAGACCGCCGATGACCGCGCTTCGCACCATGACCGCCACCCTCGCCCTCATGGGCGGGCTGGCCCTCGCCCCGGCCGCCGAGGCCGCCCCGTCCTACGGCGCGCCCGCCGGCTGGACCGGCATCGGCACGGTCGGCACCGGCACGCCGAACGGCGATGTCGGCACGATCCCGGCCGGCCACACCCAGTACCTGTTCGTCACCACCGACGAGGGCGCGGACGGCGGCGGCAACCTGCTCTCGCTCGGCGACGAAACGAACGGCTCGACGCTCACCTCGCCGCTCTTCGCCGCCAATGCCGGCGACGCGCTCGAGTTCTACTTCAACTATGTCACCTCCGACGGCGCCGGTTTCGCCGACTACGCCTGGGCGCGGTTGCTCGACGCCTCCGGCGATGAGGTGGCGCTGCTGTTCACCGCCCGCACCGTGCCCGCGCCGGACAACATCGTGCCCGGCACCGGCATGCCCTCGCCCGACGCGACGCTCGACCCGGCGACCGTCCCGATCGTGCTCGGCACGGGCAATGACGGCGGCCCGGTCTGGGACGAGCTCGGCAGCGACTCCGGCTCCTGCTTCGACGACGGCTGCGGCCTCTCCGGCTGGGTGAAGTCCAGCTACACGATCGTCACCGCCGGCACCTACCGGCTGCAGTTCGGCGTGACGAACTGGGGCGATACGGCCTACCAGTCCGGCTTGGCGATCGCCGGCGCCACCATCGCCGGCGACCCGATCGACCCGCAGCCGGTGCCCGAGCCCGCCTCGCTGGCGCTGTTCGGCCTGGGCCTCCTCGGCCTGGGCTTGGCCGCGCGTCGGCGCCGCGCCTGACCGTCTGACCAGGGGACGGGCCGCACCTGCGGCCCGAGAGCGAGGGCCGGGCGGGCCGACCGCCCGGCCTTTCCGTTGTCCGCCTTTCCGCCTTCGCGGGAGAGAGGGTCAGGATGAGGGCGGGGCCGATCACGTTGCGCCTCCGTGCAGGACTGCCCGGCGCCGCCCGGCCCAGCGGCATGTCGAAATCCTTTACATCCGGCCAAGCCGATGCGGCGAGGCATCGATAGCGGCTTGTCCAAAAAAGGGTTCTCCATCTGGCATGCTGCCTGCTTCCTAGCGTGCACAACCGGAGACCATTGCACGTCAGACACGAATCGAGCCGCCATGCGCCACCGCCGCTCCCGCCGCCTCGCCGCCGTCCCGCCCCTCGCCCTGCTGATCGCCAGCATGACGCTGTCCCATGCGCCCTCCCAGGGCGGCCCGACGGTCGCGGCCTGGACCCCGCCGCCGCGCCCTGAGCAGGTGGCGACCGTCCCGCCCGCGCCCCCGCTCCTGCTGCTGTCCGCCCCGCCCCGCCCGATCCAGGGCGGGTTCAAGGACCCGGCCGACCGCGACCGGCCCGCCGGGTCCGACGCCGAGGACGCGCCCGGCGGTTCCGAGGACGGCCCCGCCCCCCTGATGATCGCCGGCTTCGGCTTCGCAGGCGGGGCCGGCGGCGCAGGCGGCTTGGGCGGCGGCGGTGGCGGCGGATCCGGAGGCTTCGGCGGCGGCATGGGCGGCACCGGCGGGTTCGGCGGGGGTGGTGGCAGTGGCGGCGGTGGCAGCGCGCCGCTCCCCGAGGTCACCGACACCGACGGCGGTCGGAAGGAGAACCCGTCCCCGGACCTCACCACGCCGGTCGTGACCGCCGATCCGTCCGACCCGCCGGCCGGGGAGCCTGCCCGGACGGACATGGCGGACACCGCCCAGGCCGCGACCGCGGTGCCCGAACCCGCCTCGCTCGCCCTCCTCGGCCTCGCCCTCGCCGGCCTCGGCTGCGCTCGCCGGATCCGCCGCGCCTGACCGCGCGGCGGCGATCCGGCATCGGCAAGGGGCGGCGGCGCGGCGTATGGTCTCGCTGCCCATGAGCACGCCCCCCGCAGCCGTCGCGCCGCCCGCCCCGCCACGGCTGACCGTGGTCGTGCCCTGCTACAACGAGGCGGCGAACGTGCCGGAGATGGTGCGCCGGCTCGACGCCGCCCTCGCCGGCCTCGCCTGGGAGGCGATCTTCGTCGACGACGACAGCCCCGACGGCACCGCCGCGGTGGCCAAGGCGATCGCGGCGCGCGATCCCCGCATCCGCTGCATCCGCCGCATCGGCCGGCGCGGCCTCGCCTCCGCCTGCATCGAGGGGATGCTCGCCTCCGCCGCACCCTTCCTCGCGGTGATCGACGGCGACCTGCAGCACGACGAGACCCTGCTGCCGCGCATGCTCGCCGCGCTCGAGGCCGAGGAGGCCGAGCTCGTGATCGGCAGCCGCCATGTCGCCGGCGGGGCGGCGGCGGGCGGCTTCTCGGACCTCCGCCAGCGGATCTCCGAGGCGGGCGCGGGGCTGGCGCAGCGGCTCCTGCCGATGCGCGTGGCCGATCCGATGAGCGGCTTCTTCGCCCTGCCGCGCGCGGTGTTCGACGGCCTCGCCCCGCGCCTGAACGGTACCGGCTTCAAGATCCTGCTCGACATCATCCTCTCGGCCGACCGGCCGCTGCGGGTGATGGAGCTTCCCTACAGCTTCCGCCCTCGGCAGGCGGGCGAGAGCAAGCTCGATCTCGCCGTGCTGATCGAGTATCTGGGGCTGCTGCTCGACAAGGCGCTCGGCGGCGTGCTGCCGCTGCGCTTCCTCGCCTTCGCCGCGGTCGGGCTGACCGGCGTGGTCGTGCACATGGTGGTGCTGGGCCTGGCCCACGGGCTCGGCCCGGTGCCGTTCGAGCGGGCGATGTGGCTCGGCGCCCTCGCCGCCATGACCTCGAACTTCCTGATCAACAACCGCATCACCTATCGCGACCGCCGGCTGCGCGGCGCGGCGATGCTGCGCGGGCTGGTGCTGTTCTATCTCGTCTGCGGCGTGGGCGCGGTGGCGAATGCGGGCATCGCCGCGGTGCTGCTGCGCGACGGCGTGCTCGGCTGGGAACTCGCCGGCGCGGCCGGGGCGCTGATGACGGTGGTGTGGAATTACGCGATGTCGTCCACCCTGGTCTGGCGCGCGCGCTGAACCAGGCGGCGCAGCCGCGCCGCCCAGGCCGCGGCGCTGCCCGGCCGCACCAGCTCCACCCAGGCGAGATCGCGGCTCGCCGTGGCGAGGCTCCGCTTGTAGCGCGCCGCGCCGGCGAGGAAGTCGTAGATGCGGTCGCCACGCCGCGCGGCCTCGGCGATCGCCAGCACATGCGCCGCCAGCCCAGGCCGGTGATCGGCCGCCGCCGCCCGCACGAACCCGCCCTGGTAGAGGCAGACATGGCCGGCGCGCGTCAGGGCGTAGAGATAGCCCAGCTCCCGCCCGCCCGCCGCCAGGCGCCAGAGATCGATCCCGCCCGCCGCGAAGCTGCGCGCGACCAGGACATGGTGGAAGCGCGGCATGAAGGGGTCGGCGAAGGCCCCCGGCCGGCCGCGCGCCTGCCAGTCCGCCTGGTGCAGGGCGATCAGCCGGTCGAGGAAGCCCGCCGCTTCGGCCGGCGTGGCGGCGCGCGTCAGCACGAGCGGCCCGGCGGCGCCGAGATGGCGCAGCGTGCGGCGGAGCTGCTGGCGCGCATTGGCGCTGAGGAGGGCGAGCGGGTCACCGCCGGCCGCGCGCACCCGATCGAGCTCGACGAAGGGGGCGGGGCGGATCCGGTGACGGAGCGCGACCCCCCCGGCCGCCTGCGCGAGCGCGGGCTCGACCCCCGAGAGGCGCAGCCGGCGCACCCCCCTCGCCTGCCAGGCGGCGGCGAGCAGCGCCGCCGCCGTGTCGGGCGCGGCCCCGGCGGCGACCAGCGGTCCATTGTGCTCGACGAAGGGCGCATCGCGCGCCGCCTCGCCGCTCTCGGCGAGCAGGAGCCGCCCGCGCGCGCGGTTGAACAGGGCAAGGCCGACCGTCCGGCCCCCGGCCTCGGCGCGCGCGAGCCAGGGATCGGAATAGCGCTCCTCGGCCAGGCACCCGACCCAGCTCCAGGCCCGGAACGGCGGGATCGGCCCGGCCTCCGCCTCGAGCGCCTGCCAGGCGCGACCGATCGCCTCGAAGGACCGGACCGGTTCGATCGTGACCCGGGCGGCCGTCACGCGTCCGGCCGGGCCGATCCCGGCGGCCGCAGGGCGGAGAGCCGCGCATGCAGGGCCGAGGGCGTGGTGAACTGCCCGCCGAGCTCGTCGCGGAAGAAGGCGAGGTAGCGGTCGATGCGCTCGAGCAGCGCGACGAGGTCGGCCTCGGTGCGGGTATAGGGCGTGTTGCCGGGCGCAAGTGTCGGGCTGTGCAGGGTGAGGGTGAAGACGCGGAGCCCCCGGCCCAGAAGCCGCCGGGTCAGGTCGCGCATCTCGGCAAGCGTGGTCCCCTCCGGCGAGAGGCGGAGCGGATAGAGCGCGTTGGCGCGCGCGGCCAGCCGCTCGAAGCGGAGGGCGCGGCCGGCGGCGCTGCGCGCGAGCCGGTCGAGCGCGGCGGCGTGGCCGGAAAGCCAGCCGACATGGCCGGCCGTGGTCGGCAGCGACAGGATCGGCCGGGAGCCCGCGAACCAGCCGGGCCGGGCGGTGAAGCGGCTGAAGTCCGGCCCGCCCATCGCCGTGTAGTCGTAGCCGGGACAGATCGACAGGTCGATCGCGAAGCCGAGGGCGCCAAGCGCCGCGACCGTATCGGGCGAAAGACCGTAGCGGCCGGCCTTGAACAGGCTGGGCGGCCGGCCGAGCAGGCGGGCGACCGCCTCGGTCAGCGCGGCGAGCTTGATCCGTTCCAGATCGGGGCCGAGATTGCCGGAGAAGGAATGCCAGTCGTCCTTCGGCTCCACCATGGGCGGCGCGCTCCAGGGGTGCAGATGCACGCCCACCTCGCAGCCCTCGGCGGCGAGCCGGCGGATGATGCCCGCGCTCTCCTCGCGCGTGGCCACGGGGTAGTCCACCACCAGGGCGGGCAGCACCCCATGGCGGCGGAAGACCTCGAAGCGCGCCTCGAGCGCGCGCGTCGGCGCCACCTGGCCGATATCGGTGTAGGTGCCCTTGTCCCACTCGAAGGCCGCCTCGGTGTCGATCACCACCTGCAGGAGCGGCGGCCAGTCGGTCGGCGTGTCGATCTCGGCCAGGCCGATCGCGGCCGGCCCGGCGGCGAGGTCGCGGGTGAAGCGGATGCGGAAATCGGGGAACCCGTCCCCATCCCCGGCCGGGTCGGGCGCGTCGCGATAGAGCGCGGCATAGGCGCGCGCGACACGGCCGAGCTCGAGATTGCGCTCGGCGAAGCGGCGCCCGGCTGCGCCCATCCGGGCGCCGAGCGCGGGATCGGCGCGCAGCGCGCCGACTGCGGCTCCGAACTGCGCCGGCGTGTCGACCAGGAACCCGGTCGTGCCGTGCTGGATGATGAAGTCGGTGATGCCGGGCAGGAAGCGCGTGATGATCGGCAGGCGATGCGCCATCGCCTCGACATAGACGTTGCCGAAGCCTTCCGAGACCGAGGAGAAGACGAAGGCATCGGCGGCCCGGTAGAACGGCTCCGGCCGCTCCTCGAAGCCCGTCAGCACGACCCGTTCGGCAAGGCCGTGGCGGCGGATCGCGGCCTCGATCTCGGCTGCGTAGTCGGCCTCCAGCACCGGGCCGACCACCACGAGGCGCACGCCCGGATCGGGGATCAGCGCGAGCGCCTCGACCAGCCAGAGCACGTTCTTGCGTCGCGAGATCGATCCGACATTGAGCAGCACGAGGTCATCCTGGCCGGCGCCGAGCCGTCCCCGCAGGCGCGCCCGCTCCTCCGGCGATGACGGGTCGTCTTGCAGGATCCCGCCCTGAGGGATGAAGCGCAGCCGCCCGGGCGGCACGGTCTCGAGGGCGCGGCGCAGGAGGTAGGGGCTGATCACGACGAAGCGGTTGATCGTCGCCAGCAGGGCGCGCACCAGGCGGCGGTAGCGCGGTCGGTACTGCGCGATGAGCTGGGGCGGGCTGTCGTCGAGGGTGCAGGAGAACAGCACCTGCCGCCCGAAGAGCCGGGCCAGCCCATAGGTCAGGAAGGTGCGGTCGATGTGCGAATGCAGGTGGATCACGTCGTAGCGGCGGCCGTGACGGATCAGCCACCGCATGAGGTTCGTCCGCGTCGCCGCGCCATGGGTGCGCGACAGGTAGTGCACGGGTATTCCCTTGTGGATCGTGCCGGCGGGACCCTCGCCCGGATCGGTCTCGAAGGCCAGCACCTCGTTCGCCACGCCGTGCCGCGCGATCAGCGGGATCAGGCGGGTGAAGTAGATGCCGTCGCCGGTGTAGTCGGGATGGAAACGGCGATAGACGTGCAGCACGCGCCGGGGCGGGGTCGCGCGCGCCTCGTCGATCCCCTCTGCCGGCATCCCTGCCGCCGGGCTGGTTCCGCTCATCCGGTCCTGTCCTGCCTCATCCCCCGAACAGCGCCGCATAGCGGGCCGCCATCGCCGCCTCGTCGTACTCGGCTTCCGCGCGGGCGCGCATCGCCGCCCCGATCCGGTGCCGGAGCGGGCCGTCCGTGACGAGCGGGCGCAGGGCTGCGGCGAGCGCGCGATCGTCCTTCGGCGCGAGGAAGGGGCGCCCCTCCTCCCCCAGCATCGCCGCGACGTCGCCCACATCGGTGGACGCCACGGGCAGGCCCGAGGCCATCGCCTCCATCACCGAGAACGGCATCTGCTCGGTATCCGAGGAGAGCGCGAAGACGTCCATGGCGCGGTAGGCCGCGGCCGGATCGGGCACGTGGCCGGCGAAGCGGGTGATGCCGCCGATGCCGAGTTCGGCGGCGAGCGCGCGGAGCATTCCCTCCTCCGGCCCGTCGCCGATCACGACCAGGCGGAAGGCGAGCCCGTCGCGGTGCAGCGCCGCGCAGGCGCGCAGGAGGCGGGCGAGGTTCTTCTCGGCGCGCAGCCGGGCGACCGTGCCGATCACCGGCCCCTCGCCCGGCGGCGCGAGCGGCAGGCGCGGCCCGTCGGGGCGGAAACGGGCGAGGTCGAGCCCGTTCGGGATGTGGTGCAGGCGGCAGGCGGGCAGGCGCCAGGTCTCGCGCGCGGCCTTCAGCAGCGTCAGCGAGGGCAGCACCACGGTCGAGCGGCGCAGGACGAGCCGGCGGAACAGCACGCGGCGGGGCTTCTGGCCGGCGGCCTCGTCGGGGCCGAACCCGTCCTCGGTGTGAAGATGGCGGATGCGCGGGGGGAGGAGATTGGCGGCCGCCCACTCGATCGCACCCCAGTTGCTGGTGACCAGCAGATCGGGGTTCAGGTCGCGCAGGAACCGGCGGATGCGCAGAAACCGCGCCGGCCCGCTCCCCGGCGGCGGCGCCGGCAGCAGGACGAAGGGCACGGCGGGATCGAGCCGCTCGGCACAGTCGGTCCGGCCGTCGAGGGCGACGATGGCGTGGCGGAAGCGCGGCCCGAAGCGGTTGGCGAGCGCGGCGAGGCGCACCTGCGCGCCGCCGATCGCGAAGGTCGGGAAGATGTGAAGCAGGAGCGGCGCGGAGCCGGGCGGCGGGGATGGACCCCGGGCCGGTGCAGCGGGCATGGTCATCCAGCCTGCCTTGCACAGTTTTCCCCATGAGAAAGCCCAGACGGGGAAATTCCCCCCTCCCCACCCTTCTCCCCACCCTGGTGGCGATCCTGCTCGCCGCCCTCCCGGCCGCGGCCGGGACGCTGCGCGTGGGCCCGGGCGAGCGCTTCGCCATGCCGAGCGAGGCGGCGCGGGCGGCCGGGCCCGGCGACCGGGTCGTGATCGCGCCGGGGGTGTATCGCGACTGTGCGGTCTGGCGCGCCCCCGGCCTGACGATCGAGGCCGCGGGCGGGGAGGTGGTGATCACCGGGCCGATCTGCGCCGGCAAGGCGCTGTTCGTGATCACCGCCCCGCGCGTCACCGTGCGCGGGCTCACCTTCCGCGGAGCGGCGTTCGAGGGCGGCAACGCGGCGGGGATCCGTGCCGAGGGCGGGGATCTGACCGTCCTGCGGTCCCGCTTCGAGGACAACCAGAACGGCATCCTGACCCATCACCGCCTGCCCGAGGCGCGGCTCGTCATCGAGGAGAGCGCGTTCGTCGGCAACGGCGCGCTGATCCACGAATGCGCCCACGGGCTCTATGCCGGGACCTGGGCGCTCGTCGCGATCCGGCGCAGCCGGTTCGAGGGAACGCGGATCTGCCACCACGTGAAGTCGCGTGCGCTCGCCACCGAGATCATCGACAGCGCGATCCTCGACACGCCCGGCAACCGGGCGAGCTACCTGGTGGACATCCCCAATGGCGGCAACCTGCTGCTCGCGAACACCACGCTGCGCAAGGGTCCCGACCACGGCAACCCCACCGCTGCGGTGATGCTGGGCGCCGAAGGGGTGCGGCATCCGACCGCGAGCCTGCGCGTGATCGGCAACCGGTTCGAGAACCTGATGCCGCGCGGGACGAATTTCGTCGAGAACCGGACCGGCACGCCGGTCCTGGTGGAGGGGAACACGATCCGCGGCACGGTCGTGGTGCTGGCGGGGCCGGGCGAGGTGCGCTGACCTCATCGCCGCGCCGCCGCAGCGAGCGCCGCCACCCGGCGCGCATTGCCCGCCCAGGTGAGGTCGCGCGCCAGCACCTCCGCCCGCGCCGCCTGGCCGAGCCGGGCACGCAACGCCGGGTCGGCGGCGAGGCGGCGGATCGCCTGCCACAGCCCGTCGGACTGTTTCACGTCAAACAGGATCGCGGTGCGGCCGTGCTCCAGCACCTCGCGGATGTTGGGCTGGTCGGGGGCGATGATCGCCCGGCCGGCGGCCATGTACTCGAACACCTTCAGGGGAGAGGCATAGGGCACGACCGCAGGCTGGAGCGCGATGTCGAAGCCGGCAACGAGCCCGGGGATCGCCTCGCGCCTGGCCAGCCCGGTGAACTCCACCCGCCCGGTGATGCCGAGCTCGGCGGCGAGGCGTTCGAGCCCCGGCCGCGCCGGCCCCTCCCCCACCACGCGCAGCTTCAGCCGCGGCGGCCCGTCCCAGGCCGCGATGCCGCGCACCACCGCATCCAGCCCGTGCCACTCGCGCACGAAGCCGACGAAGCCGAGCACGAGCTCCGCCGCCTCCGGGCCGGACTGGCGCGCGGCGAGCGCCTCGGGGAAGTCCGCGAGGTCGATGCCGTTCGGGATCACGACGATCCGCTCGGTCGGCACCCCGGCCGCGGCGACGTGCCCTCCCAGCACCGCGGTCACGGGCAGCACCCGGTCGGCGCGGCGCCAGACGAAGCGTTCGGACCACCGGGCGAGGCCCGTGAGCGCAAGGCCGCCGAAGCGGGCGCGCTCCTCCGCCAGCGGCGCGTTCACCTCGACCAGGAAGGGCAGACCGCGCCGCCGGGCGACGAGCGCGCCGGCGAGGAAGAACAGGTTGTAGCGCTCGTAGAGCGCATCCGGAGCGAAGTCCCGCGCCGCCCGGTCGAGCTTCAGGAAGGCGGGCAGGCTGTAGCCGAGCTCCAGAAGCTCGGCCGCGAACCGTGGCAGCAGCCGGCGGATCAGAGCGACGAGCCGGCTCTCGGCCCCGAGCTCCGCCCGATCGTAGGCGGCGGGCCCGACGACACGCACCTCGTGGCCCTCGGCCCGCAGCGCGGCGACCAGGGCGTCGAGGTGCACGCCCTGGCCGTCGCGCGACTGGATGCGGTGGCTGTAGAGGATCCTCATCGGAAGCGGCGCAGCAGCCGCCCCGCCGCCTGGCGCGCGAGCGCGGCCAGCCCGGCCGGGTGGCGCGGATCGGCGAGAACGAGGCCGATCAGCTGCACCCGGCCCGACACCCAGTGCGCCTTGTAGGCATCGTCGCCCCGGCCGAAATCGATCACCCGCACCCGGTCCTCCGCGATCAGATGGCGGAGCATCATGGCGGTGAGCACGGTTCCCGGCGAGGCCGCACGCTCGGTCTCCAGATGGAAGAGCTTGGGCACGGTGGCGCGTGTCCCGCCCTGGTCGAGGATCCAGTACTGGGCGGCGAGCGGGGTGCCGTCGGCGATTCGGGTGAGCACGCCGAGTCGCAGCGCGCCGGCTGCGGCGGCGGCCCGCATCAGCGCGGCGTCGAAGTCCGGGAAGGGCTCGCCGGGCTTCCACGACCCGGCGCGGGCGGCGTGGAACGCCGCGATCCCGGCCTCGAGCGCTGCACCCGGAGCGGCGATCAGGTCGAACCGCGTCTCGCGTTCGGCGCGGCGACCCTTGCGCGCGATCGTGTGGCGCAGGGCGGAGGGGCGGGACGCGAGGTAGCCCTCCCAGTCCTGCCCGTCCGCGAGCGTTTCCCGCCATACCCCTGTGTGATCGAAGCGGGTGGCGCGGATGCCGGCGGCACGCAGGCCCGCGAGGAAGGGGGCGAGCCAGGCGCCCGCCGGATCGATCGCCTCCAGGAGCGCGGGCGGGCGGCGCCGCAGCAGGGCGCCGAAGCCCTGCCCGGCCGCGCGCCAGCCGGCCGCGTCGAGCCCCGGGGCGGCGAGCGGGCGCCAGTCCTGGGTGTAGGGCGTGGTCAGGCTGCGGAGCCGACCCCCTTCGCCGAGCAGCGGCACCGCGGCCGCGCCGCAGCGGGCGGCGAGCGGCTCGGCGGCGGGGGGAAGCGCGTGGGCGAGCACGGTGTCGTACCAGATCCGCCCGGACCAGAAGCCGTGCTGGTCGAGCAGGGACTCGGCCCAGGGAGGCAGGCCCTCGCGCGGCAGCGGCACGAGGCGGGGCGGATCAGCGGTCACCCTGGACCGGGATCCCTTCGGCACGCGCTGCGCGGACGAGGGCCTCGTCCAGGCTGGCAAGCGCTGCGCGGAGACGGTGCGCGACCTCAAGATAGAGGCCGTCATAGAAGGAAAGCCCGTGCCGGGCGGCGAGGTCGAGGGCCGCGGCGAGGTCCGGCTCCGTGTCGGTGCGGAGCGGAAGACCGCCGAGCGCTGCGACGCGTTCGGCCAGCCCCCGGGGGGAGATCCGCCCCCGTCGCCAGGCGACGAGCAGGATGTTCCGTATCTCGAAGTGCCAGAGTTGGGGAACCACGCCCGGCACCTCTTCGAGCAGGTGAAGCGTCTCCTCGGCGCGGGGATCGCTCTCGTCGTCCAGCACCCATGTGGCCGCAACCGACGCGTCGATGACGATGGGGCTCACGCCCGGTGCCCGTGGTGGCGCGCCGAGAGGATGTCCTGGAGGGTGATGCCGGTCTTGCCCCAGCTGGCACGCTGGGCACGGAAGCGGGCGATTGCGGCGCGCGCGGCCGAGCGGGTGCCGGCAGCGGCGGGCACGAGATGGGCGATCGGCCTGCCGTGGCGGGTGATCGCGAAGCTCTCACCGCGTTCAACGGCAGTGAGCAGCTGGGCGAGGTGTGCCTTTGCCTCGGTTGCCTGGATTTCACGCATATCTGACCCGTTATTCTGACCGGTCAGATATGGGGGGATCGGGCATTCTCGCAACAGGATTCCATGGAAACGGCACAAGGTCCCAAGAATCAGCGGGGCCGGGCGCCCCCCCGAGGCCCGGCCCCGCCTCGCCTCGCCGTGGGACTTCCCATGGGGGCGATCGGGCGTGGGGGACGCATGCGTCCGCCACGCCGATCCGAACCGCAGCGGGCGACGCCGAAGGACATCGGGTCCGCGGGCTCAGGACGGAGGCTGACCAGCAATATTTGGACCAAGTCAATGAATCTGGGATGCTTGTTGCCCGCCAGGCGTGTGGCCATGGCCAGTGTAAGGTTTTCCGACACGCCCCGAGGCCGACGCGGGTCCTGCCCGCCGAGAACCACGCATGGGCGGGGTCTGCCCTGTCGGCAGACTTTACACGTGCTGTCCCGCAGTCGGGCAGACTCCTGCGGTCTCAAGGGGTTATGCGATTGGCACGGATCATGCGTTGCGTTCTTGGACCATCTTCGGTCCGCAGGAAACAGGAACACATGATGAGCTCCTTCAGGAACGCGCTGCTGGCGGCCGTGGTGATGGCGGTCGGTGCGGCCGGTGCGGCCCAGGCCGCGCTCACGGTCAGCGGCTCGGTCGGCGGCGCGCCCACCGGCGTCACGCTCGACAATCTCGACTGGCTCTCGCTCGGCACCGGCGGCGGGGTCTCGCCGCAGAGCGGCATCACCGTGAACTTCACGCCGAACGCCCAGGCCGTGCAGGGCAGCGCGTCCGGCCTGTACGCCGCGCCCTTCCTCTCGGGCGGCAACGGCACCGGCTTCGGCAACGATAACGGCGTGAACAACCCGCCAGCCGGCAACCAGCCGAACGGCGCCGACACCACCACCTACATCACCTCGGGCTCGACCGGGAACACTGCCGGCGCGGCGGTCGAGATCCTGCTGCCGGGGCTGCAGCAGTATTTCGGCCTGCTCTGGGGCTCGGTGGACGACTACAACACGCTGAGCTTCTACGACGGCGCCACCCTGGTGGGTTCGATCACCGGCAGCGACGTCGTTCTCGCCCCGAATGGCGACCAGGGCGTGAACGGCACGCTCTACGTCAACATCACCTCGACCGTGGGCTTCGACCGGGTGGTCGCGACCTCCTCGCAGTTCGCCTTCGAGTTCGACAACATCGCCTTCAACCCGACCGTGCCGGTGCCCGAGCCCGCCTCGCTCGGCCTCCTCGGCCTGGGCCTGCTCGGGCTCGGGGCCGCCCTGCGCCGCCGGCGCGGCTGAGCGCCCCGCCCCTGCGGGGCTCGTCTCGACGGGGCGGCCGCAAGGCCGCCCCGTCCTCTTTTTCCCCCTGCCCCTGCCTCGGCTTTGCCACAGACCGGGGCCACAACTTATGATGGCGCAGCCGGCGCGGGATGCTCCCTGGACCCGGATCCGTTCAGGGCCCGTGGGCCGGGGTGCAGCGCCGGGTGTGACGTGAGGAATCGGGGAGCGAGCGGCATGAGCAGGACAGGAGGAACCGACCCCCGCCCGGCCAAGGCCGCGGCACTTGCCGGCAGCGCCACGCCCCCCCTGCCGGAACGGCTCTCCTGGCCCGCCGCAACGGCGGTGATCCTCGCCGGCTCGCTGGCCCTCTGGGCGGCGATCGGGCTTGCGATCGCCTGGCTGGCGGCCTGATCCCGCTTTCCGGATTTCCCGCTTTCCGGCCCTCCCGAACCGGCTCAGCCCTCGGCGAGCCCGGGCCGCCCGGCGCGCAGCCAGGCCAGCACCTCCCCGAGTCCCTCGGCGAGCGTCCGCGGCGCGCCCAGGCCCAGCATCGCGCGCGCGCGTTCCGGCGCGCCCACCGAGTGGCGGATCTCGCCCGGCCGCGCCGGCCCATGGCGGATCGCGGGCGCGATCCCGCAGAGCCCGGCGATCGTGCGCGCGAGATCGACGACCGAGGTCGCCCGCCCGGTGCAGAGATTGAGCACCGGCGCGGTGGTGGAGGCCGCGCCGAGCCCCGCCACCAGCCCGGCGACGACGTCCGAGACCGCGATGAAGTCGCGCGTCTGCGCCCCGTCGCCGTAGATCTCCACCCCCTCGCCGGCCGCGAAGCGGTCGCAGAAGATCGAGATCACCCCGGAATAGGGCGAGCGCGGGTCCTGGCGCGGTCCGAACACGTTGAAGAAGCGCAAGCCCAGCGTCGGCACGCCGTGCACGCTGCCTGCGACCCGCGCGTGCAGTTCCGAGCCGAGCTTGTCGGCCCCGTAGGCCGAAAGCGGCCGGCAGGGCGCGTCCTCGGCGATCGGCAGGCGGTCCTGCTCGCCATAGACCGCAGCCGAGGAGGCATAGACCACCGGCACCGGCCCCCTCCCCCCGGGGTTCCGGGCCGCGTCGAACACCGCGATCGAGCCGGACAGGTTCACCCGGTGCGCGCCCAGCCAGTCCTCGGTGCAGCGCTGCACCGAGGCGATCGCGGCGAGATGGAACACCCCCTCCACCCCCGCCATCGCCGCGCGCACGGTGGCCGGGTCGGCCACGTCGCCCACCACAAGCTCCGCGCCAGGGGCGAGATTGGCACGGCTGCCGGTGGAGAGGTCGTCGAGCACGCGCACCGCGTCGCCGCGCGCGATCAGGGCAGCGCAGAGATGCGAGCCGATGAAGCCGCAGCCGCCGGTGACGAGAAGAAGGGGCATGGGACTCCGCGACCCGGGAAGGAAGGGGGAAGAGACTGCACGGCAAGCCGGCGCGATGGAACCTCGGCGCCGACTCGGGCCCGGCCGTGGCGAGGGGACTCTACTGACGCTCGCCCGGGAGCGGAGTTGTCCACAGCGATATCGAAATATCCCGGGGACTCTGCCGACGCGGAAGGGGACTCTGCCGACGCGACTCGCGGTTATCCAGAGGACTTTACTGACGAATCTAATAGACTCCTCCTAATACCTTCCTATTAGGTCGCGTCAGTAGAGTCCCCCTTGCATTCAGGGAACGAAACGCGGCGTCATCCGTCGCCATGGGTGACGTGCACCGGCTGATCCGCGAACACGGGCTGGAAGGGGCCCGCGCCCGCGCCGCCAGCAAGAGCGACCGGCAGGCGATCGAGGCGGCCGCCGCCATCATGGCCGAAGAGGAGAACCGCCTCGGCATCACCCATGCGGGGTTCGCCATGACCTCGCTGCCGCACAAGCGCATCGAGGAGGTGCTGTGGCGGCGCGAGGGACACCGCACCACCCTGCTGGTGGAATCCGGGCGTGACCGCAAGGGCCAGTTCGTGGGCGTGCCCTACGGCTCCTTCGCCCGGCTGATCCTGCTCTATCTCCAGACCGAGGCGGTGCGCACCGGCTCGCCCGAGGTCGAGCTCGGACGGTCCATGAAGGCCTGGATGGGGCGGATGTCGCTCACCACCGGCGGGCGCACCTACCAGCTCGTCACCGAACAGGCACGGCGCATCTCGGCCTGCCGCCTCACCTTCTTCTTCGCCCGCGAGAACGGCGCCGAAGCCCGCCACAACGGCGCCTTCGTGCAGGACGCGATCAGCTTCGCCGGCGTGATCGACGACGAGGACCAGCCCACGCTCTGGCAGGACAAGGTGCGGCTGGACGAGGGGTTCTGGCGGTCCCTGCGCGAGCATCCGGTGCCCGTGCGCGAGGAGGCGATCAAGGCGATCAGCAACCGCAGCCTGGCGATCGACGTCTATATCTGGCTCGCCTACCGGCTGCATGCGCTCGCCAAGCCCACGCCGGTGAGCTGGAGCGCGCTGCACGGCCAGTTCGGCGCCGGGTTCCGGCTCGCCCGGCAGCTCAAGCCCACCTTCCTCGAGGCGCTGAAGCTGGCACTCGCGGTCTATCCCGAGGCGCGGGTAGAACCGGAACGCGACGGCATCCTGCTCCTGCCCTCGCCCCCGGCGGTGCCGCGCCAGGAGGCGCGCCGGCTCGGGATCACCTGATCCGGTCGGACCACCGGCTCGGGGCGGCCCCCCCGATGCAACCCGCTGCCGGGAACGGGTTGGGACTCTACTGACGCAGCCGGACGACGCGACGGAGCGCCGCCTGCAGGCCGCGCAGCACGAAGGCCTCCGCCGACCGGCCCGGCGCGCCGGCGATCAGCCAGAGCGTCACCACCGGCACGGCATAGGCGAGGGCGCCGAGCACGGCCTTGAGGGCAAGCGCAGTGGCAAGCGCCGCGGCCGGTCCGCCAAGGAGAGGGCCGATCCCGTCCGGCAGGACCAGCACCGTCGCGGCCATCGCCGCAGCACCCGCCGCCGGCCGCCAGAGCGCGGCGACGATCTGCCGCCAGGCGCAAGCGAGCTGTCGCCGCGTCATCGCGAGCCAGAGCAGGAAGGTCACGACGGCGGCCGCGAGCATGGCGACGGCCGCGCCCTGCAGGCCGAAGCGTCCGGCAGCCCAGAACACCGCCAGGACCTTGAGAACCGTCAGCGCGGCGAGGCGCACCACCACGATGCGCTGCCGGTTGAGCGCCAGGAACAGGCTGCCGAGATAGTCGCGCAGGCCGTCGAACAGGGCGAACAGGGCGACGAGCGGCAGAAGCCCGATCACCATGCTCCAGCGGTCGCCCAGGAACAGCAGCGTGATCTCCCGGGCGGTGAGCGCGATGCCGGCGCTGAGCGGCATGATCAGCAGCCATTGCAGCGCCAAGCCTGCGAGCAGGTAGTCGGTGAGCGCGCGGCGGTCGTGCTGCACCCGCGCGAAGGCCGCGAAGGCGGGCTGGCGGATCGGGGCGGCCAGTTCGCTGATCGGCAGCGCCCCGACCTGGTAGGCGACCTGGTAGACGCCGACCGCGGCGACCCCGTTCAGCCGGCCGACGATCACGTTGAAGGACTGCGCGTCGGCGACCGCGACGACGTTGCCGAGGAAGATCCACTTCGAGAAGTGGAACAGCTCGCGCCAGGCGCCGAGGCCCAGCCGCGGCCGATAGGGAACGATCCAGTAGCCGATCGGCAGCAGGATCAGCCGCGCCAGCGAGGGCGCGATGACGAGCGCCCAGTAGCTCCGGAGCCAGAAGGCGAGCGGCAGCACGGCGGCGAAGCCGAGCACCTTGCCGAGGACGTGGTAGCGCAGCAGCACGTCAAATCGCAGGCTGCGCTGCAAGTCGAACAGCCGGATGTTGTCCAGCGACTGCACCACCGCGGTCGCGGCGAGGAACCACATCACCGGCGCCACCCTCGGCTCGTCCATGAAGGCCGCATAGGGTTCCGCGGCGGCCACCAGCAGCCCGGCGATCAGCACGCCGCGGGCGACGGTCAGGGTGAAGGCGGTGTCGTAGTGCCGCCGTTCGACCGCCGGCATGCGGATCAGGGCAAGCCCGAAGCCGGTCGAGGTCAGCCAGTCGAGCATGGTCTGCACGACGGAGGCGATGCCGACCACGCCGAAATCCTGCGGCGTCAGCAGCCGCACCAGCACCAGCGTGCTGACGAGGCCGATCGAGCGGACCGCGATCCGCTGCAGCACGGCATAGGTCGAGGCGACGGCCGCGCGCCGGCCGAGCGTCGGGTCGGGCGGCGGCGTGGGGGCGGGCTCCGCTGTCACGACGGCGGACGGGGGTCTGCGAAGCAGAGCACCCGGAGACGGATATTGGGCGGGGTCGCGTCGCCCCAGGCGCCCTCCCGCACGACCGCGAAGCGGACGCGCAGCGTCTCGAGCGCGGCCCCGACGGACGGACTCAACGGCACGGTCGGGTCGTCGCGCAGCACCAGCGAGAGATGCGGCGCGGCGGCACCGAGCGCGCCGAACTCGGAGACGCCGAGGCTGCGGGCGATCGGCAGGCCGGAACGGTGCATGTAGGCCAGGGTCTGGCTGTGCCAGACCGGCCCGCGCGCCGCCACCGCGTCCTCGACCAGGAGGAAGCCCTCCGCGTCGGCGAGCCGCGTGCCGTAGTGGCGCCAGAACGGAAGCTGGAGATAGGTGCGGTTCACCACCACCGGTCCCTGGCAGGCAGGCTCCGCCTCCAGAAGACGGGCGAGGGCGCGGCTGGCGATGAACCATTCGCGGTGCTCGGTCCGGCCGAAGGCTTGGTTGGCGTTGAAGACCGCCACCAGCAGCAGGAACAGCCCGGCGACCCCCCGTCCCGGCCAGGACCGCCAGAGCCGGTCGAGCCCGGCCGCGAACAGCACGCCTGTCGGCACGATCAGCCCGACCAGGAACCGTGTCGCCCACATCGGGCGGAGGAAGCTCACCGCCAGCAGCAGGAGGAGGAAACAGCCCGGCAGCACGACCGTGGGCCAGACCTGCAGCGTGCCGCGCAGCGTCCAGGCGCCGAGCGCGGCGATCCCGACCGCCAGCCCGAGCCCCAGTCCGAAGAGGCCCCGCAACAGCGGGGTTTCGAGCTGTCCTTCGCCGGCGATCAGGGCCCGGCCGAGGACCTGCATCAGGGTGAAGGGGGTGGGCGGCTGCGCCCAGGCGATCGGCGCGGCATCGCGCAGGCCGAGATAGGCCAGGCCCTGCGGGATCGAGACCAGCCCGATCACGCCGCCGGCGGTCAGCCAGTCGCGCAGCGCGACCGCGCCGAGCCGCCGGTCAAGCAGGCAGGCGAGCGCGATCGCGGCGCCGGTCGCGGCCACGAACACGGTGCCGGTGGCGTGAAAGTGGATCTGCAGCAGGCCGGCCGCGACATAGAGGGCGAGCCAGGCGGCACGGGTGCGGCCCGGCAGGGCCGAAGCGGATCCGGCCTCAGCGGCGCTGCGGAGATACTCGGCGGCGGCGAGCAGGCAGAGGCCCTGGAACAGCGGGAAGAAGGCGAGCGGGCGGACGTTCATCCCCGTGAACAGTCCGAGGGGCAGGAGGCCGCAGAGGAGGGCGGCAAGGACCCCGACCCGCCCGCCGCCCGCGAGCGTGCCGAGCCGTCCGGCGGTCAGCGCGGCGAGGCCCGAGGCGAGCGCGGAAGGGAGGCGCAGCGCGCCATCGCGCGTGCCGACGAGACCGGCCCAGAGCTTGAGGGCGAGGAAGTAGAGCGGCGGGTTGGTCTCGATCCGGTTCGCCTCGCCGAACAGGGCCGCAGCCGGCAGCTCCATCCAGTAGCGCGCGAACATCTCGTCCCACCAGAAGGAACGGTGTTCGAGCAGCAGGAGACGCAGCAGCACCGCAAGCCCGGCGGCGGCGAGGAGCAGGACGGCCTCGCGACGCCCGGGGCGGAGCGCCGGGTGGGCGAAGGCCGAGGGCGGCAGGGTCGTCAACACGCCGGAGCCGAGGGGCTCTGGTGTGGACTCCGGGCCGTGGCGGCAGGGACGCAGGCGGTCAGCGGAACACCCTCGGGACCGCCGGGCGCGCACCGGATCGGCTGATGCTGCCGCGGCGTGCCTCAGTCACTAGCCGCAAGGCCAGGCCGCGGTCCAGCGGAGCGTGGGGTGCCGGACAGGCCGAGCGCCCGCGCCCGGTCGGCCAGTCGCTTGAGGGAGGAGGGCGCCCAGGTCGGGCCGCCGCGCGGCGGGCGGACGCCGAGTCGGAGCAGGGCGGCGCCGAGCTCGGCCAGGGTGGCCTCGGGCCGGCCGCGCAGATAGGCGGCGGCGAGTTCGGCCGTACGGGACATCCCCCCTCCCCTGCTCCGGCGCGGCGCCGGCGCGAGCGCCGCGTGCGTGACCAGCCCCTCGGCGACGAACAGCCGGACCAGCCGGACCAGCCGCGCCGGCGTGAACGGCCGCGCCCCGGCGGGAAGCGCGGCGTTGACGGCGCGCGTCACCTCCGTCCAGGGCGTCGCGGGACGCAGCCGGCGCACCGGGGCGAGCCAGGTCTCGGCATCGGGGAGTGCGCGGGCGAGCCGCGCGCGGGCGCGTGCCTCCGCGAGGCGTGCCACGGTGGCGCGGTCGCGCGCGAGCAGTCCCGGAT
>NZ_VIKA01000055.1 GCF_006704265.1 Elioraea sp. Yellowstone | reverse complement strand
CGTCCCGAGACGATCAAGACGGTCCTGAAGTGGGGGGCGCGCCGGGGCGGCGGCGCGCGCGGTCGGCGCGATCCCGGGCCTGGCGGATGCAGGCGTGGCGGGGGTGGCGGCGCAGCGGATCGCGCGCATCGGCGCGCTGGCGAAGCGGGCCTGCCGGCCGCTGGCGGAGGGGTAATCCGTCTCGTCCTACCGCCGTTTCCCCGCGGTTGCGGGATCAACGAGACGATTGCGGCATGCTTCCATGACCGGTAATCCGTTCCCATGGGCGAGCATCGGCGAGCGCCGCGCGGCACGGGTCGTCAGTCGCTTCGATTCACGCGGGTAGGGCTGGAGAACTGGCGCAACTTCCGCAAGGCGGAAGTCCGCCTCGGGAAACGAGCCTTCCTGGTCGGCCCCAATGCCTCCGGAAAGTCGAACTTCCTCGATGCCCTGCGGTTCCTGCGCGACATCGCCCGCCCGGAAGGAGGGTTGGCATCGGCCCTGGCGCAACCGGGGCGCGGAAGCTTCAAGAACGTGCGTTGCCTGTTCGCCCGAAGGCCGAGCACGCTGACCATCGACGTCGATGTCGGCGACGACTCCCATCCGGCCGTCTGGTCCTACACCCTGGTGCTGCAGCAGCACGGAGCCGTGCGCGGCGACCCAGTGACGGTCGAACAGGAGATCGTGAAGCATCAAGGCGAGGTCATCCTCGACGACAGACGGCCGGAACAGACCCAGGATTGGCTGCTCTGGACCCAGACGAAGCTGGAGCAGGTGCAGCAGAACAAGGGTTTCCGCGAGCTGGCGGAGTTCTTCACCTCGATCCGCTATCTCCATGTGGTCCCGCAGATCGTCCGCGATGCCCGCCGCGCGATCGTCGCGACGGAAGACCCGTTCGGCGGCGATCTCCTCCGACGGATGAAGGAGACGCCGAAGAAGACGCGGGAACCTCGGTTGAGGCGTCTGCGCGATGCCCTGAAGCTGGCCGTGCCGCAGTTCGAGAACCTCGAACTGAAGGACGACGTGGAGGGCCGCCCACACCTCTATGCCGCCTTCCGCCACTGGCGTGTCCACGCGGCCAAGCAGGACGAGACGCTGCTCTCCGACGGCACGCTGCGACTTCTCGGCTTTCTCTGGTCGATCACCGAACGCGGCGGCCCGCTGCTGCTCGAGGAGCCGGAACTGTCGCTGCACGACGCCGTCGTGGCGCAGTTGCCAGCCATGATCGCGAAGGCCCAGCGATTGTCCGGACGGCAGGTGATCGCCTCCACTCACTCGGAGGCGCTCTTGAACGCGCCGGGCATCGCTCCCGACGAGGTGCACCGCATCACTGTGTCGGAGAACGGCAGCGCGATCGAGACGGCGGCTGACAACCCCGAGATCCGCGAGCAAGTCGAGAAGGCTGGCTGGTCCCTCGGTCAGGCGGTGCTTCCGCTGACGCAGCCCGAGGGCATCGATAGACTCGGGTCGTTGAGTGTCGTCAGTGGTTGACTATTGCGGCGAGGGGCCGGTCGATGCCGCGGTCGCGCGGCGGCTCATCGTCGCGGCCGGCGGTCGGCCGGGGACGGACTACGTCGCCCGACGCGGACCGAGAGGGAAGGGTGCGCTCGACAAACGCATCAAGGGGCTCGTGATCGCTGCGCGCCATGGCCGTCGCGTCTTGGTTCTTCGCGATCTCGACGCGGATCCCTGCGCCGGTCCTGTTGTCCGGCGGCTCGCTCCCAATCCGCCGTCAACCCTCTGTCTCCGGCTTGCCGTCCGCGCCATCGAGGCCTGGCTGTTGGCGGACCACGAGGGCATGGCCAGGGGGCTCAACGTCTCCAAGGCGGCACTCCCGCTGCTGCCGGAGACGCTCTCCAATCCGAAGTGCGAACTTCGCCGCATCGGACGAAATTCCGGGGACTCCGAGGTGCGAAGGCAATGCCTGGGCACACCTCAAGTGTTCGGTGGGTTGACCGCTGCTCTCGCAGCGGAGCACTGGGATCCCCACCGCGCCGCTCAACGCGCGCCCTCCTTGGCCCGCGCGCTCTGGCGGCTGCGCACGCTCTGCCGTTGACGCGTCCCGTCACCCCGCCCGCGTCGTGACGATCTCCGCGCCGTGCGCCAGCGTCTGGTGCACCGGGCACCTCTCCGCGATCGCCAGCAGCCGGTCGCGCTGCGCCGGATCGAGCGGTCCCTCGAGCGCGATCGCGATCGCGAACCGCCCGCGGTCGGCCGGCTTGTCGTAGGTCACGGTGACGACGATGCGCTCAAGCGGCCAGCCCTTCCGCGCCGCATACATCCGCACCGTGATCGCGGTGCAGCCGCCGAGCGCGGCGCAGAGGAGTTCGAACGGCTCCGGCCCGGAATCGGCGCCGCCGCCCTCCGCCGGCTCGTCCACCGGCCAGGTGTGGCCGCGCGCGGCCGCGGTCAGGCCGTAGGGGCCCCTCCCCGAGTCGCTCACGGTCACGATGCGCGTCTTCGCCGCCATGTCCGCCGGCCTACGGCCACCTCACCTCGGGCGGCAGGCTCATCAGGATCGCCTCCGTGTTGCCGCCGGTCTTCAGCCCGAACAGCGTGCCGCGGTCGTAGAGCAGGTTGAACTCGACGTAGCGGCCGCGGCGGACGAGCTGCCGCTCGCGCTCCTCCGCCGTCCAGGGCGCGTGCATGCGCGCCCGCACGATCGCCGGATAGACCTCGAGGAAGGCCAGCCCCACGTCGCGCGTGAAGGCGAAATCCGCCGCCCAGTCGCCCGAATCGAGATTGTCGTAGAAGATCCCGCCCACGCCGCGCGGCTCACCCCGGTGCGGCAGGAAGAAGTAGCGGTCGCACCAGTCCTTGAAGCGCGGGTAGTGGTCCGGATCGTGGCGGTCGCAGGCAGCCTTCAGGGCGGCGTGGAACGCCTCGCGGTCGGCCGCCGTCTCGGGCGTCTCCAGCAGCATCGGTGTCAGGTCGGCGCCGCCGCCGAACCAGGTCCTCGTCGTCACGATCATGCGCGTGTTCATGTGCGCGGCCGGCACGCGCGGGCTGCGCAGATGCGCAACGAGCGAGATGCCCGAGGCCCAGAAGCGCGGATCCTCCTCGGCGCCGGGGATCTGGCGGGCGAATTCGGGGCTGAATTCGCCGAACACGGTCGAGACGTTCACGCCCACCTTCTCGAACACGCGCCCGCGCATCAGGCTCATCACCCCGCCGCCGCCGCCCGGCCGATCCCAGGCCGTGCGCTGGAAGCGGCCGGGCGGCAGGTCGGCGTGCGGCCCCGCGGCGAGCGCGTCCTCGATCGCCTCGAAGGCGGCGCAGAGCCGGTCGCGCAACGCCTCGAACCAGGTGCGCGCGGCCTCCTGCCGCGCCTCGGGGACGGATGCCATGGACGGCACGATCACGGGACGCGGGCACGCCGTCAACCGATCGCGGCGGGGGTTGCAGACTCGGGCGGCGACCATACCTGCGGCGCAGCCGAGGGCCGTTGCCGCGCCGTCCCCCCCTGCCTATAAGGGCGGCCGACGCCGGAAGATGGTGCGATGCGGCATCGCTGCCCGTGGTCGCGCAGGCGACGGGCGTCGCGGGAACGGATGCGCGCCCGCCCCTCCCCGGGGCGGGCCCGAGGCTGAGAGGAACGGGGATGGCCGAGAGTACGACGGCAGCGCATGGACACGGCGGAGGCGCGGGCGGCACGCGGCGCGACTTCCTGTCGCTCACCGCGACCGCGGTTGCAGGTGTGGGCGTGGCGGCCTTCGCTTGGCCCTTCATCGCCAGCATGAACCCCTCGGCCTCGGTGCTCGCCCTCGCCTCGACCGAGGTCGATCTCGCGCCGATCGCCGAGGGCCAGGCCATCACCGTGATGTGGCGCGGCAAGCCGGTGTTCGTGCGCCACCGCAGCGCGGCCGAGATCGAGGCGGCGCGCCAGGTGCCGCTCAGCGCGCTGCCCGATCCGCAGCCGGACGAGGCGCGCGTGCAGAGGCCGCAGTGGCTGGTGATGGTGGGCGTGTGCACGCATCTCGGCTGCGTGCCGCTCGGCCAGCGCCCGACCGACCCGAAGGGCGACTTCGGCGGCTGGTTCTGCCCCTGCCACGGCAGCCACTACGACACCTCGGGGCGGATCCGCCGCGGCCCCGCGCCGGCGAACCTCGAGATCCCGCCTTACACGTTCACCTCCGACAGCGTGATCCGGATCGGCTGAGGCGCATATCATGGTCGGCTTGCACAAGAGCGACTTCAAGAACCCGGTGGTGCGCTGGATCGACGAGCGCCTGCCGATCCCGAGCCTGCTCCAGAAGGAGTATGCGCAGTTCCCGACGCCGAAGAACTTCAACTACTTCTGGAACTTCGGCGCGCTCGCGATGGTCTGCCTGGTGGTGATGATCGTCACCGGCATCTTCCTCGCGATGCACTACACGCCGCATACCGCCCACGCCTTCGACAGCGTCGAGCGCATCATGCGCGACGTGAACTACGGCTGGCTGATCCGCTACATCCACATGAACGGCGCCAGCATGTTCTTCATCGTCGTCTACATCCACATCTTCCGCGGCCTCTACTACGGATCGTACAAGGCGCCGCGCGAGCTCCTCTGGATCCTCGGCGTCGTCATCCTGCTCCTGATGATGGCGACCGCCTTCATGGGCTACGTGCTGCCCTGGGGGCAGATGAGCTTCTGGGGCGCCACCGTGATCACCAACCTGTTCAGCGCCATCCCGGTGGTCGGCGACGACATCGTGGTGTGGCTCTGGGGCGGGTTCTCGGTCGACAACCCGACGCTGAACCGCTTCTTCTCGCTGCACTACCTGCTGCCCTTCCTGATCGTCGGCGTGGTGTTCCTGCACGTCGTCGCGCTGCACATCACCGGCTCGAACAACCCGCTCGGGATCGAGCCGAAGGGCCCGCAGGACACGATCCCGTTCCACCCCTACTACACGATCAAGGACAGCTTCGGGCTGGTGGTGTTCCTGATCGTGTTCGCCTTCTTCGTGTTCTTCGCGCCGAACTACCTCGGCCACCCGGACAACTACATCGAGGCGAACCCGCTGGTCACGCCGGCCCATATCGTGCCGGAGTGGTACTTCCTGCCCTTCTACGCGATCCTGCGCGCGGTGCCCGACAAGCTCGGCGGCGTCGTGCTGATGTTCGGCTCGATCTTCGTGCTGTTCGTGCTGCCCTGGTTGGACACCAGCCCGGTGCGCTCGATGAAGTTCCGCCCGCTCGCGCGACCCTTCTTCTGGGTGTTCGTGCTCTCGTGCCTGCTGCTCGGCTACTGCGGGGCGATGCCGCCCGAGGGGATCTGGGTGGTGCTCTCGCGTGTCGGCACGGCCTACTACTTCCTCTACTTCCTCGTGATCCTGCCGGTGCTCGGCAAGCTCGAGCGGCCGCTGCCGCTGCCGGTCAGCATCAGCGAGCGCGTGCTGGGCGGCGGGCCGGTGCCCGCGGCCGCAGCGGCCAAGCCGATGGAGAAGGCGTGATGCGCAGGCTTCGTCTCGTCGCCCTTGCGGCTTCCCTGCTGCTCGCCGCCCCGGCCGCGCGCGCCGCCGGCGAGGCGCCGAAGCCGCCGCCGCAGGACTGGTCCTTCGGGGGGCTGTTCGGCACCTTCGACCGCGCCTCGGCGCAACGCGGCTTCCTGGTCTACAAGCAGGTCTGCGCCGGCTGCCACGCCATGAAGCAGCTCGCCTACCGCAACCTCGAAGGCATCGGGCTGTCGCAGGCCGAGATCCGCGCGATCGCGGCCGAGTACATGATCATGGACGGACCGAACGACGACGGCGAGATGTTCGAACGTCCCGGCCGCCCCTCGGACCGCTTCAGGAGCCCGTTCCCGAACGTGCAGGCGGCGCGCGCGGCGAACAACGGCGCCTATCCGGTCGATCTCTCGCTGATCATCAAGGCCCGCCCCGACGGGGCCAACTACATCCATGCCCTGCTGACCGGCTATCGCGATGAGCCGCCCGCCGGCGTCGAGCCGATGGAGGGGATGCACTACAACGCGTACTTCCCCGGCCACTGGATCGCCATGGCCCGGCCGCTGCACGACGACCAGGTGGAGTATCCGGACGGCACGCCCGCCACCACCGAGCAGATGGCCCGCGACGTCACCACCTTCCTCGCCTGGGCCGCCGAGCCGGAGCTGGAACAGCGCCGCGCGATGGGCGTGCGCGTGATCCTGTTCCTGATCGTGCTCGCGGGCCTGACCTACGGGGTGAAGCGCAAGATCTGGGCCGAGCTCAAGCACTGAGGCGCGGAACCGGCTAAGCTTGCGGGGCCGCCCGGTCCGGGCGGCCCTTCGCTGTCAGGGAACGAGGCCATGGCGGAGCAAGACGCGCCGTCCCCGGTGATCGGCATCATCGGCGGCTCCGGCATCTACGACATCGAGGGGCTCGAGGACGCGGAGTGGCGCGAGGTCCGCACGCCCTGGGGGCTGCCCTCGGGCGCGCTGCTGTTCGGCCGCCTCGCCGGCATCCCCTGCGTGTTCCTGCCGCGCCACGACCGCGGCCACCGGCTCTCGCCCACCGACCTGCCCTACCGCGCCAACATCGATGCGCTGAAGCGCGCGGGCTGCACCGAGATCCTCTCGCTCTCCGCGGTGGGCTCGCTGCGCGCCGACCTGCCGCCCGGCACCTTCGTGATCGTCGACCAGTTCATCGACCGCACCTTCGCGCGCCAGACCTCCTTCTTCGGCGCCGGCTGCGTCGCGCATGTCTCGATGGCGCAGCCGGTCTGCCGCCGGCTCGGCGACGTGCTGGAGGAGGGCTGCCGCGCGCTCGGCCTGCCGCACCGGCGGGGCGGCACCTATCTCGTGATGGAGGGGCCGCAGTTCTCGACCCGCGCCGAGTCCGAGCTCTACCGCGCCTGGGGCTGCGACGTGATCGGCATGACCAACATGCCGGAGGCCAAGCTCGCCCGCGAGGCGGAACTCTGCTACGCGACGGTGGCGATGGTGACCGACTTCGACTGCTGGCACCCCGAGCACGCGCATGTCACGGTCGAACTGGTGGTGAAGGTGCTGTTCGAGAACGCGGCCAAGGCGCGCGCGCTGCTGAAGCAGGTGGTGCCGGTGCTGGGCCAGCGCCGCGGCCTCTGCCCGGAGGGCTGCCACACCGCGCTCGAGAACGCGATCGTCACCGCTCCCGACAAGCGCGACCCCTCGCTGCTCGCGCGGCTCGACGTGGTCGCCGGGCGGGTGCTGAAGGCCGAAGCCGAGGGCTGAGGACACGTGGCCAAGGACCCCTACGAGACGCTCGGCGTGGCCCGCACGGCCACGGCGGAGGAGATCCGCCGCGCCTACCGCAAGCTCGCGAAGAAGCTGCACCCGGACCTGAACCCGGGCGACCGCAGCGCCGAGGCGCGCTTCAAGGAGGTCTCGGCCGCCTACGACCTGCTCTCCGACCCCGAGAAGCGGCGCCGCTTCGACGCGGGCGAGATCGACGCCGCCGGGCAGGAGCGGCCGCGCGGCCCGTTCTTCCGCGACCACGCGACGGCCGATGCCGGACCGTTCCGCACCTGGCGCGGCGCGCGCACCGGCCGCTCCGGGCTCGAGGACCTGTTCGAGGACCTGTTCGGCGAGCGCGAGTTCGGCCGCGCCGAACGCATGGGCTTCCCGGGCGGCGACGTCGCGCTGAAGCTGACCGTGCCGTTCCTCGACGCGGTGAACGGCGCGACCGCGCGCGTGAGCCTGCCGAACGGCGACGTGGTCGACCTGAAGATCCCCCCCGGCGCGACCGACGGCCAGGTGCTCAGGCTGCGCGGCAAGGGCCTGCCCGGGATCGATGGCGGCCCGCCGGGCGATGCGCTGGTCGAGCTCGCGGTCGCGCCGCACCCGCTCTACCGGCGCGAGGGCGACACGATCCGCTACGACCTGCCGGTCGCGCTCCACGAGGCGGTGCTGGGCGCCAAGGTCGAGGCGCCCACGCCCGCGGGCCGGGTGATGCTGACGGTGCCGCCCGGCTCCAACACCGGCACCGTGCTGCGCCTGCGCGGCCGCGGGGTGGCGCGGCCGGACGGCACGCGCGGCGACTGCATCGTCACGCTCAAGCTGGTGCTGCCGCCCGGGCCGGACCCCGCCCTCGCGCAGTTCCTGCGCGGCTGGGAGGCCGGGCGGCGGCACGATCCGCGCGCCGGGCTGGAGGGCTGAGGGATGGACCGCGCCACCTTCTGCCTGCGCGCGCGGCTCGACGCCGGCACGCTCGATGCCTGGATCGAGGCCGGCTACCTGCGCCGCGAGCTCGCCGAGGCCGACCTCGCGCGCGCGCTCCTGGTGCGCGACCTGATCGAGGATCTGGGCGTGAACGAGGAGGGCGTGGAGGTGGTGCTCGACCTCGTCGACCAGCTCCACGCGGCGCGCGCGGCCCTGCGCCGGGTGCTGGCGGTGCTGGCGGAGGAGGATCGGGGCGTGCTGGAGCGGGTCAGGGCGCGGATCTGGCCTGACCGGACTTGACCAGGGCGGCAGGCCGGCCGCGCGCAAGACCAAGGCCTGATGCCCGGCCGGCAAGGGTCGAACCTTTGTCGGCCGGGTATCAGGCACCGATCCGCAGGTCTGGCGCTACGGCGTCGTGCTCCTGCGCGCCTGATCCGGCTGGTCCTTCACCATCCGCACGTTCGCCTTGTCGGTCATGCGGTCGAGGAAGCCGAGCGAGACCGCCGAGGCGATGAAGACCACATGCGTCACCACCTTCCAGAAGATCTCCTCGGTCGTGTAGGTGCGCGTGTTCAGGAACACCTGCAGGAGGTGGATCGAGCTGATCGCCACGATCGCCGAGGCGACCTTGATCTTCAGGCTGCCGGGATCGAGCTTGGAGAGCCAGCCGATCTGGCGCTGGTTCTCGGGATCCTCGAGCCTGGCGACGAAGTTGTCGTAGGACGACAGCATCACCATCACGATCAGGCCCGCCACCAGCGCCTTGTCGATCAGCTGCAGCACGCCGAGCAGGAAGACGTTGTCGTCGGCGGCGGGGAACTGCCCGGCGAGGCCCGCGAGCTTGACCAGGAACTGCCCGGCGAACACGGCGAGCGCCACCGCCAGCCCGATGTAGAACACCACCAGGATGAAGCGGCTGGCGAGGATGATCTGCTCGATCAGCTTCTGCAGCGTGGTCATCGCGGGTCTCCCACAGGAAGGCCGAAGCCGGCGAGATCGCGCGCCAGCGCCGCCGGCCCGGTGAAGCGGAGCGCGCGCAGGCCCGCCGCCTCGGCCCCGGCGACATTCGCGGCACTGTCGTCGATGAAGAGCGTGCGGCCGGGATCGACGCCGAAGCGGGCGATCGCGTGGCGGTAGATCGCCGCGTCCGGCTTCACCAGCCCGATCCGCCCCGAAACCACGATCGCGCGGAACCGGCCGAGGAAGGGATAGGCCGCTTCCGCATGGGGGAAGGTCTCGGCCGACCAGTTCGTCAGCGCGTAGAGCGGGACGCCCGCCGCGTGCAGCGCCTCCAGGATCGCCACCGTGCCGGCGATCGGCCCGTTCAGCATCTCCGGCCAGCGGGCACGATAGGCGGCGATCAGCGCGGCCTTGTCCGGGTGTCGCGCGGACAGCTCCGCGATCGCCGCCGCCCAGGGCCGGCCGCGGTCCTGCTCGAGATTCCAGGCGGGCGTGCAGACCTCGGCGAGGAAGCGCTCCATCTCCGCCGCATCGTCGAACAGCCGGCGGTAGAGGTGGCGCGGGTTCCAGTCGATCAGCACGCCGCCGAGATCGAAGATCACGGCGTCGATCGCTCGGCTCATCGGGGCTGTGTCCTCGTCGGGGTCGGGCGCGAAGGGTCATGCCGCGCCACGGCCTGTCAAGGCTCGAGCGCGGCCACCGCCTGGCGGATCCGCTCGGCGATCTCCGCCGCGCCCGCGCCGCCCTCGGCGAGCCGCTCGGCCGGGATCGGCGGCCCGAAGGCGACGCGCACCGGATGCGGACGGGGCAGCCGCGCCGTGCGCGGCATCGCCTCGAAGGTGCCGGCGATGCGCGCCGGCACGACCGGCGCGCCGGTCGTGCGCACAAGCTCGCCCACGCCCGGCAGGAAGCGCTGGATCGTCCCGTCCGGGCTGCGCCAGCTCTCCGGGAACCAGACCAGGCACTCGCCGCGCCTGAGCGCCTCCCTGGCATAGGCGAGGGTGGTGGCGGGCTGGCGCTCGTCGACCGGGAAGATCCGCGCCGCGCGCGCGAGGAACCGGCCGATGCGCGAGACGAACAGCCGCGACCGCTCGCCCGACCAGCGGATGCGCGCGAGCGCCGGGCGCGGCAGCGCGGCGGCGATGATCGCCGGGTCGATGTCGGAGAGGTGGTTCACCGCGACGATCACGGGGCCGTCGGGGAGGTGCTCGCGCCCGCTCGCGCGCAGCCGGAACAGCGCCGCGCAGAGGAGGCGGTTCAGCGCCGCCAGCAGCCGTCCCGCGACGGCGTGCGCGCCCGAGGGCGGCGCGAGCCAGGCGAGGTCCGGCGGCTCGGGCGGGCGCGAGGGCGCGCCCTCCGCGGCGCGGCGCGCCGCGAGCTCGAGGATGTCGCGCACCGTGCCGATCGTCGCCCAGTCGTCCTCGCCGAAGCGCAGGCCCAGCCGGCTCTCCGCCTCGAGCGTGATCTCCAGCCAGCCCAGGCTGTCGACGCCGAGATCGAGCTGCGGCGACTGCGCGGGCGAGACGAGCCTGCCGGGAAAGCGCGCGGTGAGCAGCTCCCACATCGCGCGCGCGGCCGGATCGGCGAGCAGCGCGCGCTCCGCCTCCGTCATCGCCGCGGCCGTGGCTCCGCGTCCCGCCTTCGCCGCCTCGTAGAGCGCGGGGAGACGGAAGCGCTGGATCTTGCCGAGCCGCGTGCGCGGCAGCGTCTCGCGCGTGATCGCATACCCGGCGAGGCGCTGGTAGGGCGGCAGCCGCTGCGCCGCGGTGGCCAGCGCCACGCGCACCGCATCCTCGATGCGCGACGATCCGGAAGCCGCGATCGCCGCCTCGTCCGGTACGACGAGGGCCACCAGCGCGCCCTGCCGCTCCAGGACCGCGATCTCCCTGATCGCCGGCTCGGCGCCGTAGTGTTTCTCGAGCTCCTCGGGGAAGACGTTCTTGCCGCCCCCGAGCACGATCATCTCCTTCACCCGGCCGACGATGTGCACGTAGCCGTCGGCGTCGATGAAGCCGAGATCGCCGGTGCGGAACCATCCGTCGGGGGTGAAGGCCGCCGCGTTCGCCTCCGGATTGTCGCGGTAGCCGGCGAACACCGAGGGGCCGCGGCATTCGAGCTCGCCCACACCCTGCCCGTCCGGCCCGGCCACGCGCAGCTCCACCCCCGGCAGCGGCCAGCCCTCCGAGCCGATGCGCGCCTTGCCCTTGTGGTTGTTGGTCAGGATCGAGGCGGTCTCGGCCAGCCCCCAGCCCGACAGCACCTGCCAGCCGAGCGCCTCGAGCGGCCAGATCACCTCCGGCTCGAAGGCCGCGCCCCCCGAGGCCATCAGCCACAGATCGGGCGCGAGGCTGCGGTGGATCGCGCCGAACAGCCGCCGCCCGACGCGCACGCCGAAGCGCCGGCGCAGGACCAGCGAGAGGCCGAACAGCGCGCGGAACACCTGCCGCTTCGCCCAGGGAAGCTGCGCGACGCGCGCCAGCAGCCCGTTCAGCAGCGCCGCATAGAGCCGCGGTACCGCCACCATCACCGTGCAGCGCGCTTCCTTCAGCGCGGCGACGATGTGCGGGCCGGTCACGCTCTCGGGCAGCACCACGGTGGTGCCGAGCGCGAAGGGCGTGAGGATGCCGACGGTCAGCGGATAGACGTGGTGCAGCGGCAGCGGCAGGAGCGCGCGATCGTGCTGCGTCACGATCCCCTGGCAGGCGAGCGCGCGGACGTTGTGCAGCACGTTGGCGTGCGTGAGCAGGAAGGATTTCGGCCGCCCCGTCGTGCCGCTGGTGGTGACCAGCATCATCGGGTCCTCGGGGCGGATCGGCGGCAGTTCGGCCTTCTCCCCCTCGGCCCAGTCGGTCCAGCGCGGCAGCCCCTCGGCGGCATCGAGGGTGACGAGCGCCAGCCCCGGATCGACCGCGGCGAGCCGGGGCGCGTGCGCGGCGGCGCAGAACGCGAGCCGCGCCCCGCTGTCCGGCACCAGCACCTTCAGCTCCTCGTCGGTGGCGAGGTCGTCGAGCGCCGCCGCGATCGCGCCGAGCGCGCCGAGCGCGAGCCGCACCGTGACCCAGTCCGGCCCGTTCGGCCCGAACATCAGCACGGGATCGCCCGGCCGCACCCCGCGCGCGGCGAGCGCGCCGGCCAGCGCCAGCGCGCGCGCGCCGATCGTCTCGTAGCCCAGCGCCTCGGCCTTGCCGTCGCGCACCTGCACCAGCGCCGGCCGGGAGCCGTGGCGCGCCAGCCCCTCCACCAGGTCGCGCAGCGTCGAGGGTCCTTCGGGTGTCCGCATGGCCGCCACCTTACGGGGTTCGCGGCGCGCCCCCCAACCGCTAGCCTTTCGCGGCTGCGTGAACCGGCGGAGGGGTCGTGTCGGTCTTCCAGGAGGTGGCGGCGCTGCTGGCGATCGCCTCGGCGGTCGGGCTGGTCGGCATCGCGCTGCGCCAGCCGCTGATCGTCTCGTTCATCGCCGTCGGCATCCTGGTCGGACCGTCCGGCTTCGGCATCGTCTCCGGCGGCATCGTGATCGAGACGCTCGCGCGGCTCGGCATCGCGCTCCTCCTGTTCCTGGTCGGGCTGAAGCTCGACATCGGGCTGATCCGGAGCTTCGGCCGGGTCGCCCTCGCCACCGGGCTCGGCCAGGTGGCGTTCACCTCGATCGGCGGGTTCCTGATCTGCCTCGCCCTCGGCATGGGCGCGGTCGAGGCGCTCTACGTCGCGGTGGCGCTGACCTTCTCCTCCACCATCATCATCGTGAAGCTGCTCTCGGACAAGCGCGAGATCGACGCGCTGCACGGCCGCATCGCGCTCGGCTTCCTGATCGTGCAGGACATCTGCGTCGTGATCGCGATGATCGCGCTCTCGGCCTTCGGCGCGGTCGCCGGCGAAGGGGGCGGCGCGGCGCTCGCGCGCGCGCTCGGCGGCGGCCTCGCCCTGGTCGCGGTGGCGGGACTGTTCATGCGCTACCTCGCCGAGCCGCTCCTGACCCGGATGGCGCGCGAGCCCGAACTGCTCGTGGTGTTCGCGATCGGCTGGGCGGCCGTCGGCGCGGCGGCGGCGGACGCGGTCGGGCTCTCCAAGGAGCTCGGCGGGCTGCTCGCCGGGGTGAGCCTCGGCTCGACCAGCGTGCGCGAGGCGATCGCGGCGCGGCTCGCGCCGCTGCGCGACTTCCTGCTGCTGTTCTTCTTCCTCGAGCTCGGCGCGCTGTTCGACTTCTCGGCGGTCGGCGGCGAGCTCGCGCGCGCGGCGGTCCTGTCGGTGTTCGTGCTGGTCGGCAATCCGCTGATCGTGATGGCGATCATGGGGGTGATGGGCTACCGCAAGCGCACCGGCTTCCTGGCCGGCCTCACCGTCGCGCAGATCAGCGAGTTCAGCCTGGTGTTCATCGCGCTCGGCCATGCGCTCGGCCATGTCGGGCCGGAGGCGGTGGGGCTGACCACCCTGGTCGGCATCGTCACGATCGCGCTCTCGACCTACATGATCGTGCACTCCTTCACGCTCTACCGCTGGTGCGAGCCCTTCCTCGGCCTGTTCGAGAGGCGCCGCGCACTGCGCGAGGACCACCTGCTCGCGGCGGGCGAGGCGCCGGAACGACCGGTGATCCTGTGCGGTCTCGGCCGCTACGGCACGGCGATCGCCGAGCGCCTGGCCGAGCGCGGGATTGGTTTCCTCGGTGTTGATTTCGATCCCGAGGCGGTGCGGGCCTTCCAGCGCCGCGGCTGGCCGGCGATCTATGGCGACATCACCGATCCGACCTTCGTCGCCCATCTGCCACTCGCGCACGCGGCGTGGGTCGTGGTGGCAGTGCCGCACACCACCGGCGTGCTGGGCCATGCCGATACCACCGACGCCCTGGTCGGCGCCCTGCGTCAGGCCGGGTTCCGCGGCCGGATCGCGCTCACCGCCACCTTCCCCGGGCAGGCGGCCCGGCTGAAGGCGCTCGGCGCCGAGGTCGTGCTCTCGCCCTTCGCGGACGCCGCCGACGAGGCCGTGCAGCGCCTCCTCGCCGCCGCCCCGCCGCAGCCGGCGACCGCCTGAGCGATGCACCGCCGCGCGCGCATCGACCGGCACTGGTGGCGCGCGGTCGCCTTCACCGCCGCGCTGGCGCTGCTGGTGGGCCTCGCCGCCCGGCCCGGCGACCCTGCCTTCGCGGCCCTGCTGCTCGCCACCGCGGCCGCCGGCTTCGGCTTCTTCTACCTGCTGTTCGCCGGCGGGCTGCATTTCGCCGTCGCGCTGGCGAACGGGCTCGCCGTCTACGCCACGCTGTTCGCCTTCTTCACCGAGAGCAACTTCCCCGGCATCCGCCGCCCGGTCTCCTATCTCGGCTTCGTGCTGCCGGTGGCCGCCTTCCTCGCCGCGGCCTGGCGGCACCGCGCCGCGCTCGCCGGGCTGGTGGCGAGCGAGCGGCTGCGCGAGACCGCCCATTTCGCGCGCCTGCTGGCCTGGCTCGTTCCCCTGCTGGCGATCGGCGCGGCGAGCTTCGCGCTGCCCGAACTCGCGCTCGGCGCGGCGGCGCGGGAGGCGGCCTTCCTCGCCGCCATGGCGCTGATCGCGGCGGTGGTCGCGGCCGCCGCGCGCGACGTGGTGGCGTTCCTGCTCGACGCCTCGCTGCTGTTCGAGGCCTTCTTCGCCCGGATCCGCCGGCTGCTGATCCCGGCCTTCGCCTTCCTCACGCTCTACTCGATCCTGGTGATCGTGTTCGCCTGCCTCTACCGCCTCGCCGACGAGGCGATCCCGGGGCCGCTCCTGTCCTTCGCCGGCCAGCCGCGCGAGATGACCTTCGCCGAGGCGCTCTACTTCTCGGTGGTCACGCTCTCGACCATCGGCTACGGCGACGTCGTGCCCCATGCGCCGGCGGCGCGCGCGCTCGCCTCGATCGAGGCGATCCTCGGCGTGCTGCTGCTGCTGTTCGGCTTCGCCGAGATCATGAGCGCGAGCCGCGGCCGCGACGACCGCTGAGCCGCCTTCGTTCGGCCATGCGGGCGTGGTGAAGGGGCGGGAGGAGCGGCAGGAGCATGGACTGGCAGGACGCGCAGGCGGTCGTCACGGGGGGCGCGGGGTTCCTCGGCTCGGCGGTCGCGCGCGCGCTCGCCGCAGCCGGCGCGCGCGTCACCGTGATCGACGCCTTCCTGCCCGAGACGGGCGCGAACCCGGCCAATCTCGAGGGCCTGGACGTGCGCCTCGTGCGCGCGGATCTGCGCCGCGATCCGCTGGAGGAGGCGCTCGCCGGGGCGGCGGCGATCTTCCACCTCGCCGCAGAGACCAGCCACATGGGCAGCCAGGCCGATCCGCGCGGCGATCTCGCCCAGAACGCGGACGCGACGCTGCGCCTGATCCTCGCCGCGCGCGCGGCCGCGCCGGCGGCGCGCGTGGTGCACGCCTCGACGCGCCAGCTCTACGGCCGGCCGCGCGCCCTGCCCGTGGCGGAGGACCATCCGGTCGATCCGCCGGACGCGAACGCGGTGAGCAAATGGGCCGCCGAGCAGTACTGGCTCCTCGAACACAAGGTGCACGGCCGGCCGGTCGTCTCGCTCCGGCTGACCAACTGCTACGGCCCGGGGCTCCGCGTGAAGGACCACCGCCAGACCTTCCTCGGCCTCTGGGTGCGTCGCGTGCTCGAGGGCGAGGCCTTCGAGGTCTGGGGCGGCGAGCAGAGGCGCGACCTCGCCTATGCCGACGACGTGGCGGCGGCGTTCCTCGCCGCGGCCGACGCCCCGCCCGGGGTCTACAATCTGGGCGGCGCGCCGCCGCTCAGCCTGCGCGACCTCGCCGAGGCGCTGGTGGCGGCGAACGGCGGCGGGCGCTACGTCGTCAAGGCGTTCCCGGCCGAGCGCGCGAAGATCGACATCGGCTCCTACGTCGCCGACGATTCCCGCTTCCGCGCCGCGACCGGCTGGGCGCCGAGGGTGCCGCTCGAGGAGGGGCTGCGCCGCACGCTCGACTGGTTCCGCCCCCGTCTCGACCGCTATCTCCGAGAGACCGACCCATGAACGCCGAGCTTCCGCCCGTCACCGTGCCGCAGGCCGATCCCGGCGCCGCCTACCGTGCGCTCAAGGAGCCGATCGACGCGGCGGTGGCGCGCGTGCTGGAGTCCGGCTGGTACATCCTCGGCCGCGAATGCGCGGCCTTCGAGGAGGCCTTCGCGCGCTGGCAGGGGGCGGGCCGCGCGATCGGCGTCGCGAACGGAACGGACGCGCTCGCGCTGATCCTGCGCGGCCTCGGCATCGGCGCAGGCCACGCGGTCGCGACCGTCTCGCACACCGCGGTCGCGACCGTCGCCGCGATCGAGATGGTCGGAGCGACGCCGATCCTGATCGACATCGATCCGGCGACGTACACCATGGACCCCGACGAGCTCGAGGCCGTGCTGCGCGCCCCGCCTGCCGGGCTGCCGCCGATCCGCGCCGTGATCCCGGTCCATCTCTACGGCCAGCCGGCGGCGATCGAGGCGATCGTCGCGCTCGCCGATCGTCACGGCGCCGCCGTGATCGAGGACTGCGCCCAGTGCCACGGCGCGACGGCGGGCAACCGCAAGGCCGGCACGTTCGGCCGCGCCGCCGCGTTCAGCCTCTACCCGACCAAGAACCTGGGCGCGCTCGGCGACGGCGGCGTGATCGCGACCGACGACACCGCACTCGCGGAGCGGATCGCCGCGCTGCGCCAGTACGGCTGGAAGGAACGCTATGTCAGCGACCTTCCGGGCGTGAATGCGCGGCTGGACGAGATCCAGGCGGCGATCCTGACCGTGAAGCTCCCCCGTCTCGACGCGGCGAACGCGCGGCGGCAGCAGATCGCCGCGCGCTACGACGCGGCGCTCGCCGGCACCGGCTTCGTCCCGCCCGCGCGCCGCCCGGGCACGACGCATGTGTTCCACCAATACGTGATCCGCTGCGCCGACCGCGCCGCGGCGCAGGCGCATTTCCGCGCCCGCGGCATCGGCACCAACGTGCACTACCCGGTGCCCGTGCACGCCCAGCCCGCCTATCGCGGCCGTGTTCCCCTCGGCCCGGCACGATGCCGCGAGACCGAACGCGCCGCCGCCGAGGTGCTCTCGCTGCCGATGTTCCCCGAACTCGCCGACGCGCAGGTCGAGCAGGTCTGCGCCGCGCTGCGCGCGCTGAACTGATACCCTCCGCACAAAGGCTCGACCTTTGTGCGGAGGGTATCGCGCGCGGGGCTGGTGGGGCGGCCGCGCGCGAACATGACCCCGTGCCAGCCCGCCGAAGGTCAAGCCTTCGGCGGGCTGGTATGAGCCTCAGCCCCGCGCGTCCTCGCGGATCATCGCCGCCGCGCGCTCCGCCACCATCAGCACCGCCGGCTGGATGTTGGAGGAGGGGACGAGCGGGAAGACGCTCGCATCCGCCACGCGCAGCCCGGCGATCCCCTTCACGCGCAGCCGCGGGTCGAGCGGTGCCGCGTCGTCCTCGCCCATGCGCACCGTTCCGCAGGGGTGATAGACGGTCGAGGCGGCCTCGCGCACCCAGGCCGCGATCGCCGCGTCGTCGGCCACCGCCGGTCCCGGCAGCAGCTCCGCCTCGATCAGCCCCGCGAGCGGCTGGGCGGCGACGATCCGGCGCGCGAGCTTCACCGCCTCCACCGTGACGAACAGGTCGTTCGGCGCCGAGAGGTAGTTCGGCACGATGCGCGGCGGCGCTTCCGGGTCGGGCGAGGCGAGCGCGATCTCGCCGCGGCTGTCGGGCCGGCACTGGCCGACCACCAGGGCGATGCCGGGATGCCGATGCAGCCCCTCCGCCATCGTCGTGAAGCTGAAGTTGATGAACTGGATCTGCACCTCGGGCTCCTCGGCCCCCGGCGTGACGCGCGCGAACAGCGACGCCTCCGAGGCGCCGACCGCGAGCGGGCCGCGCCGGGCGAAGGCCCAGCGCGCGCCCATGCGCAGATAGCCGAGCCACGAGGCGGTGTGCTCGTTCATCGTGCCGCAGGGCCGGGTGCGGAACGGCATGCGCACGACCAGGTGGTCCTGCAGGTTCTGCCCGACGCCGGGCGCATGCAGCCGCGGCGCGATCCCGAACGCGGCGAGCCGCGCGGCATCGCCGATGCCGGAGTGCATCAGCAGCTTCGGGCTCTCGATCGTGCCGGCCGCGAGGATCACCTCGCGCCGCGCCGTCCAGCGTGCGCCTCCGCCGGGTCCGCGGCCCTCGACCGCCCGCGCGCGCCCCGCCTCGATCGCCACGCGATGCGCGCGCACGCCGGTCAGCACGCGCAGGTTCGGCCGCGACCGGGCGGGCCCGAGATAGGCGCGCGCCGAGCTGATGCGCCGTCCGCCGCTCACGTTCAGCGGATTGGGGGCGGCCCCCTCGTACCAGGCGCCGTTGAAGTCGGGGCAGGCGGGCTGGCCTGCCGCCCGGCAGGCGGCGAGGAAGGCGCTTCCCGCCGGCGAGAGGTCGCGCGTCGGCCCGTTGCGGATCGGCCCGGCGGTGCCGTGCAGCTCGGAGGGCGGCCCCTCCCAGGTCTCGATCGCCTTGAAGGCCGGCAGGCACGCCTCGTAGGACCAGCCGCGCGCGCCCGCCTGCGCCCAGCGGTCGTAGTCGCGCGGGCTGCCGCGCAGGAAGACGAGCCCGTTGATCGAGCCCGACCCGCCCAGCACCTTGCCGCGGGGCCACTTGATGCGCCGCCCGTTCAGTTCCGGGTCGGGCTCGGTCTCGTACTTCCAGTCGAACCGGCCGGAGAGGAACAGCCTGGCGTAGCCGGCCGGGATGTGGATCCAGGGGTGCCGATCCTCGGGTCCGGCCTCGAGCAGCGTCACCGTCACGGACGGGTCCTCGGAGAGCCGTGCCGCGAGCACGCAGCCCGCGCTGCCGCCGCCGACGATCACGTAGTCCGACTCCGGGCCTTCCGTCACGCCGTCTCCTCCGCGTCTCGGCGACGCACGGTATCGGGCCGTGACGCAGGGTCAACACGGGCTGGCGAAACCCGGCTTCGCAGGCGCACAATGCGGCATGGACGACGTCCCGGCGATGCCCGTGCCGGACGCGGCGATCGAGGACCTGCTCGGCCTGGTCGAGCGGGCGCGCGCCGCCGCAGCCCGGGACCCGTTCGGCAACCCGGTGCTCTCGGTCGCGCTCGCGCTCAGCCGGCGCATCGACGAGGGGGCGCTCGACGCCGCGGCGCTCGAGGCGCTGATCCGCCGCCTCGCCGATGACGCGTTCCGCGACCGCGCCGCGCGCCTCGCCCGCTATGTCGGCGAGGCCGGCACCGGGCAGTATGCCCGCCTTGCGGCCCGCCTCGTCCGCCCCGATCCGGCCGACAGCCCGGTGCCCTGGGCAGGCTACCGCGCCGCGGTCGAGCGGCCGCGCTTCGCCGCCGTGTTCACCGCCCATCCCACCTTCGCGATGCCCTTCCCGACCGCCGCGCTGCTCGCGCGCGCCGCGCACGAC
>NZ_VIKA01000054.1 GCF_006704265.1 Elioraea sp. Yellowstone | reverse complement strand
GGGCAGCGCGGCGCGAAGCGGCAGCCGGGTGGCAGGGCGTGCGGCGGCGGCACCACGCCGGGGATGCCGGCAGGCTTCGCCTCGCCCTCCGGCACGGCCGCGAGCAGCGCGCGCGTGTAGGGGTGCAGCGGCCGGGCGAACACCGCCGCCGTGTCGCCCTGCTCGACCACCTGGCCGGCATACATGACCACGACGCGGTCGGCGATCTCCGCCACCACGCCGAGATTGTGGGTGATGAACACGAGCGCCATGCCGGTCTCGCGCCGGAGATCGGCGAGCAGGTCCAGGATCTGCGCCTGCACCGTCACGTCGAGCGCGGTGGTGGGCTCGTCGGCGATCAGCAGGCGCGGGTTGTTGGCGATCGCGATCGCGATCATCACGCGCTGGCGCATCCCGCCCGACATCTCGTGCGGGAAGGCCCGGCTGCGCCGCTCCGGGTCGGCGATGCCGACGCGGCGGAACAGCGCCACCGCCTCGCGGCGCGCCGCGGCCGCGGGCATCGGCCGATGCGCGAGGATCGCCTCCGCCACCTGGTCGCCGGTGCGGTGCACCGGGTTCAGGCTGCTCATCGGGTCCTGGAACACCATCGCCATCGCACCGCCGCGCAGCCGCCTGAGCGCCGGCTCGTCGAGGCGCAGCAGGTCGGTGCCCTCGAACCGTGCCGAACCCGCGGCGACGCGCGCGGCCGGCGGCAGCAGCCCCATCACCGCGGCCGCCGTCAGCGACTTGCCCGATCCCGACTCGCCGACGATCGCCACCGTCTCGCCGGCGCCCACGGCCAGGGAGACGTCGTCCACCGGACGGATCACCCCGGCCGGCGTGTCGATCTCGACCGTCAGCCCCTCGACCTGCAGCACGGCGTCGGTGCGGGCAGGCGGGAGGAGACCGGGCAGCACGCGGTCGATCGCGCGCAGCCGGACGGCGGCGGCGGTGCGCGGATCGGCCCAGTCCCGCAGCGCGTCGCACAGCAGGTTCATCGCCAGGATGGTCACGGTCAGGACCGCGCAGGGCCAGAGCAGCAGGAGCGGCGCCTGCGCCATGGTCGCGCGCGCGCCGCGGATCATCAGTCCCCAGGAGGGTTCGGGCGGCACCACGCCGAGGCCGAGGAAGGAGAGCCCGCTCTCCAGCACCACCGCCGCCGCGACCGCGAGCGAGAGCTGCACCAGGATCGGCCCGGCGACGTTCGGCAGCACCGTGACGAGGAGGATGCGCAGCGGCCCCGCGCCGAGCGCGCGCACGGCCTCGACGTAGTCGTGGCTGCGCGCCGACAGAACCTCCGCATAGGTGACGCGCACGAAGCCCGGCAGGAACAGGATCGACAGCACCAGGATCAGCGTGACCGTGCCGGGCCCGAGCAGGGTGACGACGAGAAGCGCGAGCAGGATCGGCGGGAAGCAGAGCACGATGTCCATGCTGCGCAGCGCGAGGAGTTCGCCCAGGCCCCGGAACCAGCCGCCCAGCAGGCCGAGCAGCGTGCCGAGCGCGCAGGCGATGCCGGCGGAGGCGAAGGCGACCGTCAGCGAGGCGCGCGCACCCCAGATCAGGCGCGAGAGCACGTCGCGGCCGAACTCGTCGCGCCCGAGCAGGCTGCCCGGGCCGGGGCCGGAGAGGCGCCGGGCGACATCCTGCTGCACCGGGTCGGGCAGGCCCAGGATCGGCGCGGCGAGGGCGATCAGCACGATCGCCGCGACCAGCGCACCCGGAATCGCGAGCCGCCTCACGCGTGCCGGATCCTGGGATCGAGCGCGGCGTAGACCAGGTCCATGACCAGGTTGAGCGCGACGAACAGCACCGAGATGGTCAGCACGATGCCGACCACCATCGGGTAGTCGCGCGCCTCCACCGCCTTGAGCAGCGGCGTCGACATGCCGGGCCAGTTGAACACGTATTCGACCAGCACCGTGCCGCCGAGCAGCGTGCCCATGTGCAGCGCGAGCACGGTCAGCACCGGGATGATGGCGTTGCGCACCACGTGGTGGACCAGGATGCGCGTGGGCGAGAGCCCCTTGGCGCGCGCGGTGCGCACGAAGTCGCGCGAGAGCGAATCCAGCACCGCCGCGCGCGTCATGCGGAACACCACCGCGACGAGGCCCTTGGCGATCGCGAGCGCGGGCATGGTCAGGAGCGTCAGGTGCTGCCACGGGTCCTGCGCCAGCGGCACGTAGCCGCCGGCGGGCATCCAGCGCAGCCACTGCGCGAACACCAGCACCAGCAGCGTGCCGACGACGAAGATCGGCACCGCGAGCAGCAGCGCGGCCGTGGCGCTGGTCGCGCGGTCGAACGCCGTGCCGCGCCTGAGCGCCGCCTCGGTGCCGACGGGAATGCCGATCACGACCGCGAGCACGGCGCCCACCGCGATCAGCTCGAGCGTGCGCGGCAGGCGCAGCAGCACCTCGTCGATCACCGGATGGTCGTCGATCATCGAGGCACCGAGATCGCCGCGCGCGAGCCGGCCGAGGAAGTCGCCGTACTGCACGAGGAATGGCCGGTCGAGGCCGAGCCGCTCGCGCAGTTCGGCCACCGCCGCCGGGTCGGGCGCCATCCCGCCGGAGCTCAGCAGGAGCTCGGCGGGATCGCCCGGCACCAGATGGATCACCGTGAACACCACGGTCGCGACGATCCAGATCAGCACCAGGCTGACCAGGATGCGCCGGGCCGTCCAGAGCAGCATCGGCCGGTCAGCCGATCGACGCCTCTTCGAGCGTGATGCCGGAGAAGAAGTTCAGCGCGCCGGCGAGCGCCTTGAACCCCTTCACGTCGGGCGTCATCGCGTAGCCCTGGCTGCGCCAGGCGAGGCCGACGATCGGCGCCTCGGCGAGCGCGATCCTCTGCAGCTCGGCGTAGATCGCGCGCCGCTTGCCCTCGTCGAACTCGGCGCGGCCCGCCGCCAGGAGCTCCTCGATCCTCGGCACGCGCAGCCCGATGCTGCGGACATAGGAGGGCGCGAGCGAGCCGTCGATCAGCGTGCTCAGCCCGTCCGGATCGTTGTTCTCGGTGGTCGTGCCCATCACCGCGATGTCGTACTGCCCGCGATTGCCGAGCGTGACGCGCGTCGCCCAGTCGGGCAGGCGGAGTTCGGCCTGGATGCCCACCGCGGCGAGGTTCTGCTGCACCACCTCGGCGGTGTCCTTGTGCATCCCGTACTGCGCCGTCGAGAGGATGCTGGTGGTGAACCCGTTCGGCACCCCCGCCTCGGCGAGCAGGGCGCGTGCGCGAGCGGGGTCGTAGCGCCAGCCCGAGGCCAGGTCGGAGTCGTAGAAGGTGCTGCCGGGCGTCAGCGGCAGGCCCTCGAGCGGCGAGCCGCGGCCGAAGAACGCGGCCTTGACGATCTCCTCGCGCTTGATCGCATGCGCGATCGCGCGGCGGATGCGCGCATCGCCGAGGTGCGGCCGCGTCGCGTTGAACACAAGGTACATGAACGGCCCGTCGGTCGCGTCCAGCCGGAGCTTCGGATCGGCCTCGATCGAGGCCATGGCCTGCCAGGGCACATACTCGATCAGGTCGACATCGCCTGCCTGCAAGGCGGCCACGCGCAGGTTCTCGTCCGCATAGGCGACCATGCGGATGCCGCGCAGCCTGGGAAGGCCCGGCTTGTAGTAGCGGTCGAACGCTTCGAGATCGAGCGCGACACCGCGCTCCTGGCCCCTGAGCACGAAGGGGCCGGCGCCGATCGGCAGGGTCCCCGCGCCGGTCGGCGAGCGCGGCGAGACCATCATCATGTGGTAGTTCGCGAACCAGAGCGGCAGCGTGACCATCGGCTCCATCGTGACGATGCGCACGGTGCGCGCATCGGGCGTCTCGATCCGGGCGATCCGCTGCGCCTGGGCCCGGTAGTAGGCGGTCGAGCGTTCCGCCGCCATCTGCTCGAGGTTCCAGCGGATATCCTCCGCGGTGACGCGGTCGCCGTTCTGGAACAGCGCGTTCTCGCGCAGCCGGAACGTCCAGGTGGTGGGGCTGTCGTTGCTCCAGCTCTCGGCGAGCTCGCCGCGCAGCGAGCCGTCCGGCGCGAAGGAGACGAGGCCGCGATGGATCAGGAGCTTCACCGTCGCCGCCGCCGTGCCGGTGTTCACCCAGGGCTGGATGCTCGGCGGAAAGGAGGAGAGGCCGAAACGCAGCACCCCGGGCTGGCGCTGCGCGCGAGCCGGCCACGCCCGCAGCAAAGGCAGCGCCGCGCCGGCGGCGAGGAGTGAACGTCGGGTCGGTGTCATCGTCGTCTCCCTTGGTGGTTGTCTCGGGCCGGGCCGACCGCGGGGCTAGCCGGCGCCGTAGATCGCCTGCGCCTCGGCCGCGCTGATGCGGCCCTCGCGGATGTCGCGCGCGACCGCCGCCCGGTCGCGCCCCGCTGGCGGCCCGTAGCCGCCGCCCCCCGGGGTGATGATCTCCACCCACTCGCCCGCGCGCAATGTCCCGTTGCCGAGATGGAAGGGCTCGACGCCGGGGCCGAACACGAAGCGGCCCTTGCCGCCGGGGAGGCCGCCCTGCAGACCCCAGGGCGCCGAGCGGAACCGCGCGCCGTCGAGCCGGAGCCGACACTCCGCCTCGGCGCGATAGACGCGGCGCAGCCCCATCCCGCCGCGATGGGTGCCGGGCCCGCCCGAGCCCTCGACCAGCTCGTAGCGCACGAGCGTCAGCGGGTACTCGGTCTCCAGCGCCTCGACCGGCAGGTTCGAGGTGTTGGTCGTGTGCACGTGCACGCCGTCGAGCCCGTCCTTGGTCGCGCGCGCGCCGAAGCCGCCGCCGATCGTCTCGAGATAGACCCAGGGCTCGCCCGTGCCGGGCTGGCGCCCGACGAAGCTCGCGACGAAGCAGGCGCCGTTGTGCGCCGCCGTGACGCGCTCGGGCACCGCCTGGGCGAGCGCGCCGTGGATCAGGTCGACCACGCGCTGGCAGGTCGAGAGCCGCGCGTTCACCGCCGCCGGGTGGACGCAGTTCACCACGCTGCCTTCGCGGGCGGTGACGATCAGCGGGCGGGCGAGGCCGGCATTGGGCAGGATGGTGGGATCGACCACCGTCTTGACGGCGTAATAGACGGTCGCGAGCAGCGCGGTGTAGGTCATGTTGATGCCCGCGCGCACCTGGTCCGGCCCGTCGAAATGCAGGCGCATCGTGTCGCCCTTGACCTCGAGCTCGATCGCGAGGGCGAGCTCGCCCTCGATCTCGGGGCTGTCGTGCACATCCTCGAAGCGCCAGACGCCGTCGGGGATCGCGGCGATGCCGGCGCGCATCTTGCGCTCGGCGTAGTCGAGCAGCGCGGCACCGGCGGCCAGCACCGTCTCGGTGCCGTACTTGGCGCAGAGCGCCTGCATCCGCGCGACACCCAGCCGGTTCGCCGCCATCTGCGCGCGCAGGTCGGAGAGGCGCTCGCGCGGCACCTGGCAGTTCAGCAGGATCAGCTCCTGGATGTCCTCCTGCAGCCGGCCTTCGCGGTAGAGCCGGATCGGCGGGATGCGCAGCCCCTCCTGGTAGATGTGCGCATGGCCGCGATCGGCGAAGTCGGCGTGATGCGCGAGGTTCACCGCCCAGGCGACGATGCGGCCCTCGACGAAGATCGGCTCGGCGAGCACGATGTCGGGCAGGTGCGTGCCGCCGCCCTCGTAGGCGTCATTGCCGACGAACACGTCGCCGGGGCGGATCTGCTCGAGCGGGTGGCGCTTCAGGATGCGCTCGACCACGCCGATGAAGCTGCCGAGATGGATCGGGATGTGCTCGGCCTGGCAGAGCGTGCGGCCCTCGACGTCGAACAGCGCGGTGGAGCAGTCGCGCCGCTCCTTGATGTTGGTCGAGTAGGAGGCGCGCACCAGCGCCTCGCCCATCTCCTCGACGATCGAGGAGAGCGCCGAGCCGATCACCTCGACCGTGATCGGATCGACCCGGGGTCGGGCGATGTCCAGGATCGCGTTCACGCGGCGGCCTCCAGGATCAGGTTCTCGTAGCCGTCCACGCGCGCGCCCATGCCGGGCAGCACGAGCGTGGTCGAATCCATCTGCTCGACGATCGCGGGGCCCGCGATGCGGTTGCCCGGGCTGAGCCGGTCGCGCGCATAGACCGGCACGGCGGTGAAGCCGCCCGCCTCCGGCAGCCAGACGTCGCGCACGCCCTCGCGCGCGGCGCCCGCATCCTCCGGTCCGGGCGGCTTCGCGCCGAACGCGGCCTTGCGCACCACTCCCGTGGCCTCGATGCGGAAGGTGACGAGCTGCACCGGCTCGCCCTCGGCGACGAAGCCGTACATCCGGCGGTGCTCGGCGGCGAAGCCGTCCGCCAGCAGGGCCAGCGTCGAGGCATCGAACGGTCCGTCCGGCAGCGCCACCGGCAGCTCGTAGTTCTGCCCGGCATAGCGCATGTCGACGGTGCGCGCGACGCGGCGCGCCTCGGCGGGGATCCCCTCGAGGTCGAACCACGCGCCGGCCTGCGCGGCCAGCGTCTCGAAGGCCTCGCGCATCGGCGCGAGCGCCTCCTTGCCGAGCGGGGTCAGCCGCGTGGCGGCGAAATCGGCGCGCAGGTCGGTCAGCAGCAGCCCCATCGCGCACAGGATGCCGGGGTTGCGCGGCACCAGCACGCGCCGGATCTCAAGCTCGCGCGCGAGCCGCGCGGCGTGCAGCGGGCCCGCGCCGCCGAAGGCCATCAGCGTGTAGTCGCGCGGATCGTGGCCGCGCTGCACGCTGATCACGCGGATCGCCTTCGCCATGTTGGCGGTGACGACCGAGAGAATGCCCTGCGCGGTCTCCATCGTGTCCATGCCAAGCCGCTTCGCCAGCCGCTCGATCGCGGCGATCGAGAGCTCGCGGCGGATCGGCATCCGCCCGCCGAGCAGATGCGTCGGGTGCAACGCGCCGAGCACCACGTTCGCGTCCGTCACGGTGGGCTCGTCGTTGCCGCGGTCGTAGCAGACCGGCCCCGGATCGGCGCCGGCGCTGCGCGGCCCGACCTTCAGCAGGCCGCCGCTGTCCACATGGGCGATCGAGCCGCCGCCGGCACCGACCGTGTGGATGTCGAGCATCGGCGCCTTGATCGGATAGCCGTGCACGATGCTCTCGCTCGCGAGCCTGGGCTCGCCGCTCTGCAGGAGCGCGACATCCGTGCTGGTACCGCCCATGTCGAAGGTGATCAGGTCGGGGAACCCCGCGAGCCGCCCGATCGCCTGGGCGCCGACCACGCCGGTGGAGGGGCCTGAAAGCACCATGCGCACCGGCAGGTTCGCCGCCGCCTCCAGCCCCATCACGCCACCGTTCGACTGCGTCAGGTGCGGTGTCGCCGTCATGCCGAGCGCGGCCAGACGGTCGGCGAGCCGGCGGATGTAGCCCTGCATCACCGGGCCGAGATACGCGTTCACCACGGCCGTGGACAGGCGCTCGAACTCGCGGAACTCGGGCGCGACCTCGTGGCTGACCGAGAGGAATGCCTCGGGCAGCTCCTCGGCGAGGATGCGTCGCGCGGCCTGTTCGTGGTCGGGGCGGACGAAGGCGTAGAGGAAGCACACCGCGACCGCGGCGACACCCGCCCGCTTCAGCGCGCGGGCGGCCTCGCGCAGGGCGGTCTCGTCCAGCCGCGTCTCGACCGTGCCGTCGTGGCGCACCCGCTCGGGCACTTCGAGCCTGAGGTCGCGCGCGACCAGCACCGGCGGCTTGTCCACCTGGAGGTCGTAGAGATCGGGGCGCTTCTGCCGGCCGATCTCCAGGAGGTCGCGGAAGCCCGCGGTGGTGACGAGCCCGGTCGGCACGCCACGGTGCTGGATCAGCGCGTTGGTCGCGACCGTCGTGCCGTGTCCGAAATAGACAACGTCGCCCGGGCCGCCGCCGACCCGCCGCATCCCCTCATCCACGCCCTGCGCGATCGCGCGCGACGGATCGTCGGGGGTGGAGGCGACCTTCCAGACCGCGATCCGGCCGGTCGCCTCGTCGAACAGGCAGACATCCGTGAACGTGCCCCCGGAATCGACGCCGACACGCCACGTCATGCCCAGCCCCTCTGGTCGGTCCAGCCTGTCGTGACGCATCCTAGCGACGGGCCGGAGCGCGGCAAGACAGCGGGAGCGGAACAGCGTGATCGACGGCACGACACTTCATGCGCCCTGGGCGCTCCTGCCCGGTGGCTGGGCGCGCGACGTGGCGGTCGCGATCGCGCCGGACGGAACGATCGCCTCGGTCAACGCCGGCGTGCGCCGCGGCGGCGCCACGCCCCTCGCCGGGCCCGTGCTGCCCGGCATGACCAACCTGCACAGCCATGCGTTCCAATACGCCATGGCGGGGCTTGCGGAGACGCGCAGCCCCTCGGGCGAGGACCATTTCTGGTCCTGGCGCGAGACCATGTACCGCTTCCTCGGCCGGCTGACGCCCGATGACGTCGAGGCGATCGCGGCGCAGCTCTATGTCGCCTTGCTGAAGGGCGGCTTCACGAGCGTGGCCGAGTTCCACTACCTGCACACCGATCCCGCCGGCGCGCCCTACGCCGACCCGGCGGAGATGGCCTGGCGCATCCTCGCCGCAGCGCGGCAGGCCGGGATCGCGCGCACCATCCTGCCGAGCCTCTATCGCCACGGCGGCTTCGGCCGGCCGCCCGGCGAGGGCCAGCGCCGCTTCCTGCTGCCGGCGCAGACCGTGCTCGACATCATCGCCGCGCTGCGCCGCGAGGCCGCATCCGACCCGCTGCTCCGCGTCGGCGCGGCGCCGCACAGCCTGCGCGCGGTGACGGTGCAGGAACTCGGCGCCTTCGCCGCTGCGGTCCGGCGCGACGATCCTCTCACACCGTTGCACATCCACGCCGCCGAGCAGCCGCGCGAGGTCGAGGAATGCCTCGCCGCGACGGGACAACGCCCGGTCGAACGGCTGCTCGCGCACCTGCCTCTCGATCGGTGCTGGTGCGTGGTCCACGCGACGCACATGGACGCGACGGAGACGGCGGGGCTCGCCGCGGCCGGCGCGGTGGCCGGGCTGTGTCCGACCACGGAGGGCAATCTCGGCGACGGGATCTTCCCCTTCCTCGCCTGGCGCGCGGCGGGCGGAGCCTTCGGCATCGGCACCGACAGCCATGTCGGCACCGATGCGGCGGGGGAGCTGCGCATGCTCGACTACGCGCAGCGGCTCACGCATCTGCGGCGCGCGGTCGGCGCGAGCGAGGCGGAGCCCTCCGCCGGCACCGCGCTATGGCAGCACGCGGCCGCATCGGGCGCACAGGCGGCGGCGCAGCCTGCCGGCGCGATCGCGCCCGGGCGCCGCGCCGATCTGGTCGTGCTCGACGGTGCGCATCCGCTGCTCGCCGGGCGCGGGGGCGGCACGATCGCCGACACCCTCGTCTTCGCGCCCGCCCCCGCGCTGGTGCGGGACGTCTACGTCGCCGGCCGGCCGGTGATCGCGGCAGGCCGGCACGGAGCGGAGGACGCGATCGCCGCGCGCTTCGCTGCGACGCTGCGCCGCCTGCTCGCATGAGCCGGGCAGCGGATGGCGTCCCGGGCAACGGGGCCGGGCGATGCCGACGCGCCCTGGCGCAGGCTTTGGAGCCCGCGCCCGCAACCCGCCTCCGTGGCGTCGGCGGATCGGCGGAGCCGAGGGAATGCGCGGCCGGTCGCCCGGACGCCGTTCCGGCGCCCTCGGCGCCTTGCGGGTCGGGGCGGGGGACCGGATAATGCGAACGATGACACAGCGGTTCGATCTGGTGGTGGCCGGCGGGCGCGCCGCGGTGGCGGGCCCGATGCCCCGTGCGGCCTGCACGGCCCGGCGCCTCTCCTTGGCCGCATGCGCAATGCGCGGCCTCTCGAATCCCGCCATCGCACCCCTCGCTCCGGCGCGGCTGGCCGATCAGGCGGCGGCATGACGGCGCTCGCGGTCGAGGGGCTGCGCACCGAGTTCCGCATCGGCGGCGTGTGGTATCCGGCGGTGAAGGACGTCTCCTTCACGCTCGCGCGCAACGAGACGCTGGCCCTCGTCGGCGAGAGCGGCTGCGGCAAGTCGATGACGGCGCTCTCGATCATGGGGCTGGTGCCGGCGCCGGCCGGTCGGATCGCCGCCGGGCGGATCGTGCTGGAGGGCCGCGAGATCACGGGTCTCCCGGAATCGGAACTGGAGAGGATCCGCGGCGATCGCGTCGCGATGATCTTCCAGGAGCCGATGACCAGCCTCAATCCGGTGATGACGGTGGGCGACCAGGTGGCCGAGCCGCTGATCCGCCATCGGGGCCTTCCGCGCAGGCAGGCGCTCAAGCAGGCGCTCGCGCTCCTGGAGGAGGTGAAGATCCCCTCCGCGGCGGCGCGGCTCTCGGAGTATCCGCACCAGTTCTCGGGCGGGATGCGCCAGCGCGTGATGATCGCCATGGCGCTCGCCTGCGAACCGGCGGTGCTGCTCGCCGACGAGCCGACCACCGCGCTCGACGTGACGATCCAGGCGCAGGTGCTGGGGCTGCTTGCCGATCTGCGTGCGCGCCACGGCACCTCGGTGCTGTTCATCACCCACAATCTCGGCGTGGTGGCGCAGATCGCCGACCGGGTCGCGGTAATGTACGCGGGCGAGATCGTCGAGGAGGGGCCGGTGCACGCGATCTTTGCCGCGCCCGGCCATCCCTACACGCGGGCGCTGTTCGCCACCATTCCGCGCATGGACCGCGCCGGCCAGGACCTCGCCGCGATCCCCGGCCGCGTGCCCGCGCTCGATGCCATGCCGCAAGGCTGCCGCTTCGCACCGCGCTGCCCGCTCAGACGTGACGGCTGCGAGCACGACCAGACGCTCGTGTCGGTGGGCGAGGGGCATCGCGTGCGCTGCCATGTGACGACGGGAGCGTTCGCGGATGCTTGAGGCTGAAGGCCGTGTGGCCATGGTGTCGGGCGCGGCACGCGGCATCGGCCGGGCGGTCGTGCTCAAGCTGCTCGCGAGCGGCTTCAGCGTCTCGGCCGGCGTGCGCGACCGGCACGGCCTGCCCGCCTCCAACCGGCTGTTCGCGCACCGCTACGACGCCGAGGATCCGGCCTCCGCCGATGCCTGGGCCGCCGCCACGGCGGACCGCTTCGGCCGCATCGACGCCGTGGTCGCCGCCGCCGGGATCAATCCCATGGCACGCCTGCTCGATCGCGACGACACCGCGCTGGACGCGCTCTGGGCCGTCAACGTCAAGGGGCCGAAGCACCTGGTGCGCGCCGCCTGGCCGCATCTGGTCGCTTCGGGGAGCGGTCGGGTCGCGATCCTCGCCTCGCTCTCCGGCAAGCGGGTGGCGAACGAGAACATGGGCTACGCGGCGAGCAAGTTCGCCGCCGTGGCGCTGGCGCACGCGATCCGCCGCGAGGGCTGGGATCACGGCATCCGCGCCACCGCGATCTGCCCGGGCTTCGTCGATACCGACATGACGGCGCATGTCACCAGGCATCCGCGCGAGCAGATGAGCCGGCCGGAGGATATTGCCGCCCTGATCGAGACCGTGCTGCGCCTGCCCGCGCACGCGGTGGTCGCGGAGCTTCTGGTGAACTGCCGGCTGGAGCCGATGCTGTGAGGCTGGTGCGGCTTGCCGACGCCGATCGGCCGCGCCTCGCCTTCACGCTCGACGGCGCGCCGGCCGAGGCGCTCGCCGGCGATACGCTGCTGACCGCCATCCTGACGAATGCCGGCCATGTGCGCGCAAGCGAGTTCGGCGACGGCAATCGCGCCGGATTCTGCTGGATGGGCGTGTGCCAGGACTGTCTCGTCTGGGTGGACGGGCTCGGGCGCGTGCGCGCCTGCACCACCATCCTGGAACCCGGCATGGCGGTGCGGCGCACATGACGGCCATGACGGTCGCGGTGGTCGGCGCCGGCCCCTCGGGCACGCGCGCGGTCGAGGTGCTGGTGCGGGCCGGGCTTCGCCCCGTCTGGGTCGAGGAGGCGCCGGCGACTGGCGGCCGCATCTACCAGCGGCCTCCCGCCGGCACGACGCGCAGCCCTCGCGACCTCTACGGCACCGAGGGGGCCAAGGCGGAGGCGATCCACGCCGCCGGCGACCGGCTGCGCGCGGCGAGCGACTGGCGCCCCGGCACGCTGGCCTGGAACATCCGTCCGGGCGTGCTCGACACGTTCCGCGCCGGGCGGCACGAGACGGTCGCCTTCGACCGCGCCATCCTCTGCACCGGCGCGATGGAGCGGATCGTGCCGGTGCCGGGCTGGACGCTGCCCGGCGTGTTCACGCTCGGGGCTGCACAGATCGCTCTGAAGGCGCAAGGGGTGGCGATCGGCAGCCGCGTCGCCTTCATCGGCACCGGGCCGCTGCTCTGGCTCACGGCAACCCAGTACCTGAAGGCGGGCGCCGCGGTCGCGCTGGTGCTGGACACCACGCCGTTGCGGACCAAGGCGCGCGCGGCCGCCGGGCTGCTCGCCGATCCCGCGACCTTCGCCAAGGGCCTGGCACTCGTCGCGCGGTTGCATCTTGCCGGCGTGCGCGTCATCGAGGGCGGGACGCCGGTCGCGCTCGAGGGAACGGACGCGGTCGAGGCCGTGCGCGTTCGCGACCGCAGGGGGCGGGAGCACCGCATCGCCTGCGACGCGGTCGGGCTCGGCTTCGGGCTCAAGCCGGAGAGCCAGCTCGCCGATCTCGCCGGCGTGCCGTTCCGCTTCGAGGCGATCGAGCGCAACTGGGTGCCGGAACGCGATCGCGCGGGCCGGACCCCGGTCGCCGGCCTCTATCTCGCCGGCGACGGCGCGGGGATCGCCGGGGCGGATGCGGCCGAGCTTGCCGGCGCGCGTGCGGCCTGGGCGGTCCTCGAGGATGCGGGGGCCGCATTGGACGCCGCCGAGATCGCGCGGCTGGACCGCGCGCTCGCCCGCCTCCCGCGCGTCCGCGCCGCGCTCGAACGCGCCTTCCCCTACCCGTCGGCTCTCGCCGCGCGCACCCCCGACGCGACGATCGTCTGCCGGTGCGAGGCGATCACGGCGGGCGAGCTGCGCGCGGCGGCGCGCGCAAGCCACGTCACGGGGGGCGCGGCGGAGGTGAACCGCGCCAAGGCGTTCACCCGCGTCGGCATGGGACGCTGCCAGGGGCGCGTGTGCGGGCCGCCGGCCGCCGAGATCCTCGCCGACGCGCTCGGCTGCGACGTTGCCGCCGTCGGCCGGCTGCGCGGCCAGCCGCCGGTGAAGCCGATCCCGATCCTCGCCGAGGCCGCGGAATGAGCACGGCGCACGACGTGCTGATCCTGGGCGGCGGCGGCGCCGGCTGTTCGGCTGCGCTGCATCTCGCGCGGCGCGGCGCGCGCGTCGTGCTGTTCGAGCGCGGGCTGGTGGGCAGCCAGGCCTCGGGCGTGAACTACGGCGGCGTGCGACAGAACGGGCGGCACCCGGCGGAGCTGCCGATCGCGCGGCGCGCGCGCGAGATCTGGGCGCGGCTGCCGGAGCTGATCGGCACGGATGCCGAGTTCGAGGTGACCGGCCATCTGAAGCTCGCGCGCAGCGCCGAGGAGGAGGCTGAGCTCGCCGGCTACATGGAGGTGGCGCGCGCGCACGACCTGCCGCTGGAACTGATCGGCTCCAACCGCCTGCGCGAGCGCTGGCCGTGGCTCGGCCCGCGCGTGGTCGCCGGCGCGTTCGCACCCGAGGACGGCGCGGCCAACCCGCGCCTGCTCGCCCCGGCCCTCGCGCGCGCGGCGCGCGCGAAAGGCGCCGAGATCAACGAGCGGACGCCGGTCGAGCAGATCGCGCATGACGGCGCAGACTTCGTCGTCACGCATGGCGGCCGTACCTGGCGCGCTCCCGTCGCGCTCAACTGCATGGGCTACTGGGGTGGCACGATCGCCGCACGCTTCGGCGAGGCGGTGCCGGTCGCGCCGCTCGCCCCGAACATGCTGGTGAGCGAGCCGATCCCCTACTTCATCGAGCCGAACATGGGCGTGGTGGGCGGCGACGTCTATCTGCGCCAGATCCGCCGCGGCAACGTGATCTTCGGCGGCGGCCGCGGCGCGAGCGATCCTGCCGTGCCCTGGGCCAGACCGCTGCCGGAGTCCACCCTCGCGGCGATGGCGCGGGCGGTCGAGCTCGTCCCCCGCCTCGCCGGCATCCACGTGATCCGGAGCTGGACCGGCATCGATGGCGAGATGCCGGACGGGCTGCCGGTGATCGGGCCGAGCCGCACCACGCCGGGGCTGATCCATGCCTTCGGCTTCTCCGGCCACGGCTTCATGCTCGGGCCCGGGATCGGCGCGATCCTCGCCGAGCTGGTGCTGGACGGGCGCACCGACGTGCCCCTCGAGCCCTTCCGCATCGACCGCTTCGCCCTTGGCAGCGCGACGTGATGCCGACATGATCGCGGCACGACGGGAACGACAGGAGGCGGAACGATGAGACTTCGTGCGGCACTGCTCGCGGGCGCGGCGGCGCTCGGCGTCGCGGCGTTCGGCGGAACGGCGGCCGCGCAGCCGCGGACGACGCTGAATGTCGGCATGGCCGCCCAGGATGTCGGCCGGCTCGATCCGCATTTCGCGGTCTCGACGATCGACCGGGTGGCGGTCGCCTGGATGTTCAACGGCCTCGTGCGGTTCAAGCCCGGCAGCATCAACCCGGCCGAGATCGAGCCCGACCTCGCCGAGCGCTGGGAGGCGAGCGCGGACGGCCGCACCTGGACCTTCGTCCTGCGTCGCGGCGTGCAGTTCCATGGCGGGTTCGGCGAGGTCACGGCCGAGGACGTGGCCTTCAGCCTGCGCAAGGCCGCGCAGTCCTCGACCTCGGCCTTCTCGGGCGATTTCCGCGCCTTCGAATCGGTCGAGGTGGTCGACCCGCACACGGTGCGGATCCGCCTGCGCGAGAACGTGCCGAGCCTGCTCGGACTGGTGACCAACTATGCCGGCGGCTACATCGTCTCCAAGCGCGCGGTCGAGCAGAAGGGCGACGCCTTCATGCGCGCGCCGATCGGCTCCGGCCCCTTCGCCTTCGCCTCCGTGACGCCGAACCAGTCGCTCGAGCTCGCGGCGCATGAGGGCTACTTCCGCGGTGCACCGCAGATCAAGCGGATCTCGTACCGCTTCATCCCGTCCGACGCCTCGCGCGACCTCGCCTTCCAGAACCGCGAGCTCGACATCAACTACGGCCGCGCCCAGACGGCGTGGATCGAGCGCACGCGGCGGCTGCCGAACGTGGTCGTCGACGTGTTCGAGCCGGCGGAACTCGCCATCCTGAACATCAATACCCGCCAGCCGCCGTTCGACGATATCCGCGTGCGCCGTGCGGTCGCGCACGCGATCGATCGTTCCGAGCTCGTGCGCTGGCGCGGCGAGGCGGTCGCGCGCGAGGGCCAGTCGCTCGTCCCCCGCGGCTATCTCGGCTTCACCCCCGACGTCCCGCTGCCCGGCTTCGACCAGGCACGGGCGCGGTCGCTGCTCGCCGAGGCGGGGCATCCGAACGGGATCTCGGTGCGCGTGATCCACACGCAGCTGCCGGAAATGCTGAGTGCCATGCAGGTGGTGCAGCAGCAGCTGCGCCGGGTCGGCATCACGCTCGACCTGCAGGTGGTCGAGCACGCGACCTTCCACCAGCAGATCCGCCAGGATCTGAGCCCGCTCGTCTACTATGCCGCGGCCCGCTTCCCGGTCGCCGACATCTACCTCACGCAGTTCTACCACGGGCGATCGATCGTCAAGACGCCGACCGCCGTCACCAACTTCAGCCACTGTGCGATGGCGGATGCCGAGATCGACGCCGCGCGCGTCGAGACCGACCCGCAGAAGCAGCTTGCCCTCTGGGCCGCCGCGCAGCGCAAGCTGGTCGAGGCGGTCTGCGGTGTGCCGCTGTTCGAGACCCTGCTGGTGTTCGCGCGCTACGGCAACGTCGATTACGGCTACGAGCTCAAGGGCTCGATGTCGCTCGGACCGCTGATCACCGAGGCGACGCGATTCCGGTGAGCGAGGGTCGTCCGGCCGGGGCCGGCGAATGATCGGTTTCGCGGTGCGGCGGCTGATCGCCGCCGCGCCCACCCTGATCGCCGTGCTGACGCTGGTGTTCGTGATCGTCCGCATCGTGCCGGGCGATCCGGCCCTGGTGATCCTCGGCGATCAGGCGACCCCCGAGGCGATCGCCGCCCTGCGCGCGCGTCTTGGGCTCGACCGTCCGCTGCACGAGCAGTATCTCGAGTTCCTGTTCGCCTCGCTGACCGGCGATTTCGGCACCTCGCTCGTGACCGGACGGCCGATCGTCAGCGAGGTCGCCGCCGTGCTGCCGCACACGCTCGATCTCACCGCCGCGGCGATGCTGATCGGCACGGTGGTCGGCGTGCCGGTCGGGATCTGGGCGGCGCTGCACCGCAACCGCGCGATCGACGTCGCCGCGCGCATCCTCTCGCTGCTCGGCCTCTCCTTCCCCGTCTTCGTCTCCGGGATCTTCCTGCTGCTGCTGTTCGCGCTGCACTGGAGGATCTTCCCGGTGATCGGCAATGCCGATCTCGCCGATCCGGTGGACCGGCTGCACAAGCTCGTGCTGCCCGCGATCACGCTCGGGCTGGTGATGGCGGCCTACATCACGCGGGTGACGCGCAGCGCGATGCTGCACGTGCTGTCGGAGGACTTCATCCGCACCGCGCGCGCCAAGGGGGTGCCCTGGCGGGCCGTGGTGTGGAGGCACGGGCTGCGCAACGCCCTCATCCCGGTCGTCACCGTGGTCGGGCTCTATGTCGGCATCCTGATCGGCAATTCGGTGCTGACCGAGATCGTCTTCAACCGGCCGGGCCTGGGCAAGATCATCGTCGGCGCCCTGAACCAGCGCGACTACGCGATGCTGCAGGGCCTGATGGTGATCTACTGCTTCCTGATCGTCGTCGTGAACCTGATCACGGACCTCACCTACGGGCTGATCGATCCGCGGGTGAAGCACGCATGACGAGGGCTGCCGCGCCCGCCGTCGTGCCAGTTTCGCCGCTGCGTCGCGCGGCCGCGCGCTTCCTGGCGAACCCGACGACCGGGATCGGCATCATCCTCTGCGTGCTGGTGGCGCTGTCGGCGATCCTCGCGCCGCTGATCGCCCCGCACGATCCGATCGAGCAGAACGTGGTCGAGCAGTTGCGCCCGCCGGGCGGCGACCACCCGCTCGGGACCGACTATTTCGGGCGCGACGTGCTCTCGCGCATCCTCTGGGGCGGGCGGATCAGCCTCATCGTCTCGCTGACGGCGATCGCCGCGGCGATCGCGATCGGCGGCGCGATCGGCATGATCTCCGGCTATGTCGGCGGCCGCTTCGACACCTTCGTCATGCAGGTGATGGACGTGCTGCTGTCCTTCCCCAGCCTGATCCTCGGCCTGATCGTGGTGGCGCTGCTCGGCCCCGATCTGGTCAATCTGGTCGTCGCGATCGGGCTCACCGCGATTGCGCCCTTCGCGCGCATCGCCCGCGCGCCGGTCCTGGCGCTGAAGGAACGCGCCTTCGTCGAGGCTGGCCGCGCGCTCGGCTACAGCCACGCGCGCATCCTGTTCGTGCACATCCTGCCGAACATCCTCTCCGAGGTTCTGGTGATGGGCAGCCTCTGGATGGCGACCGCCGTGCGCACCGAGGCGTCGCTCTCGTTCATCGGGCTCGGCGTGAAGCCGCCGACACCGACCTGGGGCGGGATGATGCGCGACGGTTTCGAGAACATCCTCGACGCGCCCTGGCTCGCGATCTTCCCGGGCATCGCCATCCTGCTCCTGGTGCTGGGGCTGAACATGGTGGGGGACGGGCTGCGCGACGCGACCGATCCGAAGCTCCGCGCCGAATGATGCCGCTGCTTGAGGTCGACGGGCTGGTGAAGCATTTCACCGTGACGAGGGGCTTCCCCCGCCCGGTCACGACGACGGTGCGCGCGGTCGATGGCGTCTCGTTCAGCGTCCGCCGTGGCGAGGCCTACGGGCTCGTCGGCGAATCGGGCTGTGGCAAGTCCACGGTCGCGCGCGCGGTGCTGCGCCTGATCGAGCCGGATGGCGGCACGGTGCGGTTCGACGGCGCGGATGTGCGCGCCGCGCGCGGCGAGACGCTGGCCCGGCTCAGGCGGCGCATGCAGATCATCTTCCAGGACCCCTACTCGTCGCTCAATCCGCGCCGCACGATCGGCCAGGCGCTGACCGAGCCGATGCGCGTGCACGGGCTCGCCTCGGGCCGCGCGGCGCGCGACCGCGCGGCCGCGCTGCTCGACGAGGTCGGCATGCCGCCTTCCGCGCTCGATCGCTATCCGCACGAGTTCTCGGGCGGCCAGCGCCAGCGCATCGGCATCGCGCGCGCGCTCACCGTCGAGCCCGAGCTGCTGATCGCCGACGAGCCGGTCTCGGCGCTCGACGTCTCGGTGCAGGCGCAAGTGCTGCTGCTGCTGCGCGACCTGCAGAAGCGGCGCAATCTTGCCTTCGTCTTCGTCAGCCACGATCTCGGCGTCGTACGCTGGTTCTGCGACCGTGTCGCGGTGATGTATCTCGGCCGCATCGTCGAGGAGGGCGAGGTCGGCGCGGTGTTCACCGAGCCGCTGCACCCCTACGCGCGGATGCTGCGCGACGCCTCGCCGGTGCCTGACCCGGCCGGGCGCGGCGTCTTGCCCCGCATCGTCGGCGAGATCCCCTCGGCGGCCAACCCGCCCTCCGGCTGCCATTTCCACCCGCGCTGTCCGCATGCGCGCGACGCCTGCCGGGCCGCCTATCCGTCGTGGCGGCGTCGCGGCGAGCGCGGGGCCGCCTGTGTGCTGGTTTGACACCCGGAGCGCATGGGCCCGACCTCTGCGCGGAGGGTCGCGCGTGCGGGTCGGGGAGGACAGCCGCGCGGCGCGGATGCCGGGGTTCCGCGCCGGCAGGGGCGCCGGCCTCTCCGGGCGCGCCGCACCGGGACATCGGCCGCGGAGTCCGGCGCTGCTGCGGTGTGCGGTTGCCCTGAGCGGCGATCGGGGCTTCAGCCGACTCGGCGGCCGCTGAAGGGGGGGGGAGGCCGCTCCGCCGGCCTGCCGTTCCGCGCCCCCCAGACGAAAAATCCCGTGCCCGAGGCAAAAACCGAACGTGCAGGATAGTGCAAACGTTCCACCCTGGGTTAACGTCCTGCCGTGCTGCACCATGTCCGCCGTGGCTGACCCGATCCCTGCCGGTCTCGCCCCCCCCGGAGCCGGGCCCGCCTCGCCGCGCCTGCGCCTGAAGCTGATCGGTCCGATGGACGCCTGGAGCGTGACCAGCGAGCGCGTGCTGCCGCGCGTGCGCAAGACCCGCGCGCTGCTTGCGATCCTGGCGCTGGCCGCGCCGCGCCCGGTGCAGCGCCAGCGCCTGGCCGGGCTCCTCTGGTCCACCCGCGACCGCGAGCAGGCGCGCGCCTCGCTGCGCCAGGCGCTGCACGAGCTCACCCTCGCCCTTGCCCCGTGCGGCGCGCCGATCCTGCACGCGAATCGCGACCAGGTCTGGGCCGATGCCGACGCGCTCTGGGTGGATGCGCACGAGGTCGCCCGCGCAGGCCCGGCGGGTGCGGCCGCGCTCGACCTCTACGACGCGCCGCTGCTCGAGGATCTCGACGGGCTCGATCCGGCGATGGACGCCTGGCTCGCCGAGGAACGGCGGCACCTGCGCGACCATGCGCGCAGCCTGGGCGAGCGGCTGCTCGAGGCCGCCAACACCCCCGAGTCGCAGATCGAGGCGGCGCGCCGGCTGCTTGCGATCGACGAGGCGCACGAGCAGGCCTGGCGCAGCCTGATGCGGGCGCACGCCGCGCGCGGCGAGCGGCGCCAGGCGCTCGAGGCCTTCGAGGCCTGCCGCTCGGCGCTCGCCCGCCATCTCCGTGCCCAGCCCTCGGCCGAGACGGTTGCGCTGGCGGAGACCATCCGCGGCAGCGAGGACCACGCCCTGGCAC
>NZ_VIKA01000053.1 GCF_006704265.1 Elioraea sp. Yellowstone | reverse complement strand
ATGCGCGCGCGCTCGCGCCGGACCTTGCCGCCGAGGCCGCGGTCGGCGCCTGCCTCGGCGCCTGGCGCTTCGAGGCGCTGAAGACGCGCCCCGATCCGGAGGCGCCGAAACGGCTCGCGCGGCTCGAGGTGATCGTGCACGACACGCGCGCCGCCGGCGCGGCATGGGAGACGCTGGCGCCCGGGGTCGCCGGCACGCTCTACGCGCGCGACCTGGTCGCCGAGCCGTCCAACCGCCTCACCCCCACGAGCTTCGCCGCGCGGCTGCGCGCCCTCGAGGACGAGGGGCTGAAGGTCGAGATCCGCGATGCCGCGTGGCTGAGGCGCGAGGGCTTCGGCGCGCTCCTCGGCGTGGCGCGCGGCAGCGCCAACCCGCCCTGCCTCGCGGTGCTGCGCTGGCGGGGCACGATCGGCGCGCCGCCCGTCGCCTTCGTCGGCAAGGGAGTCACCTTCGACACCGGGGGTGTGGACATCAAGCCCGCCGACCGGATGTGGGAGATGCGCGCGGACATGGCCGGCGCCGCCGCCTGCGCCGGCGCGATGCTGGCGCTCGCGCGCCGCCGCGCGCCCGCCCCGGCGGTCGCCGTGCTGGGCCTGGTCGAGAACATGATCGGGGCCGAGGCGCAGCGCCCCTCCGATGTCGTGCGCGCGGTGGACGGCACCACGATCGAGGTGATCGACACGGATGCCGAAGGGCGCCTGGTGCTCGCCGACTGCCTCGCCTGGACGCGGCGCGCGCTCGAGCCCGCGGCGATCATCGACCTCGCCACGCTGACGGGCGCGATCGTGGTGGCCCTCGGCCACCATCGCGCCGGGCTGTTCGCCTCCGACGCGGCGCTCGCGGCGCAGCTCGCCGCCGCCGGCGAGGCGGTGGACGAGCCGGTCTGGCCGATGCCGTTCGGGGAAGCGTATGGCGAGGTGCTGCGGAGCGAGATCGCCGACGTGAGGAACTGCGTCGCCGAGCGGTTCCAGCCCGATGCCTGCCACGCGGCGTCGTTCCTGCACCGTTTCGTCGGCGAGGTTCCCTGGGCGCATCTCGACATCGCCGGGGTGGAACTGCGCCAGGAGGCGGATGCGCTCGGCCCCGAGGGTGCGACGGGCTTCGGCGTGCGGCTGCTCGACCGGCTCGTCGCGCTGCGCTTCGATGCCGCGGATGGCTGAGATCGGCTTCTACCACCTGACGCGCACGGCCCTGGAGGTCGCCTTGCCGAAACTGCTCGGCCGCGTGCTCGAGGCGGGCGGGCGGGCGGTGGTGAAGGCGGCGTCCGAGGAGCGCGTGGCCGCGCTCGACACGGCGCTCTGGCTCTGCCCCGACCCCGACTGGCTGCCGCACGGCACGCGCGCGACCGGCGAGGCGGATCTGCAGCCGATCTGGCTCACCACCGAGGACGAGGCGCCGAACGGAGCGCGCTTCCTGTTCCTGGTCGAGGGCGCGACCTCGGCGCGGCTCGACGACTTCGAGCGGGTGTTCGACCTGTTCGACGGGCGCGACGAGGTGGCGGTGGCGGCGGCACGTCAGCGCTGGACCGCCGCCAGGGAAGCGGGCCACACGCTGACCTACTGGCGCCAGACGGCGCGCGGCTGGGAGAGGGGGTAGCCGTCTCCGCGCAGGGCGTGCCGGCGGCGCGGACCGGGCATCAGGCGGCCTGATCCCAGGCCGGCGACCAGGACGGGTTCACGAAGCGGCGGTTCTTCGGCAGCGCGGCGATCGCGGCGCGGTCCTCGTCCGTCAGACGCAGATCGAGCGCGGCGAGATTGGCGCGCATGTTCTCGATCCGGCCCGATTTGGGAATCGCCGCGACCCGGTCCTGCTCGAGCAGCCAGGCGAGCGCCACCTGCGCGCCGGTCACGCCGTGGCGGCGGCCGATCGCGGCAAGTGTGGGATCCTCGGCGAGACCGCCCTTGCCGAGCGGCGAGTACGCCGTCACGACGATGTCGTGGGCGCGCGCGACGCGCAGCACCGGCTCCTGGCTCAGCATCACGTGGTACTCGACCTGGTTGCAGGCGATCGGCGCGCCGGTGCTGACCGCCTCCCGGAGCAGGCCGGCAGGGAAGTTGGCGACGCCGATCGCGCGCGCGAGCCCGCGCTCCTTCAGCCCCACCATCGCCGCCAGCGTGGAGGCGAGCGGGATCGCCGGGTTCGGCCAGTGGATCAGGAAGAGATCGACGTGGTCGAGGCGCAGGCGCTTCAGGCTCGCCGCGAGTGCCGCCTCGGGAGCCGCGAGGTTGGTCCACCACACCTTGGTGGTGACGAAGAGGAGGTCGCGCGCGACGCCGCTGGCGCGGATCCCCTGCCCCACCGCTTCCTCGTTGTCGTACATCTCGGCGGTGTCGATGTGGCGGTAGCCGAGCCCGATCGCCTCGGCGACCGCACGCGCGCAGTCCGCACCCTTCAGCGCCCAGGTGCCGAAGCCGAGCTTGGGCATCGCGAGATGCGCGGTCTCGATCATGTGCATGGGTGTCCCTCCTATCGCGGGGCGAAATCGACCAGGGCGGCGAAGCCCGTTTCCGTGCCGAAGGCAAGCCAGCGGCCGTCCGGGCTCCAGGCGAGCGCGCTGACCGGCCCCCTGCCCGGTGCCGCGACCGGCAGCACCTTGCGCGAGGCGATCTCGGTCAGCAGCACGAGCCCGTCGGCGAAGCCGGCGGCGATCACCTCGTGCTCGGGGTGGCAGGCGACGCGGGTGACCAGCACCGCGTCGCCGCCGGCGAGCTCCTCGGGCGCCTTGCCCATCGGGCCGTCGCCGGTGAAGGGCCAGCAGACGACGCTCTCGGCGCCGCTGGTGGCGAGCCAGCGTCCCCTGGCCGTGAAGCCGAGCGACTTGGTCTTCGCCGGATAGCCGCTCATGCGCATGTGTGCGCCGTCGGCGATGCGCCAGCCGTGCAGCGCGTTCTCCTGCATCGCGGTGACGACATAGCGCGCGTCCGGGCTGATCGCGATCGCGGTGTGGCTGCCCTTCCAGGCGAGCGCGGTCGGACGATCCTCCTTGGCGGCCACGAACCAGAGCGAGGCGCCGTTGTAGTGGCTGACGGCGAGGCGGCGCCCCTTGGCATCGGTGGCGAGCCCGGTCGCGGTGCTGGGATGGACGAGCGTCTTCAGCGTGCTGCCCGCGGCGTCGAGCAGATGCACTGCCTTGCCGACCGCGGCCGCACGCCAGGCCCCCTTGCCGGGATGCGCGAGCACGTGCTCGACCCACTTGCCCGGCCAGGCGGCGAGCGCGTGGGCGCCCTCCGGATCGATGCGGCGGAGCTCGCCGTCATCGCCGCCGGACAGGAAGCCGCCGGGTGCGGCGTCGGCGCAGAGGGCGAGGCAGGCGCCGTCGTGGGCTTCGATCGTGGTCGCGCTCCCGGGGGCGGCGAGCGCCGCGATGCGCACGGTGCCGTCGCCGAGGCCGAAGGCGGCGAGGCGGCTGTCGGCATCGAACGCCGCCGCGACGACGAACGCGTCGAAGGTGTGGATGGTGCCGCGCGTGTCGAGCAGGAAGTTCGCCGCGGGGGGGAGCGGGGAGGACGGGCTCCCATCGCGGCTCGCCGCGGCGGGACCCGGTGGCGTCGCCCCCCCGCCTGTTCTGCCGCCGGTCACGCCTTGCAGGCCTCGAAGCCCTTGCGCAGCACGGGGCGGCTGAGGTTGCGGCCGATGAAGACGATCTTCGAGACGCGCTCCTCGCCGTCCTTCCACGGCCCGATGAAGTCGCCGTCGGCGATCATGTGCACGGCCTGGAAGGCGAAGCGGCGATCCTCGCCCGGATAGGCGAGGATGCCCTTGGTGCGCAGCAGGTCCTGTCCCTTCTGCGCGAGCAGTTCGGTGATCCAGGCGTTGAACTTCTCGGGATCGACCTCGCCGCGGATGGCGACGCTGACCGAGGAGACGTGCTCGTCGTGCTCGTGGTCGGTCTCCGCGAGGAAGTCGGGGGTGTTGGCGAGGATGCGGTTCAGGTCGAAGGCGTTGCGGTCGAGCACGGCGTCGAGCGGCACGGCGGCGCGTTCGGCGCGGTGCAGCGCGGCGTAGGGATTGATGGCGCGGATCGCGGCCTCGACCTTAGCGAGTTCCTCGGCGGTCACGAGGTCGGTCTTGTTGACCACGATCACGTCGGCGAAGGCGATCTGCTCCTCCGCCTCCGGCGAGTCCGCGAGCCGGGCCGGCAGGTGCTTGGCGTCCACCACCGTGACGATCGCGTCCAGCCTGGTCTTGGTGCGCACGTCCTCGTCGACGAAGAAGGTCTGTGCGACGGGTGCGGGATCGGCAAGCCCGGTCGTCTCGATGATGATGGAATCGAACCGGTCCCGCCGCTTCATCAGCCCGCCGAGGATGCGGATCAGGTCGCCGCGCACGGTGCAGCAGATGCAGCCGTTGTTCATCTCGAACACTTCCTCGTCGGCGTCGATGACGAGGTCGTTGTCCACGCCGAGCTCGCCGAACTCGTTGATCACCACGGCGATGCGCCGGCCGTGCTGTTCGGAGAGGATGCGGTTGAGCAGCGTGGTTTTCCCGGCGCCCAGGTAGCCCGTCAGCACGGTGACCGGGACGGGCGCGGCGGCGCCGCCGGCATCGGTCGGCAAGGCCATGGCGGTCTCCTTCAGGGGTGGTCGGCGGAGATATAGGGTCACGCGAGGGACCCGGCCAACCGGTCGGTGCCCAGCCAGTCCGGGAGCCAGTCCGGCAGCGCGTGCAGGGCGGCCTCGCCGGCGACCAGCAGCGCCCAGACCACGGCTAGGTTCCAGGCGAGCGCCGCGAGCCCGAGGCCCAGCCCCGCCAGCATCACCACCCCGTCGCGCCGGAGCATGGCGAGCGCCAGCAGGATCAGCGCCCAGGCCGGCGGCAGGTTGCCGAAGGGGATCGGCAGGGCGAGGACGAGGGCGAGCAGCACGGCGAGCGTGCCGGCGAGGCGGCGGGCCGCGTGCCCCGTCAGCGGGGCGAGGCGGGGGCGGACGATGCGGCCGAGGCGGCGGAACAGGGGGGCGGCCTTGGCGAGCACCAGGGCGAGGGCCGATCCGGGCACGCCGCGCCGTGCGAGCGCATCCGGCAGCCACGGCCGGCGCGCGCCGAGGGCGAGCTGGGCGGCGAGCAGCGCGATCGGCAGGCCGAGCACGGTCGACATCCCGGGCAGCGGCGGTCCGGGAATGCCGTTCGGCAGGGCGAACAGCAGGATGGCGAGGGCGAAGCCGCCGGAGCCCAGCGCCGACAGGATCGCGCCGAGGCTGACGACGGGCGTGTCGGCCCAGCGCCGCGCGAGGCGTTCCAGCAGTGTCGCCGTGTCGCGCATCGCCGGCACGGCGGCGATCTCCCTGCGGTTGGGGGGGCGGTCTTCGGTGCGGCGACGATAAGGGGGCCGGGGGCGGGCGGGGCAAGGACAGCGCCCGTTCAGAGCCGCGCGAGCGGCCTCAACGTGCCGGGGCCTCGGCGCGGCGGCGATGCAGTTGCGCGGCGGTGTCGGTCACGACGCGGCGCAGCGCCTCGAGATCGGCGCGCCGGTCGAGCACGGCGCCCACCGTGGCGGCCACGCGGCTTGCGCCCAGGCCCTCATAGGCGCCGGCGAGATCGCGCAACGCCTCCTCGAAGCCTGCCGCGTCGCCGCGCGCGGCCGCCGCTTCGGCCCGTGCCAGGGCCGCCGCGCCGGCGCCGATCTGGCGCTCGACCAGCCGGCTGAAATCGGCCGGCGTGAGCGTCGAGCGCACCAGCGCCAGGGTCTGCGCATCGACCAACGGCTCGCGGCTGTCGTCGAAGGGTGCGGGGCGCGCGCCGCCATGCGCCACGGCAGCCGTGAGGGCGGCGAGCAGGTCGGCGGTCGCGACCGGCTTCTCGATCACGGCAACCATGCCGGCGGCCAGGAAGCCGGCGCGCTGTTCGGGCAGCACATGCGCGGTCACGGCGATCACCGGCACCTTGCCGGCGGGCGGCGGCAGGGCGCGGATCATGCGTGTGGCCTCCACGCCGTCGATCGCCGGCATCTGCACGTCCATCAGCACCGCGTCGTAGGTCGTGGCGCGGATCATGCGCAGCGCCTCGCGCGCATCGGCGGCGACGTCGCAGACATGGCCATGCCGCTCCAGCATGGCGGCCAGCAGGCGGCGGTTGGTGGGCACGTCGTCGACGGCGAGCACGCGCAGCGCGCGCATCGCGGCGGCGGGGCGGGGCGGCTGTTCGGCGACGGCCTCGCCGGCCGGCGCGAAGGGCAGCAGGCAGCGCAGCGTCTCGCTGCGGCCGGCGCCGGCGCGCAGGCGAACCGCCCGGCCGCCGAGGGCCTCGGCATAGGCGCCGACGGCAGCAAGCCCCTCGGCGAGATCCTCGCCTGGCCAGGCCTCGTGCAGGTCGACCGGCTCGAAGACGTCCGCCGGCAGGGCGGAGGCGGCGGGATCGCCAACCTCGACGCCGAGTCCGTCCGCCTCCCGGCTCAGCCGCACCACCAGTGCCGCGCCCGGGCGCAGCGGCAGGCAGCGCAGCACGAGCATGCGGACGAGAGCGGAGAGCCGTTCGCCGTCGCCGATCCAGCGTGGCGGGACGCCCGGGTCGCGCGACAGCATCACCCGGCCTCCCATCCCGGCGATCCGTTCCTCGAGACCGCGCACGCCGCGGGCGAGCGCCTCGTCGGCGGCGAAGGGCTGGGCGGTCAGGACGGCCCGCCCCTGGGCAAGCGCCGCCGCGTCGAGCAGGAGCCGCGACGTGGTCAGCATGTCGTCGGCGGCATCGCGCGCGGCGCGCAGGGCTTGCACCTGCGAGGGATCGAGTCCCGGCTGTTCCAGGATCAGCCCGAAGGTGCCGGCGATGCGGTGCAGCGGACCGGCCATGTCGCGCGCACTCGCCGCGAGCAGCGCCGGCCCGATCGGGGCCGTCCGGCGCGCCGGGACGGCCGGCTCGCCGTCCGTCGGGGGATCCGGCTCCTTGTCACGTCGCCGCGCCACCAGCCCGGCGGCGAGGAGGAGCGCACAGGCGACGGCCAGGCCGGCGGACAGAAGACCGACCCGATCGGCGATCCGCACGATGCGCGTCCGGCGCACGAGGTCTAGGCGATGCGCGGCGATCGCGGACTGCGCAAGCTCGGCGAGCGGCTCGCGCAGCCGGGGCAGCAGGAGCAGCATCTCCTCGACCGCATCCGGCGGCATCTCGGTCGCGATCGCGGCCGGCAGGTCGAGCGAGCGGCCCAGGCGATCGTCGATGCGCGCCTGGAACGTGAGCAGGCGGTCGAGCGTGGTCCGGAACCGCGGCAGTTCGGCGAGCAGCCGCAGCTCCTCGACATCCTGCAGCGCGGAGATGCCGGCGACGAAGGCCTCGTAGCGCTGCCGCAGCGCGGCGGGCGGTCCGCCGGTACGTGTCTCGAGCGCGGTCGCGTGGAGCTGGGCCTGGGCGAGGGCAAGGTCGCTCACGCGCCGCGGCGCGGGATCCATCGCGTGCAGGATGAGCGCCTGCGCCACCTGGTCGCGATAGACGGCCGCGCCGAACGCGGCGAGCGCCGAGAGCAGGGTCAGCGCGGCGAGCGGGGCGCGCCATGCGCGCGCGAGGTCGGCCCAGGAGCGCAGCCGAGCGAGCACGAGTGCGCCCTGGCCCGACCGCTCAGGCGGGTTCCGCGCGGATCGCCCGATCCAGCGTCTCGACGATGCGGTCGACATGGCCGCGCTCGACGATCAGCGGCGGCGAGAGCGCGACGATGTCGCCGGTGACCCGCACGAGCAGGCCGTCGTCGAAGCAGCGGTGGAACACCGCCATGGCGCGCTCGGTCGGCCGCCCCGGCCGCGGCGCGAGCTCGATGCCGCCGATCAGGCCGATGTCGCGGATGTCGAGCACGCCGGGCGCGGCGCGCAGCCCGTGCACCGCGTCCTGCCAGTAGGGCTGGAGGTCGCGCACGCGGCCGGCGAGGTCGTCCTCGCGGTGGATGCGGATCGCTGCGATCGCGGCGGCGCAGGCGAGCGGATGCCCGGAATAGGTGTAGCCGTGGAAGAACTCGATGCCGCCCGGCACGCCGTTCACCACGGTGTCGTAGACCGCGTCGGTGCAGGCGACCGCGCCCATCGGCACGGCGGCGTTGGTCAGCCCCTTGGCCATGGTCATGATGTCTGGAATGACATCAAAATATTCCGCGGCGAAGCCGGTGCCGAGGCGCGAGAAGCCGGTGATCACCTCGTCGAAGATCAGCAGGATGCCGTGCCTGGTGCAGAGGTCGCGCAGGCGCTTGAGGTATCCCTGCGGCGGCACCAGCACGCCGGTCGATCCCGCGACCGGCTCGACGATCACCGCCGCGATCGTGTCGCCGTGCAGCCTGACGAGGTCCTCGAGCGCGTCGGCGAGATGCCCGCCCCAGGCCGGCTCGCCGCGGCTGAATGCCTGGTGGGACAGCGAATGGGTGTGCGGCAGGTGATCGACGAAGGGGAGCTGTGCGCCGAACTGGCGCCGGTTGGCGACGATGCCGCCGACGCTCATGCCGCCGAAGCCGCAGCCGTGATAGCCGCGCTCGCGGCCGATCAGGCGCACGCGCTGGCCCTCGCCGCGCGCGCGGTGATAGGCGAGCGCCATCTTCAGCGCGGTATCCGCCGCCTCGCTTCCGGAATTCGTGAAGAACACGCGCTCGATCCGCTCTGGCAGGAACTCGGCGAGCGCCGCGGCGGCCTCGAAGGCGATCGGATGGCCCATCTGGAAGGTGGGCGCGAAGTCCATCTCGTCGGCCTGGCGCTTGATCGCCTCCGCGATCTCGGGCCGGCCATGGCCGGCATTGACGCACCAGAGCCCGGCCGTGCCGTCCAGCACCTCGCGGCCCTCGGGGGTGTAGTAGTGCACGCCCGCGGCGCGCGCGAGCAGGCGCGGGGACGCCTTGTAGGCGCGGTTGGCCGTGTAGGGCATCCAGAAGGCGTCGAGATTGTTGGGGCGCAGCGTCACGTTCATCGGGATGTCCTCCTGGGACTGGCCCGGCCAAGGTGGCACCGCCCCCCGGGGCCGGCAAGCGCGTCAGGCGAAGGCCAAGGCGGCGCGCAGCGGCAGCGCGTCGTTGCCGGAAGCGGCAGTCGCGACCCGGGACGAGGGCGCCGGGCCCGTCCCCGGGCGGAGGCGGGATGGCGGAGATGAGGCAGGCGTGGCACCGTCCGCCGCCTCGCTCAACGCCCCGGGAGGGAGGAATGGCGGACGGGACGCTCTGGATCGGCACGAAGATGACGTCGTCGTGGTCGCTGCGCGGCTGGCTCGCGGTGCGCCTCGCCGGGCTGGATGTCGAGGAGGTGGTGATCGGCCTCGACCAGCCCGACACGGCCGCGCGCATCCGCGCGGTCTCGCCCGGCGGCACGGTGCCGTGCCTCGAACACAAGGGCGCGCGCATCTGGGAGAGCATCGCGATCGCGGAGTACTGCGCCGAACTCGCGCCCGGGCTGTGGCCAGCGGAGAGGCGCGCGCGGGCGCATGCGCGTGCGATCGCGGCGGAGATGCATGCGGGGTTCCGGGGCTTGCGCAGCGCGATGTGGATGAACATCGACCCGGGCTTCGCGGCCCGCGCGGCCGGCCGGCAGCGCACGCCGGAAGCGCTCGCCGACATCGCCCGCATCGAGGCGCTCTGGCGGGACACGCGCGCCCGCTTCGGCGAGGGCGGCCCCTACCTCTTCGGCGCCGCGTTCACGCTGGCGGACGCGATGTACGCGCCGGTGACGACCCGCTTCACCACCTGGCGGCCCGAGCTGGCCGCCGAAAGCTGGGCCTATGTGGAGGCCGTCCAGGCACATCCCCTGATGCGGCGGTGGTTCGCCGAGGCCGCCCGCGAGCCCGAGGCGTGGAGGACGCCGAAGTACTTCACGGTGCCGGCATGAGCGCCTCCGCTCTCGATCACGTCGGCATCGCCGGGCCCGACCTCGACGCGCTCGCCGCCGCCTACGAACGGCTCGGCTTCCGGCTCACCCCGCGTGCGCAGCATCACGCGCCGGGACCCGACGGCGTGGTGCGGCCGATCGGCACCGGCAATCGCTGCGCGATGCTGCGCCAGGGCTATCTCGAACTGATCGCGGTGATCGATCCCGCGCTGCCGTCCAACACGCTCGACCGCTTCCTCGCGCGCTACCGCGGCCTGCACATCGTCGCCTTCGCGATCGAGGATCCGGAGGCGGAACTCGCGCGGCTGCGTGCGGCCGGGCTCGCGCCCCCCGGCATCGCCTGGCTCGAGCGGCCGATCGAGACCGAAGCCGGCCGCGCGACCGCGCGCTTCGCGCGCATCCCCATGCCGGACGCGCCGGAGGGGCGGATCCAGCTCATCCGCCATCTCACGCCGGAGCTGCTCTGGCAGCCCGGCACACTCGACCACCCGAACCGCGCGGTGGCACTCGAGGAGGTCGCCCTGATGGTCGCCGATCCGGCCGAGGCGGCCGCGCGGTTCGCGCGCCTGGTCGGCGTGGCCGCGACCGCCGCATCCGACGGCGTCGTGCTCGCCCTGCCGCAGGGCCGCGTGCGTTTTACCGCGGGCGCGGCGTTCCCGGGCGTGGCCGCCCCCGCCCTGCCCTTCATCGCCGGGGTGACGATCCGCACCGAGGACGGGGCGGCGGCCCTGCGGCGGATCGCCGGCGCGGCGGCGCGCGAGACGCCGGGCGGCGTGCTCGTCCCGCCCGAGCATGCGGGCGGCGCGGCCTTGCTGTTCCGGTGACCGATCAGGCGGCGATCGCGCGTTCGGTCGCGCTCTACTGGGGCGACGCACGCCGGCGCGCATCCCTCGACCGCTGGTACCGCCGCTTCCTCGGCCCGGGCAGCCTCGCCTTCGACATCGGCGCGCATGTCGGCGACCGCACGGCATGCTTCCGCCGCCTGGGCGCGCGCGTGGTCGCGGCCGAGCCGCAGCCGGCGCTCGCGCGCTTCCTGTGCCGACGTTTCCGGGCCGATCCCGAGGTGGTCGTGCTGGCGCGCGCCGTCGGCGCGCGGCCCGGGCGCGTCGTGCTGCACGTGAACGAGGCGAACCCGACCGTCAGCACGGCCTCGGCCGACTTCCTGCGCGCGGCGGACGGCGCGCCCGGCTGGGAGGGGCAGGCCTGGACCCGACGCCTCGCCGTGCCGGCGACCACGCTCGCCGCTCTGATCGACCGGCACGGCGCGCCCGATTTCGTCAAGATCGACGTCGAGGGATGCGAGGCCGCGGTGCTGGCCGGGCTGCGCCGCGCCGTGCCCGCCCTCTCCTTCGAGTTCACCACGATCCAGCGCGCGGTCGCGCACGCCGCGCTCGCCCGGCTTGCGACCCTCGGCTACCGCGCCTTCAACGCCTCGCTCGGCGAGAGCCTGCGCTTCGCGCTGCCCGGGCCGGCGGACGCCGCGACGATGCGGGACTGGATCGATGCGCTGCCGGTCGAGGCGAACAGCGGCGACGTCTATGCGAGCCTCACGCCGCGCGCGCTGGCGCGCTGAGGAGCGGCGGGAAGGGCGAGGCTGGGTCGAGCTCCTCGGGGATCGCGGCGAGGCGTGCCGCGGCGAGCCTCCGGCCGAAGGCCGGGTCCGCGGTCAGCACGCAGTAGGGGATCGCGAGCGCGGCGCCGGCGAGGAACGGCAGCGCCCAGAGGAAGGCGGTCGTGCCGGCGAGCGCGAAGCCCGCGAGCAGCCCGACGCCGGCGAGCGTGTGCCACCAGAGGGCGCGTGCCGCGTCGGCGAGGGGCACGCGGCGATCCTCGCGCGTCTGCGGCGCCCAGCCGATGCGGCGGCCGAGCGCCAGCCCCGCCATCCCGACGGTCTGGTTCAGCGCCGAGAGCGGCACCAGCAGGAGGTAGAACAGGAACTCGGCCGCGACCCCGGCGGCGAGCGTCGCGCCTCCGCCCCAGCGGCGCCGCAGCGCAGGCTTCAGGGCCACCTCGAGCGCGCCGAGGAGCTTGGGGGCGAAGAACAGCAGCGCGAAGAGCGCGGTCGCGCCGAGCCCGGCACCGGGTGCCACTGCGGCGCGCGGATCCTGATCGAGCGCGTTGGCGAGGGCTGCCAGCACGATCGCCACCACGACCGGCGACCAGAGGAACAGCAGGATCGCGAGCGCGAGCTGGATCCGCCCCATCCAGGAGAACAGCGGCAGGCGCAGGAGCGCGAGGTACTGCAGATTGCCCGCCATCCAGCGGAGGTCGCGGCGCATGAACTCGAGCAGGGAAGGCGGGTTCGCCTCGTAGGATCCCTGCTCGAGCGGATCGAGCCGCACCTCCCATCCCGCGCCGCGCAGCAGCGCCGCCTCCACCTGGTCATGGCTGAGGATGGGCGTGCCGTCGCGCAGGGCCGGCAAGGCCGCATGATCGCGGAACGGCGCGATCCGGATGATCGCGTTGTGGCCCCAGTAGGGGCCGTCCGCGCCCTGCCACCACGCGATGCCGGCGGCGTAGGCGCGCATGCCGTGGCGCATGCCGAACTGGAACAGGCGCGGGAAGGCGGCGGCGGTCGGCTGCGCTGCGATCAGAGTCTGGATCAGGGCGACACGCGGATTCTGCTCGATCAGCCGGACGAGCCGCAGCACCGCATCGGCGGTCATCACGCTGTCGGCGTCGAGCGTGATCATCGCCTCGAAGCCGGCCGAACGCGCGCGCACGAACTCCATCACGTTGCCGGCCTTGAACCCCTCGTTGCTCTCCCGCCGGCGATAGGCGACACGCTCGGGCCGCGGCAGCGTGGCGCGGAAGGCCGCGAAGGCGGCCTCCTCCTCGGCGGCGTGCGCTGGATCCCGGGTGTCGGAGAGCACGAACAGCGCGAAGCGCTCGCCCACGCCCTGTGCCTCGAGGGCGGACAGCAGCGGGCGGAGGCGCGCGAGCACGGCGCGGGTGTCCTCGTTGCGGATGCAGAGCAGGATCGCGGTGCGGATGCCGATCGGCCGGTCCGGGTCGAGCCTCGCCTCCGGCCAGACGACGGCGAGCGGATCGCGTCCTGCCATCAGCACGGCGAAGCCGACGAGCGCCGAGGCGCCGAGTGTCGCGATCCAGGGCGAGACGACCAGCGCGAGCGCCCAGATCAGCCCCTCCGCCACCGTCCAGCCGCCGGCGCCGAGCGCGCGCCCGAGGAGTGCCAGCGGCACGGCGGCACAGGCCAGGACCAGCGCGAGGTAGAGGCAGCGACGGACGGCCATGGCCGGGCGGTGTGCCCGGCGATCGTGGCAAGTCTCAGGCGGGGGACGGTCGCGATCGCGCGAGGCCGCGATAGAGCGTCGGGCCGACGCCCAGCAGCAGGGCGATGACGAGGAACGCGGCCGAGATCGGGCGCGTGACGAAGGTGGTCCAGTCGCCCTGGCTGATCGTCAGCGCCTGGCGGAACGCCTGCTCGGCGAGCGGGCCGAGGATCATGCCGATCACCACCGGGGCGACCGGGAAGTCGTAGCGCTTCATCAGCATGCCGACGAAGCCGATGACGTACATCACGATCAGGTCGATCACCGAGTTCGAGACGCCATAGGCGCCGATCGTCGCGAACACCAGGATGCCGGCATAGAGCTGCGGCTGCGGGATCCTGAGCACCCGCACCCAGAGCCCGATCAGCGGCAGGTTCAGCACCAGCAGCATCAGGTTGCCGACATAGAGGCTGGCGATCAGGCCCCAGACCAGCGGGCCCTGGTTCACGAACAGCAGCGGGCCCGGCTGGATGCCGTAGGACTGGAACGCCGACAGCATGATCGCGGCGGTGACCGAGGTCGGCAGGCCGAGGGTGAGCATCGGCATCAGCACGCCCGCCGCGGCGGCGTTGTTCGCCGCCTCCGGCCCGGCGACACCCTCGATCGCGCCCTGGCCGAACTCCTCCGGCCGGCGCGAGAGCCTCTTCTCCATGAAGTAGGAGAGGAAGGTCGGCAGCTCCGATCCGCCCGCCGGGATCGCGCCGAACGGGAAGCCGAGGAACGCGCCGCGCAGCCACGGCTTCCACGACCGCGCCCAGTCCTCGCGCGAGAGCCAGAGCGACCCGGAGACCGCCAGGATCTCGTCCTCGCCGTGCTTGCGCCGCGTGGCGAGATGCAGGGCCTCGGCGACCGCGAACAGCCCGACCGCGACGATCGTCACCTCGATGCCGTCGAGCAGCTCGATCACGCCGAAGGTGAAGCGCGGCTGGCCAGTCTGCAGATCGACACCGACCACGCCGAGGATCAGGCCGAGGAACAGCATGGCGAGCCCGCGCAGCGCGGAGCTTCCGAGCACGGCCGAGACCGCGGTGAAGGCGATCACCATCAGCGAGAAGTACTCGGCCGGGCCGAGCATCAGCGCGAGCTCGACCACGACGGGGGCGAAGAAGGTGAGCGCCAGGGTCGCGATCGTGCCGGCGACGAAGCTGCCGATCGCGGCGGTGGCAAGCGCGGGGCCGGCACGGCCCTTCTTCGCCATCTTGAACCCCTCGAGCGCGGTGATGATGGTCGCACTCTCGCCCGGGGTGTTGAGCAGGATCGAGGTGGTCGAGCCGCCGTACATCGCGCCGTAGTAGACGCCGGCGAACAGGATGAAGGCGGACTCCGCCGGCACCTGGAAGGTGATCGGCAGCAGGAGTGCCACGGTCAGCGCCGGGCCGATCCCCGGCAGCACGCCCACCGCGGTGCCGAGGAAGCAGCCCGCGAAGGCGAAGCCCAGATTGGCCGGGCTGAGCGCGGTCGCGAAGCCGCCGGCGAGGGAGGCGAGCGTCTCCACCGCGCTAGACCAGCCCCTCGAGGATGCCGGCGCCGATGTTCACGCCCAGCAGCCGGTCGAAGCCGAGATAGGCGGCGAGGGAGACGACCGCGCCGATCAGCGCGTCGCGCAGCGGGTGCCCGCTGCCGAAGCCGCGCGCGACGCAGACGAAGGTCGCGACGGCGGCGAAGACGAAGCCGAGCGTGCCGATCAGCGCGAGGTTGGCGAGAAGCCCGGCGACGACCCAGGCGAGGCTGTGCCAATCGATCGAGAGCTGCGGCTCGACCCCGACGAAGCCGCCGCGCAGCGCCTCGGCGAGCAGCAGCAGCGACAGGACCAGGAGGCCGAGCGAGGCGATCCAGGGGAACAGCGTCGGCCCCACGCGCGCATAGATCGGCGAGACCGGGATCATGGTGGTCTGCCAGAGCGACAGCGCGGCCAGCGCGACGAGGCCGAGCGAGACCGCGACCTCGCCGCGCCGGGGATGGAGCCGCATCGCCGTCAGGCGAGGCCGAGGTCCTTGAGCACGCTCTCGGTCGCGGCGATGTCGCGCTTCAGCGCCGCGGCGAAGGCCTCGCCCGTCAGGAAGGCGTCGGCCCAGGCGCGCTGCTTCAGGATCTCCTGCCACTGCGGCGTGGCGTGCACCGCCGTCATGAGGTCGATCAGCGCCTTGAGCTGCGCGTCCGTGATTCCGGGCGGGGCGAACACGCCGCGCCAGTTGGTCGCGACCACGTCGAGGCCGAGCTCCTTCAGCGTCGGGATGTCCGTGCCCTCGATGCGCTTCTCGCCGGTGGTGGCGAGCGCGCGCATCCGCCCGGCCTTGATCTGCTCGGCGAACTCCGAGTAGCCGCTGATGCCCGCGCCGACCTGCCCGCCCAGGATCGCCGCATTGGCCGGCCCGCCGCCGGCGAAGGCGACGTAGGAGGCCTCGCGCGGGTTGCGGCCGAGCGCCTTCAGGATCAGCCCGAGCGCGATGTGGTCGGTGCCGCCGGCCGAGCCGCCGCCCACCGCAACGGCACCCGGATTGGCCTTGAGCTTCGCCTCCAGATCCTTCCAGGTCTTCACGTCCGAGCTTGCGGGCACGACCACCACGCCCGCCTCCTCGGTCAGCCGCGCCACCGGCAGCACGTTGGTGATGTTGATCGGGCTCTTGTTGGTGATGCCCGCGCCGACCATCACGCTGCCGCCGACCATCAGCGCGTTCGCCTGGCCGCGGCGCTGGTTGACGAAGCGCGGCAGCCCGACCATGCCGCCCGCGCCGCCCACGTTCTCGAACTGGAAGCTGCCGACGAGGCCGGCCGCGCGCGCCGCCTGCTCGATCGCCCGTCCGGTGCCGTCCCAGCCGCCGCCCGGGCCGGCGGGGATGAACATGAAGATCGACTCGAAGAGCTGGCGGGCGGCGGCGGGCCAAGGCCCGAGCACAGCCGCTGCGGCGACGGCACTGCCGAGCAACTGGCGGCGGGTCAGCGTCATGGCATGTCCTCCCTGAAGGGTGTCGGCTCGACTTGGCGGCACCCTATCCGCCGCCCGGCGGGCGATCAATCGGTCCGAACCGCCTGAAACGTCGCCTGACACGGATGCAACCGCTTTCCCGCCGCGCCGACACGGGCGTGAAACCGGAGCCGTCCAGTCTGCGCCGGTCGCCGGCTGCCCCGCCGGCGCAAGCGAGCGAGACGGTCAACCATGAACGACAACCTCCTGATCCGCGAGGCCCGGCCGGACGACATGCGGGCGATCCTCGCCTTCCAGCAGGCCGCGATCGCGGCGGTCGATCCGCGCGTCTACACCGACGCCGAGCGCCGCGCCTGGGCGCGCACGCCCGCGGTCGGCATGGCGCAGATCGTCGCCGACGGGCGCTACCTGGTCGCCGACGCCAGCGGCCGGCTTGCCGGCGGCGCAGGCTGGGACACGCTGCCGGATCCGCCCGACGCCGCCGTCGTGCGCGCCGTGTTCGTCGATCCCGCCTGGCACGGCCGCGGCCTCGGGGCGACGCTGGTGCGCGCGGTCGAGGCGGCGATCGCGGCGGCCGGGCGGCGGCGCATCCTGGTGCCGGCGGCGCTGAACGCGGTCGGGTTCTACGAGCGCCTGGGCTACGCGGCGAACGAGATCGGCATCGTGGATCTCGACGGCGTGGACCTGCGCTACCGCCGCATGTGGAAGAGCGCGGCCTGAGCCCGGATCACGCCGCACCGATCACGGCGCGCACCAAGCGCCGGACATCGGCCGGCGCGAAGGGCTTGGCGAGCACCGGCCGGCCCGTCTCGCGCAGCGCGAGGTCGAGCGCAGTGCTGATCCGGTCGCCGGTGACGAACACCACCCGGCGGGCGAGCGCGGGACGCGTCTCGGCCAGCCAGCGGTGCAGCGCCATGCCGTCAACGCCGGGCATGCGCAGGTCGGTCAGGATCAGATCGACCTCGCGGTCGGCGAGGAGGGCCTGGGCGACCGCGCCGTCGGCCGCGGTCTCGACCGCCATGCCGTCGGCGCGCAGGATCTCGGCGAGCACCGCGCCGACCTCCGGCTCGTCGTCGACCACCAGCGCGGTGCGCAGCCGGCGCGTGACCAGCGACTGCGGCTCGGCCGCCTCCGCCGCGCCCTCGCCGGTGGGACGGCCGGGCGGCAGGACGATCCGCACCGTCGCGCCGCCGCCCGGCGTCTCCTCCAGCGTGATCGAGCCGCCATGCGCGGTGACGATGCCGCGGCAGAGCGAGAGCCCGACGCCGGTGCCCATCCCTTCGGGCTTGGTGGTGAAGAACGGGTCGAACACGCGCGCCCGCGCCTCGGCCGCCACGCCCGGGCCGTTGTCGGCCACGCTCAGCACGATGCCGCCCGCGTCCGTCGCGCGCGCGGCGATCGCCAGCCGGCGCGGATGCTCGCGCGCCTGCAGCGCCTGCTGCGCATTGGTGAGCAGGTTGATCATCACCTGGACGAGCTGGTCGCCATCGGCCGCGATCGCGGGCAGGTCGGCGGGCAGGTCGCGCGTCACCGCGACGCCGGCGCTGCGCAGCGCGTAGCCGACGAGATCGAAGGCGGCCTCGACCACGTCGGCGATGCGGACCGGCCTGCGCTCGGGCGGACGGCGGCGCGCCAGCCCGAGGAAGGTCTGCACGATGCGCGCGCAGCGTTCGGCGGCCCCCCGGATCTTCCGCGTGCGCGTGACGAGGGTCGGATCCGCCCCTGCCATGTCCTCGAGCAGCGTCGCATGCGCGACCACGATCGAGAGCGGGTTGTTGAGCTCGTGCGCCACCCCGGCGAGCAGCGAGCCGAGCGCGGAGAGCCGCTCGGCCTGGCGCATCGCCTCGCGCTGGGTGCGCACCTCGCGCTCGGCCTCGCGCACGGCGGTGACGTCGGTGTAGGTGGAGAGCAGGCCGCCGTCGGGCAGGCGGCGGCGGCGCACCTCGAAGATGCGGCCGTCGGGACGCTGTTCCTCGACCGTCTCGTTGCCGACCGACATCAGCGCGGCGACGCGGCGCGCGACCAGCGCCTCGCGGTCCTCGGCCGGGTCCTCGTGGGCATAGTAGGTGCCCTGCGCGAGGCGGTGGCGCACGAAGTCGGCGAGCGGCGTGCCCGGCGCGCCGAGCTCGGCCGGGTAGCCGTACATGCGCAGGAACCCCTCGTTCGCCAGCACCACGCGGCCGTCCGCATCGACGATGTTCACGCCCTCGGCGATGTGGCCGAGGATCGCCTCGAGCTGCGCGGTACGGCGGGCGAGCTCCTCCTCGCGCTGCTTGAGGTCGGTGAGGTCGCGCACGATCGCGAAGTAGCCGCAGACAGAGCCATCCGATCCCGGAACGGGATGGTAGACCCGCTCCACGTAGCGGCGCCGCCCGTCGGGATAGGCCATCCAGCCGAGCCAGCGCACGGTCTCCCCGGCGAGCGCGCGCGCCCCCAGCGGCTCGAGCCGAGCCGCCGCCTCCTCGCCCAGGACCTCGGCCACGCTGCGTCCGACGATCGCCTCGGCCGGCACGCCGACGAAGGAGGCGTATTCGGGGTTCACGTAGCGGTGGATGCGGGCGCGGTCGAGGAAGGCGATGCGCGCGAATGTGCGGTCGAGCACGCTCGCGATCAGCGCCGCATCCATCGGCGGCAGGCCGGCGGATGCGCTCCGCGCAGGCGCGCAAGGCGGCCCGGCGAGAGGCTCAGCCATCGAAGACGTAGCCGGCGCCGCGCACGGTCTTGATCAGCGTCGGCGCGTGGGCGTTGCGCTCGATCTTGCGTCTGAGCCGCGTGATGCGCACGTCGATCGAGCGGTCGAACGGGTCGGAGCCGCCCGGATGGGCGATGTCGAGCAGCTGCGCGCGCGACAGCACCCGGCCCGGACGTTCGGCGAAGGCGAGCACCAGGTCGAACTCCATCGCGGTGAGCGCGATCTCGGCGCCGTCCTCGTCCAGCACCTTGCGCGCCGCGACATCGACCGTGAGCGGGCCGAAGGGGATGCGCTCGGCCGGGCGCGCCGGCAGGGCGACGGCGGCGCGCGCCGCCTCGACCTTGCGCAGCGTGGCACGCACGCGCGCGAGCAACTCGCGCAGGTCGAACGGCTTGGCGAGGTAGTCGTCGGCGCCGACCTCGAGCCCGACCACGCGATCGACCACCTCGCCCGCGGCCGTGACCATGATGATCCCCATCGCCTGGCCGTGCGCGCCGCGCAGGAAACGGGCGAGCGAGAGCCCGTCCTCGCCCGGCAGGCTGATGTCGAGCAGGACGATGTCGGGGGCGCCCTCGGCGAGCGCTGCACGGAAGGCGACGGCGTCGCCGACCGCGCGTACCGCGAAGCCGTGCTGCGCGAGATACTCGGCGACCGCCTCGCGCAGATCCGGCTCGTCGTCGACCACGATGATCCTGGACTTGTCCGGCATTGTTCCGTTCCTGATCGGAGAGGCCGTGTAGCCTCCCCCCCCGCCCGCGTTCAAGCATTCCGCGCCTGCAATCCCGCCCGGCGTGTCCGGCAGGACCGGGACGTCGGACCTGACATGATCGCGAAACACGTGCTTGCCACCCTGCCGACCGAACGGCCGGCGCGCCGCCGGCCCCGCACGGAGCCCTGCCATGGTCACGATCACCCTTCCCGCCGCGGGCGCGGCCCCGACCCGGCCCGCAGCGCTGCGCCGCCTTCTGGCCGCCGCCGCGGCCTGGTATGCGGAACGTCGCACCATCGCCGCCCTGGCGCGGCTGGATGCGCATCTGCTGCGCGACATCGGTCTCCCCGACCGCGCTGAGATGCACGTCGTGCGCCGGATGCTGCGCGCCGACTGAGTCCCTCGGACGCGACAGCAGCCCGTCGCCGGATCGGACCGGCACCCGATTGACCCCGCGCGCGACCGGATGCGACGCTCCCCTGCGGTGCGGATGCGGGTGAGGAGGCGAGGGCTGCGCCAGTCGACGGTGCCGTGCGATCGGAGGCGAACCGGACGGAGCGGCATCGACGCGCCGCCCGCCGGCGGCCGGTCGTGCCGCGGGGCGCGTGCGCGCGGCGCGCGGGCCGCG
>NZ_VIKA01000052.1 GCF_006704265.1 Elioraea sp. Yellowstone | reverse complement strand
AAACGGCCGGTCCGCATTCAACGGCGCCATCAACAGCCCCTCAGCAGCGCCCGATCAGCGGGTTTTTCGAGGTGTCCATCCGTCCTCAATCAGCACCCGGCCCGCCTCCTTGCGGCGCGTGGCGCCCTTGCACCCGGTCCAGAGCGGCGAATCGAAGAGCGTCTGCAGGTGTGCGCGCGGCCAGGCGTCGCGGGTGTCGTCAGGGGCAGCGGCTTCGGAGACATGGCGCAGCTCTTTGCTGTCGAATCGCAGCGCAGCGAACGGATTCTCGCCGACGAACTCGCCCTCGGCGATGAAGCGGCGGAAGGCGGAGAAGAAGAACTCCAAGTGGATATTGATCGTCTTCGGGTGCATGGGCGCCGCGAGGGCCTCGGCGCGCTTGCGCGGCACGGTCGAGCCATCGGGCAGCGTGATCGTGGGGCTTGCCGTCGCGGCGAGCGTCTCGCGCAGGACCTTGGCCGTCGCCATCACGGCGCGGAGATCGCCAGCGGCGGCGGCGTCGCGGTAGATCGAGGCCTGCGCCCAGGCGGCGGGCATCTTTTCCAGTTGCCGCTTGAACGCGGCAGCGTCCTGGCGGGTGATCGTGGCGGCAGGCGGATCGCCGACGAGCCCCCGGAACAGGCGCACCGCGACCGCCGCCTTCTGGCGGTTTGCCGGCCCCCAGCGCTTGCGCTCGGCGTGCTGCTTGAAGAGCGTCGAGACGCTCGGCCTCGCGGGGCCGACCTTTCCCTCATCCGCGACCTCCGACGGCCCCGGCCAGCCCTCGTAGGGGAAGTGCGCCGCGAGGGTGCGGCCCATTCGCCGCTCGCCAAGGATGGCGTGCGCCTCCGCGGCAACGCCAGCGGCCATCCGCAGGAAAGAGCGGTGCCGCTCGTCCGGCTCGGGCGCGGCGCGGTTGCGACGTCGCAGGGCGGCCTGCGTGTAGGGCCGGATCTCTTCCAGCGCGTTGCGGGTGAGGACGCCGCGCCAGTAGCGCGCTCGGTCCATCGGGTCGTCGAGCGCCTTCGCCTCCCGCTCCTCGTCGGTGTCGTCATCGCTGATGGCGTCCGGGTCCCAGTTCTCGGGCCGGAACAGATGCTCGCGCTCGCCGCGCGCGATGATGGCGCGGAACATCTCGCGCAGGATCTCCATCAGCTCGGCGTCTGTGGGCTGTTGGGGTTCCTGCGCGGTCATCGCCAGGGTCTCGGCAAGGCTCTCCATCGCGGCGGTCGCCCGCGTCGCCAAACGCCGCGCGAGCCCCCTGTCGCTGGTCCGGAGCGCGATCCCGTAATGCGTGCGCCCGAGGCGCCGGGCGAGCACCATGGGCAGGCGCGCCCGCCAATAGAACCGCCCACCCCTTGCCAATAGATGAACCCGGCCGCCCATGCCCGCGCCCTCGCGCCTGGCGGGGGCAGGTGTCGCACTCAGGTGTGCCAGTTCGGCCCGCCGCCGGATCGGCGGACCGGAGGCCCTGGATGCGCTAAGCCTTTGTTAAGGACTGGCGGAGGGGATGGGATTCGAACCCACGATACGGGTTATCCCCGTATAACGGTTTAGCAAACCGCCGCCTTCAGCCACTCGGCCACCCCTCCGCCGTGAGTGGCGTGCTCACGACGTATGCGGCCTCGGCTTCTAGAGACCCCCTCGGTCCGCGTCAACCGAACCCGTCAGGCTGCCTCCGGGCGGCGCATCGGCACCGCGAAGCCGCGCTGCACGCCCGGCCGCGCCATCATCCGCTGATACCAAGCCTTAACGTTGGGATAGTCCGCAAGCTCCACACGATGGCGCTGATGCCGCCAAGCCCAACCCAGGATGGCAAAATCCGCGATCGATGGCTCGCCCATCGTCGCGACGAAGTCCCGCCCGGCAAGACGCCGGTCAAGCACACCGTAGAGACGGTTCGTCTCCTTCTGGTATCGTTCCAGCGGATGCCGCCGGTCGGCCTCGTTCTCGACCTGCAGATAGGCATGCACCTGTCCGGGGAACGGGCCGAAGCCGCCGACCTGCCACATCAGCCACTCCCAGACGGGGATCCGTCCGGCCAGATCGCGCGGCATGAACCGGCCCGTCTTCTCGGCGAGATAAAGCAGGATCGCCCCGCTCTCGAAGACACTCACCGGCTTGCCGCCGGGGCCGTCGGGATCGACGATCGCGGGGATCTTGTTGTTCGGACTGATCCTGAGGAACTCCGGCGCGAACTGCTCGCCCTTGGTGATGTCGACGACGTGCACGCGATAGGGCAGCGCCATCTCCTCCAGCGCGACACTGATCTTGCGGCCGTTCGGCGTGTCGAAGGTGTAGAGGTCGATCATGCGGGACTCCGTTGCCGCGTGGCGCGTGACGCTAGGGGGCGGGCGGACACGTGTCGAGAGCGACTGCGGGGGATCGGGGCGCCCGCCTGCGACGGAAAACGGGCAGGCCGGTCACCATCCGCCCGCGCGGGCAGGCTCCGCCGCGTGCTCGGCCAGCGCGGCAAGGAACCCCTCCGCCCAGGCGGCGGCGGAGTTCCTCCGCAGCACCGCGATGTCGCCGGTCCAGCGCGCACGCCGTTCCGAGGCGGGCATCACCAGCGCCGCGTTCAGCCCCTCCGCGATCTCGTCCGGATCGTGCGGGTTGACCAGGATCGCCCCCCTGAGTTCTTCGGCTGCCCCGGCGAAACAGGAAAGCACCAGGACGCCCGGATCGGCCGCATCCTGCGCGGCGACGAACTCCTTCGCGACCAGGTTCATCCCGTCGCGCATCGGCGTCACGAGACCGACCCGGGCGAGGCGGTGAAACCCCGCGAGCGTGGCGCGCGGCACCGCGCGCGTCATCCAGCGCACGGGGACCCAGTCGATGTCGCCGTGCTCGCCGTTGATGCGCCCTGCGAGCTCGTCGAGCTCGCGTCTGAGCGCGCGGTACTGCACCACGTCGCCGCGGCTCACCGGCGCCACCTGCAGAAGCGTCACCCGGCCGCGATGTTCGGGGAAGCGACGCAGGAGGGCAGCGAAGCCGCGCAGCCGCTGCGGCAGGCCCTTGGAATAGTCGAGCCGGTCGACACCCAGGATCAGCGCCCGCCCGCCGAGGCTGCCGGCGAGCCGGCGCGCTTCCGGTCCGCGCACGGCCCGCTCGGCCTCGCGCGCGAACTCCTCGGCGTCGATGCCGATCGGAAAGGCGCGCACCGGCACGTCAAAGCCGGCGCTGCGCAACGCTTCGCGCAGATTGGCGGCATCGGTCTCGGTCTGGGTGCCGACAAGGTCGCAGGCGGCGAGTTCGCGCAGCAGGATGTTGCATTGGGGCAACGCGCGGAACAGAGGCAGGGGCGGGAAGGGCACGTGCAGGAAGAAGCCGATGCGCTGCCTCGCACCGGCTGCCCGCAGCGCGGCGGCGAGCGGGAAGAGGTGGAAGTCGTGGATCCAGATCGTGTCGTCCTCGCGCAGAAGGGGCACGAGCGCCTGGGCGAAGGCGGCGTTGACGCGCCGATAGCCCTCCCACTCCTCGCGACGGAACTCGGCGAGTCCCATGCGGTAGTGCAGGAGCGGCCAGAGCATCCCGTTGGAGAAGCCGGTGTAGTAGAGCCGGTAGTCCTCGGCCGTGAGGTCGATCGTGGCGAAGGTGGTCTGGCCGACCGTGACGATCGCCGACGCGCCGCCGGTCTGCGGTCCGGTCTGGCCCGACCAGCCGAACCAGAGCGCCTCGCGCGTCGCCAGCGCCTCCTTCAGCGCGACCGCCAGCCCGCCCGCCTGCGGGCGTTCGCGCGGCCGCGGCACCGGAACACGGTTCGAGACGATCACCAGGCGCGCCAAAATCCCTCCTCCCATGATCTGGACAGACGCATCGCCGACAGGATCAGCCCCACCTGCGAATAGGTCTGCGGATAGTTGCCCCAGAGCTGGCCGGTGCGGGGATCGACATCCTCCGACAGCAGGCCGACATGATTGCGCAACGACAGGATGCGCTCGAACAGGGCACGCGCATCCTCCTCCCGGCCGATCCCGTGCAGCGCGTCGACCAGCCAGAAGCTGCACACGACGAATGCCGTCTCCGGCATGCCGAAATCGTCCGGCGCACTGTAGCGCAGCAGCAGCCCGTCGCGCGCCAGATGTCGCTCGATCGCCTGGACGGTCGCGACGAAACGCGGATCTGCGGGCGCGATCACGCCGATCTCGGGCAGGAGGAGGAGCGCCGCATCCAACCCTTCGCCGTCGAGACTTTCGACGAAGGCACCCTCGCGCTCGCTCCAGGCGCGGCGCAGGATCTCCGCCCGGATCGGCGCGGCGCGGCCGGCCAGTCGCGCCGCCTCCTCGGCAAGCCCGAGATGGCGCGCGACGCGCGCCATCCGGTCGACCGCCGCCCAGCACATCGCTGCCGAGAAGGTATGGACGCGGTTGCGGCCGCGATACTCCCAGATCCCGGCATCGGGCGTCAGTGCCGCCTCGGCGGCGGCCGAGGCCAGGGTCTCGAGCTGGCGGAACAGCGCGCGGTCGCCCGGGCGCGGCAGTCGCTGGTCGAAGAACATCTGCACCGCGGCGAGGATCACGCTGCCCCAGGCGTCGTTCTGCTGCTGGTCCACCGCCGCGTTGCCGATGCGCACGGGCCTTTGGCCGAGGAAGCCGGCGAGCGCGGTCGCCTCCGTCTCGAGCATCGGCCCGTCGGGAACCAGCGGGTAGACCGGGCGCAGCGGCACGCCAGCATCGCCCAGAACCGCGCCGGTGAGGTAGCAGACGAACTTCTCCATCGAGCGCGTCGCCCCGAGGCGGTTCAGCGCCTGCACGGTGAAGAAGGCGTCACGCAGCCAGCAGAAGCGATAGTCCCAGTTGCGGATCGTTCCCGGCGCCTCGGGAATCGAGGTCGTCAGCGCGGCGACGATGCCACCGGTGTCGTCATGCGCACAGAGCTTCAGCGCGATCGCGGCGCGGATCACGGCCTCCTGCCACTCGAACGGGATGTTAAGCAGTCGCACCCATTCCTGCCAGTAGCTGGTGGTCTCCTCCTCGAACCGGCGCGCGAGCTCGGCCGGCGGCTCGGTCAGGCTCTCGTCGGTGCCGATGATCAGCGCGAGCGGCCGGTCGAGCACGAAGGGCGTCTCGTGGCCGATGAAGCCGATCGGTGCGTCGGTCGAGACACGCATGTCCTCGGCCGGACCGCGATAGGAGATGTGGTTCGAGCCCGGGCGGATCTCCGGCGCCTCCGCACCCCAGCCGAAACGCGGGCGGATGCGCAGGCGGATGCGCGGCCGGCCGCTGAGCGGCTGCACGCGGCGCACGAGCATGGGCGGACGGAACATCCGTCCGCGGCGACGGAAGCGCGGCACGGTGTCGGTCACCAGCAGGCGGTTGCCGTCGCGGTCGGCGAGTTCGGTCTCGACGATCGCGGTGTTGCGGCGGTAGCGCTGCACGCTTCCGGTGCGATGGAGGAGTTCGATGTCGGCGAAGCCGTGCTGCGGCGTCTCGCCGTCCAGCAGCGCGCAGAACACCGGATCACCGTCGAGCCGCGGCCAACAGAGCCAGGTGACGCGCGCGGCGGTGTCGATCAGCGCGGCGACCGTGCCGTTGCCGGCGACCGCAAGGTCAAGCGGCTGTGGCACCGCCGGCCTCCTCGGCAAGATCTGCGAGCCAGGCGCGCACGCCGGCAGGATCGCCGAACGCCTCGCTGACCCGCAGACCCACCCCGCCCAGCGCCTCGGCCGCCGCGATCGCCGCCTCGTCGGTGACGTCGTCGCCGACGAACAGGGGGGTGCGGCCGTGGAACGGCACACCGGCCATCAGGGCCCTGAGCGCGGTGCCCTTGTCGGCCGCGTGCGGCTTCACCTCCCAGGCCATGTGCGCAGGCAGCAGCAGGAAACGGTCGTCCTCCGCGATGAGTGCGCGGAGCGCCGCCTCGAACGTCGGCATGGCCGCCGGGGCACGGCGCGCATGCAGCGCGAAGCCGTGGCGCTTCGGCTCGTAGATCGCGCCCGGCACGCGGGATGCAAGCGCTTCGGCCTGCGCGCGCCAAGCGTCGGGCACCGACGGCACATCGACATGCTCGGGCTGTCCGTCACCGTGCCGGCGCAGGGCGGCGCCATGCTCGGCGGCCGCGGGCAGGCGCACCGGCGCGAGGAACGCATCGAGCGTCTCCAGCGGCCGGCCGGAGATCAGCGCCACCGCGCCGCCGAGCCGGCGATGCAGGGAGGCGAGGATCGCCGGCAGAGCCGGATCGACGCGCACGGCGTCGGGTGTCGGCGCGATCTCGACCAGCGTGCCGTCGAAATCGAGGAACAGGGCGAAGCGGCGCAACAGCTCGCCCGGCGCAGGCAACGTCGTCCCGGTCACTCCCGGTAAATGGCAGAAACGTGGCGCCGGTTCCCGATTTCTCACACGATCGTGAGCAGACGCCCGGCTCAGGACCCGCCGATGAGGATCCCCGCCGCCAGCACCAGCGATCCGCCCAGCACGACCTGGAAGGTCGCGCGCAGCCACGGCGTCTCCATGTAACGGTTCTGGATCCAGGCGATCGCCCAGAGCTCGACGAACACCACGGCGAGCGCGATCGCGGTCGCGGTCCAGAAATGCGGGATCAGGTAGGGCAGCGCATGGCCGAGACCGCCGATCGTCGTCATCACGCCCGAGGCGAGGCCACGCTTCCACGGCGCGCCGCGGCCGGAGATCTTGCCGTCGTCGTGCGCGGCCTCGGTGAAGCCCATCGAGATGCCGGCCCCGACCGAGGCGGAAAGGCCGATCAGGAAGGTGGTCCAGGTGTCCTCGGTGGCAAAGGCCGTGGCGAAGATCGGCGCGAGGGTGGAGACCGACCCGTCCATGAGCCCGGCGAGCCCCGGCTGCACCCAGGTCAGCACGAACTGGCGCCGGTCGGCGAGATCCTCCTGCTCGCGCGCCTCCGCTCCGAGATGGGTCTCGGCGAGGCGGTCGGCCTTCTTCTCGTGCCCGGCCTCGACGGCGGCGAGGTCGCCCAGCAGCTTGCGCGTCTCGGCGTCCTGCGTGCGGGAGGCAGCGGCGAGGTAGAAGTCGCGCGCCTCGCGCTCCATCGACGCCGCCTCGGCCCGGATGCGCTCGAGGCCGAGCGACTCGACCAGCCAGACGGGACGGCGGACGTAGAAGTCGGCGACATGCTCGCGGCGGATCGGCACGATCACCTCGCCGAAGCGCCTGCGGTAGATCTCGATCAGGCGCCGGCGGTGGCGATCCTCCTCCGCCGCCATGTCCTCGAACACGGCGGCGGAGGCCGGATAGTCGGCGCGCAGCCTGGCGGCGTAGGTGGCGTAGATCCGGCTGTCCTCCTCCTCGGAGGCGATCGCCAGCGCCAGGATCTCCTTTTCGGAGAGCGAATCGAAGCGTCGCCTTCCACCGAAGGCGAACCCCAGTCTCGACAGCATCGTCCTCTCGCTCCTCGGGACGGCCGTGCGCGGCTGCGCCGGCTGGCGCAAGGAAACGCGCGCCATGCCGGCCAGGCAAGACGCCGGAGAGGAGTCAGGACAGCGCGCGCTTGAGCGCCTCGTTGACGAGCGCCGGATTGCCCTTGCCGGCCATCGCCTTCATCACCTGGCCGACGAAGAAGCCGAACAGCTTGTCCTTGCCCGACTTGTACTCCGCCACCTTGTCGGCATGGGCGGCGAGCACCTGCGCCACGGCCGCGTCGATCGCGCCGGTGTCCGTCACCTGCCTGAGCCCCCTCGCCTCGACGATCGCAACCGGATCGGCACCGGTCTCAACCATCTCCTCGAACACCTGCTTGGCGATGCGGCCCGAGATCGTGTCGTCGGCGATCAGGTCGAGCAGCCTGCCGAGGGACGCGGCCGGCACGGGCGGGTCGGCGATCGACCGACCGCTGCGGTTGAGCGCCGCGAACAGGTCGCCCATCACCCAGTTCGCGGCCTGCTTGGGATCGCGGCCCCTGGCCACGGCCTCGTAGTAGTCGGCAGTGGCCTGCTCGGCGACCAGCACGCGCGCATCATAGGCCGAGAGGCCGTAGTCCCGCTGGAACCGTGCCGCCTTGGCGTCGGGCAGTTCCGGCAGGTGTGCCTTCAGCTCCGCGATCCAGGCCGGGTCGAGCTCGAGCGGCAGCAGGTCCGGATCGGGGAAGTAGCGGTAGTCGTGGGCATGCTCCTTCGAGCGCATGGGCCGGGTGACGCCGCGGTTCGGATCGAACAGCCGCGTCTCCTGCTGCACCTCGCCGCCCGACTCCCAGACCTCGATCTGGCGCCGCGCCTCGGCCTCGATCGCCTGCATCACGAAGCGGATCGAGTTGACGTTCTTCACCTCGCAGCGCGTGCGGTACATCTCGCCCGGGCGGCGCACCGACACGTTCACGTCGGCGCGGAGCGATCCTTCCTCCATGTTGCCGTCGCAGGTGCCCAGATAGCGCAGGATCTGGCGCAGCTTGGCGAGATAGGCGCCAGCCTCCTCGGGCGAGCGGATGTCGGGCTCGGAGACGATCTCCATCAGCGCGACACCGGCGCGGTTGAGGTCGATATAGGACTTGGTCGGGTGCTGGTCGTGCAGCGACTTGCCCGCATCCTGTTCGAGATGCAGCCGCGTGATGCCGATCGTGCGCGTGGTGCCGTCCGCGAGGTCGATGACGATCTCGCCCTTGCCGACGATCGGGTGCTGGTACTGCGAGATCTGATACCCGGCGGGGAGGTCGGCGTAGAAGTAGTTCTTGCGGTCGAAGCGCGACCAAAGATTGATCTGTGCGTTCAGCCCGAGCCCGGTGCGGATCGCCTGCGCCACGCATTCGCGGTTGATCACCGGCAGCATGCCGGGGAATGCGGCGTCGACGAAGCTGACCTGCGTGTTGGGCGCAGCCCCGAAGGCGGTCGCCGCACCGCTGAACAGCTTCGCCTTCGAGATCACCTGGGCATGGACCTCGAGCCCGCAGACGATCTCCCAGGTGCCTGTGCGGCCTTCGAGCGTATAGGTCATGCGGCCCTCACCTGCGGCAGCGCGTCGAACGCGGCGGCCGCCTCGATCGCCGCGGCGACGCGGAACACGGTCTCCTCGTCGAACGCCCGGCCGAGCACCTGAAGCCCGAGCGGCAGGCCCGCGGCATCGAGCCCCGCCGGCACGCTGATCCCCGGCAGGCCGGCGAGGTTCGCCGGCACGGTGAACACGTCGTTGAGGTACATCGTCACCGGATCGTCCTGCTTCTCGCCGATCGCGAAGGCCGACGAGGGTGTGGCCGGCGTCAGGATCGCATCGACGCTGCGGAACGCCTCGTCGAAGTCGCGCTGGATCAGCGCGCGCACCCTCTGTGCCTTCAGGTAATAGGCGTCGTAGTAGCCGGCGCTCAGCACATAGGTGCCGATCAGGATGCGCCGCCGCACCTCCGCGCCGAAGCCCGCCCCGCGCGTCGCCTCGTAGAGATCGTCGAGATCGCCCCCCTCGTCCACGCGCAGCCCGTAGCGCACGCCGTCATACCGCGCGAGATTCGACGACGCCTCGGCCGGCGCGACGATGTAGTAGGTCGGCAGGGCGTAGCGCGTGTGCGGGAGGCTGATGTCGTGGATCGTCGCCCCCGCGTCCTTCAGCCAGGCGATGCCCTGCCGCCAGAGCGCCTCGATCTCCGGCGCCATGCCGTCGAGCCGGTACTCCTTCGGCACGCCGATGCGCAGCCCCTTCACGCCAAGGCCGACCGCCGCCTCGAAATCCGGCACCGGCACGTCGGCCGAGGTGCTGTCCTTCGGGTCATGCCCCGACATCTCGCGCAGCAGAATCGCGGCGTCCCGGACCGTGCGCGCGATCGGCCCGGCCTGGTCGAGCGACGAGGCGAAGGCGACGATGCCCCAGCGCGAACAGCGCCCGTAGGTCGGCTTGATGCCGACCGTGCCGGTGAAGGCTGCGGGCTGGCGGATCGATCCGCCCGTGTCGGTCGCGGTCGCGCCGAGGCAGAGCCGGGCGGCGACCGCCGCCGCCGACCCGCCCGAGGAGCCGCCGGGCACCAGGTCGCGGTTCTCGCCGCGCCGCCGCCAGGGGTTCACCACGTTGCCGAAGGCGGAGGTGGTGTTCGACGAGCCCATCGCGAACTCGTCGAGGTTGGTCTTGCCGAGACACACCGCGCCGGCGGCCCAGAGCCTAGCGCTGACCGTGCTCTCGTAGGGCGGGACGAAGGTGCCGAGGATGCGGCTCGCCGCAGTGGTGCGGATGCCCTCGGTGCAGAACAGGTCCTTGATCGCGAGGGGGATGCCCTCGAGCGGGCGCGCCTCGCCGCGCGCGATCCGCGCATCGGCGGCAGCCGCGTCGGCGAGCGCCCGTTCGGCTGTCACGGTGATGTAGGCGTTCAGGTCCTTCAGCCGCTCGATCGCGGCCAGATGCGCCTCGGCGAGCTCCCGGGCGCTGATCCGCTTCGCCGCGAGGGCCGCGCGCGCCTCGGCGATGGTGAGATCCGTCGGCGCGGTCATTCCACCACCTTCGGCACCGCGAAGAACGACCCCAGGGCGTTGTCCGCGCGGTCCGGCGCGTTCGCCAGGATCGCCTCGTGCAGGTCACCCTCGGTCACCACGTCCTCGCGCATCTTGAGCTTCATGCGCATCGCCCCGGGCAGCGGCTCCACGCCGTCGGTATCGACCTCGGCGAGCTGCTCGATCCAGGCGAGGATGTGGTTCAGCTCGCCCTGGAGGCGCGCGACCTCCTCCTCCTTCACGCGGATGCGGGCGAGCGCGGCAATGCGTCGGACGGTCTCGGCGTCGAGCGACACCTGGCTGCTCCTTCGATGGAAGGCCGGGGTGTTACCATCGGCCCATGCTGGTTGCCAGTGTCGCGGCCCTGCGGGCCGCCCTGCCGAGGGGCGCACGACTGATCGGGCTCGATCCCGGCGCGCGGACGATCGGGGTCGCGCTGTCCGACGTCACCCTGACGATCGCCTCGCCCTACGCGGCGCTGAAGCGGAAAAAGCTCGCGGCCAACGCGGCCGAGATCGCGGCGATCGCGGCGCAGGAGGGCGCGGGCGGGGTGGTGGTCGGGCTGCCGCTCGCGATGGACGGCACCGCCGGCCCCGCCGCCCAGGCGGCGCGCGACTGGGCGGGCGCGCTCGCCGCCGCCCTCGGCCTGCCGGTCGCGCTCTGGGACGAGCGGCTCTCCTCGGCCGCCGTGAACCGGATGCTGATCGGCGAGGCGGACATGACGCGCGCCCGCCGCGCCGCGGTGGTGGACAAGGCGGCGGCCGCCTGGATGCTGCAGGCGGCACTGGACGCGACCCGGCCGGGGATCGCCCCCTTCACTTTATGACTTTATTCCTTTACGCCTTTACTCCGCCCGCCGACCCTGCCGACGCTCTTCACACGGCGCCGGAAGCCCCGCGCAGGAAGCCGCGCCCGGGCACGGCGAGGACTTCAGACAAAAGTCCTATCCCACGCCTTGCCGGCCGAGGTCAAGCGCACGCCCTCGGCGCAGCGGGAAGGGTCAGGGCGAGGGCGGGGCCGCCTCCTCCGGCGCGAAGGCGAGGGCCACGCCGTTGATGCAGTAGCGCAGCCCCGTCGGCGGCGGGCCGTCCGGGAAGACATGCCCCAGATGGCCGCCGCAGGTGGCGCAGTGCACCTCGGTGCGGCGCATGAAGAAGCTGCGGTCCTCGCGCGTCCCCACCGCCCCCTCGAGCGGGCGGGAGAACGAGGGCCAGCCGGTGCCCGAATCGAACTTCGCCTCCGAGGCGAAGAGCGGCGCGCCGCAGCCGGCGCAGGCGAACACGCCCGGCCGCTTCTCGCGGTCGAGCGGGGACGTGCCCGCGCGCTCGGTGCCGTGGCGGCGCAGCACCCGATAGGCCTCGGGCGAGAGGATCGCGCGCCACTCCGCGTCGGACTTCTGGACGGGGAAGGTCTCGGTCGTCGTGCTCATGGCGCTGAAGATGGTCCTGGATGGCGGCGGTGGGAATAGCCGGGCGAGGCCGGTTCCCCCCTTGCGCCGCGGTCACAGCGGCCGCTCGATGCCGCGCAGCCGCGCGGCGACGAAGGTGGCGTAGGGGTCGGTCATGCCGGCCACCGCATCCACCGCCGCGCGCAGGATCTCGTGGCGCGGCCAGTCGGGCTCCGGGCGGTAGTCGCCGAAGATCGTCAGGGCCTGGCGATGGCGCCGCGACAGACGCTCGGCGTCGCGCGCGGCATCGAACGCGACGGCCGCGGCGAAGGCGAGCTCCAGCACCGTGCCGATGATCTCGTCGGCGGCGAGCTCGAACCCAACCTTGCGGTCGTGCACGTAGACGCGGCTGCGGTTGACGCGCTGCGCCTCGGCGAAGGCCTCGCCCACCGCGGGCGCGTGCGCGGCGAGATCGTCGAGCAGGCCGCCGCCGCCATAGGGGGCGCCGGAGACGATCGCCGCGAAGCGTTCGGCGAAGATCGCGGCGGCGGCATCGATCAGCACGCCGATCGCCAAGCCGCGCAACGAGGCGACCTCGCCCGTGCGGCGGCCGGCGATCGGACCGACGATCTCGGCGAACTCGCCCGCCGGCACGATGCCGAGATCGACCGCGTCCTCGAGGTCGGCGAGGGTGTAGGCGATGTCGTCGGCCGCCTCCACCAGCCAGGTCGCGGGATGGCGCGGCGCGGCCGCCGGATCGTCGATGCCGTAGAGATGGCGCACGACATCGGCGAAGGCCTCGGCCTCCGTCTCGAACACGCAGAACTTCGTCCCGCCGCGGGACCGGGCGTCGCGCGCGCCCCAGGGATACTTCAGCATCGCGCCGAGCGTCGCGTAGGTCAGGCGGAAGCCGCGGCGCATCCGGTGCATGTCGATCTTGGTGACGATGCGGAAGCCCTGCGCGTTGCCGTCGAAGAAGGCGAGGTCCGAAGGCGCGTCGGGCAGGTCCGCGGACAGCGCGGCGAGCTTCGCCGCCAGCGCCTCCTCGCCGGCATGGCCGAAGGTCGGGTTGCCGATGTCGTGGATCAGGCAGGCCGAGCGCACCACGGCGCCGACCTCCTGCGGGCTCACCTCCGCCCCCCTCAGCCGGTCCTCGATCAGCCCGGCCGCCTTCACGCCGAGCGACCGGCCGACCGAGGCGACCTCGAGCGTGTGCACCAGCCGGTTGCGCACGTGGCTGTCGTGCGGCAGCGGATGCACCTGCGTCTTCGCCTGCAGGCGGCGGAAGGGCCGCGCGAAGGTGATGCGGTCCTGGTCGCGCTGGAAGGCGTCGCGGTGCGGCTCGTCGCGCGGCGCGGCCTCGCCGAAGCGGACGCGCGAGAACAGCCGCGCGAGGTCGAGCATCAGCCGCGCAGGCGCGCGATCGTCGCGGTGGTGGAATTGCCGGGCAGGAGTTCCGCCAGCATCACCCGCCCGCCCCAGGAGCGCACGAGATCCGCCCCCACCACCTGGTCGAGCGTGTAGTCCGCCCCCTTCACCAGCAGGTCGGGCCGCAGCGCGGCGATCAGCGCCTCGGGCGTGTCCTCCTCGAAGATCGTGACGAGATCGACATCGGCGAGGCTCGCCAGCACCGCCGCCCGCGCCGCTTCCGGCTGCACCGGACGGTTCGCCCCCTTCAGCCGCCGCACGGAGGCATCCGAGTTGAGCCCGACCACCAGCCGGTCGCAGGCCGCGCGCGCCTGCTCGATCAGGTGCACATGGCCGGGATGGAGGAGGTCGAAGCAGCCGTTGGTGAAGCCGATGCGCCAGCCGCGCCGGCGCCAGCGCTCCACCTGCTCGGCCGCCGCCTCCAGGCTCACCACCTTGCGCAGCGCGCCGGTCGCGGGGGCCAGGGCTTCCAGCAGCTCCGTCTCGCGCGCCACCGCCGTGCCGATCTTGCCCACCACCACGCCGGCGGCGATGTTGGCGAGCCGCGCGGCCACCGGCAGCTTCAGCCCCGCGGCGATGCCGGCGGCCAGCGTGGCCACCACCGTGTCGCCCGCGCCGGAGACGTCGAACACCTCCTTCGCCTCGGCGGCGAAATGGGTCACCTGGCCACCCTGCCGCCCCTCGACCAGGGTCAGCCCGTCCTCGGCGCGCGTGCACAGCACCGCCCCGAAGCCGTGCGCGGCGATCAGCGCGCGGCAGGCGGCCACCACCTCGTCGGCGGTGCCCGTGGGCAGGCCCGTGCCCTCGGCGAGCTCGCGCCGGTTCGGCGTGACGACATCGGCGCCGGCATAGCGCGAATAGTCGCGCCCCTTGGGATCGACGATGACGAAGCGGCGGCGCTTGCGCGCGGCCGCGATGATCCGCGCCGCCGTGTCGCCCGCCAGCGTGCCCTTCAGGTAGTCGCTGATCACCACCACCCTGCACGCCGCCATCGCGTCGGTCGCGATCGCGACCAGCCGGTCGGCGAGCTTCGGATGCACCGCCTCGGTGGTCTCGCGATCGGCGCGCAGGAGCTGCTGGCCGGCGGCGAGGTAGCGCGTCTTCACGGTGGTGAGCCGCCCGCCCTGCACGAGCAGCCAGGGCTCGACATTCGGCTGGCCGCCGATCAGGGCGGTGAGGTCGGCCCCCGCCTGGTCGTCGCCCACCACGGTCAGGAACGAGGCGGAGCCGCCGAGCGCGGTGACGTTGCGCACCACGTTGCCGGCCCCTCCCGGCATCGCCACCTCGCGCTCGACGGTCACCACGGGGATCGGCGCCTCGGGGCTGACCCGCTCGACCGAGCCGTAGACGTAGCGGTCGAGCATCGCATCGCCCACCACCAGCACCGAGGCGCGCTTGAGCGCGCGCGCGGCGGCGACGAGGTCGGTCGTGTCGGAAGCGGTCATCGGCACCGGCATAGCGAGGGGGCGGGCGGGCGGCAAGCGGCCCGGCTCATGCCTGGTAGAGCGCCATCCGGTCGGCCCAGAACGCGGCCGCGGTCAGCCGGCCGCCGTAGACCGCGCCGGTGTCGAGGCCGATGCGGTTGGGCCGGATCACCGGCGCGCGCCCAGGCGTGTGGCCGTGCACCACCACCGCGCCGTGCGCGGCGGCGGAGGAGAGGAAGGGCTCGCGGATCCAGATCAGGTCCTCCTCGTCCTGGGCGTCGAGCGGCACCCCCGGGCGCACCCCGGCATGGACGAACAGGTAGCCGCCGACGCGATGCCGCCGGGCGAGCCCGCGCAGGAAGGTGAGGTGGCGGGGCGGCAGGCGCGCGGCCCAGGCCTCCGGCTCGTCCTCCCCGGTCAGACCGTAGGAGAGGAGGGTGGCGACCCCGCCGTTGCGCAGCCACAGCGCGAGCGCGGCCTCGTCGCCGGGCCGGTCCAGCGCGGCCAGCATCATCGCCTCGTGGTTGCCGCAGAGATGCACCGTGGTGGCGGGAATCGGCGGGGTCAGCACGCGCTCGATCACGCCGCGGCTGTCCGGCCCGCGATCGACGTAGTCGCCGAGATAGACGATCACGCGTTCGGACTCCGGCGCGCGGGCGGCGTCCTCGGCGATCAGCGCGTGGATGGCGTCGAGCTGTGCTGCGCAGCCATGCGGATCGCCGACGGCGTAGAGGCGCAGGCCGGGCGGCAGGCTGGCGGGAGCCGGCAGGATCTCGGGGGGCATCGGCGCGGAGTCTAGCAGCCTGTCGGAGTCGGGTCTGCGGCGCACGCTGCCTGCCGAGAGAGCGCCGAATACGTCACGATGATCCATGACCGCGCTCTTGTGCGGAATGGAGGATCGACCGTTGCGTGACGAGCGAGCAAATCCGACAGGCTGCTCGGCTCCGCGTCCTGGTCTCCCTCCCCCCGCCGACCATGCCAGCCGTCCGATCGGATCAAACCCTCCGCAGAGCCAGCGCCCGGAACGGCGTGACCGCGGTCTGAACCGCTCCGCGACCCTTCGGCGGCGGTTCGGCTCGTGCGACGCCGCCAGCCTCCGGCCATCGGGCATGGCGTGGCAGGCGTCCCGCCTCCGTCCGCCGGCATGTCCGGCCGCCTGCCCGCGTCGGCCTCGGCCCGCTCACCCGATCAAGAAGCGTCCCGGCCGCGGAATCGATCCCATCCGCGATCGACGCCAGCGCCGCCCGCCGCGACGGATGCTCGTCATCCCGCACCATCCGCACCGTGCGCTCGCAGGCGGAAACCCGCCTGACCGGCCGTCACAGCCCCGATCGTCGGCAGGTTATCGTCGGCAGGTTGGCGAATCCGGATCCCTCGTCCCCGACACCAGGGAGTCCCCGATCCGTTCCATCGCGTCGGGGCGCAGTGACGCTCCGTGACAGAACACGGAGAGCCCGGTCCGTCCCGGGATGCCGGGGAGCGTCCTGCGCCGCGGCGCGACATCAGTGCCGCTCCACGCCTCGGCGAGCGGCGTGCCGTCCATCCCATCGGCCGCGACCCCGAGCAGCGCCAGAACGGTCGGCGCGATGTCGGTCAGATCCGCCGGGCGCCGCAGCACCACGCCCCGCGCCAGCGCGTCGCCCCCGATCGCCAGCACGATGGCCAGTTCCCGGCCGTGCAGCCCGCCATGCATGCCGCCACCGACGGGCACGTCGCCGATGTCGATGAGCCCGACGCCGGCCACGCCGCGCGCATCCGGTTCGTCGGAGCCCGCGAAGGTGACCACGATATCAGGCGACCGCTCATGGCGAGCGCCGAGCGCGGCCAGCGGGATGGTGCCCGGGATCCCCTCGTCGCGTGCGAGCACGAGGCCGACCCAGGGCCGGGAGGCCAGCCATGCCGCGAGCGCGGCCGTGGTCGCGGCGTCGCGGTCGCGCACCCACAGGCCGGGAGCACCGCCGCCGCCGAGCACGATCCGAGCGCCGATCGCACCGTCCCGTGCCGCCATGAATCCGCCCGCGCGCAGCTCGGCGGCAAGATCGAGCCGCTCGGTACCGGTGACGTGGCCGTGATCGGAGAGCGCGATCACGACGATGCCCTCGCGGTCCGGCTGAGCCTCGCGCCACGCCAGCACCTCGGCGAAGGCCTCGTCGGCAGCGCGCATGGCGGCACGCGCCTCCTCGCTGCCGAGGCCGCGGTAGTGGTAGCTGACATCGGGCTCGCTCGACCAGAACAGCGCGGCCGCGGCGCGGCGTTCGGCGAGTACGTGGTCGATGAACAGCCGGGCGGCGTGACGGATGCGCGGCGTGTTCGGCACATCCGCCGGCGGCGCCGCGGCGAACCGCGCCTCGAGCCCCCGTGCCGGCCCCACCGCCTCCTCCGGATGCCAGCGGAACGCGCCGAGCGCCTCCGCTTCCGGGAAGATCGCGCGTCCCGCCCCGACCGTGCCGGTCCAGACCACGTCGAGCGTGCGCCCGGCGGCGGCAAGGCGCGCGCCCAGGCTCGGCACCGCGAGCAGCCGCCCATGCGCGGCGACCAGCGCGTCGATGTCGGCGGCCCGTTTGGTGTTGAGCATGCGATCCGGCGCCGCGGTGGGATCGTACAGGCTGTTCGCGACCAGACCGTGCGTGCCCGGCCGGCAGCCGGTCGCGAGCGAGGGGATGGCGACGCGCGTCTCGGACGGAAACACGCTGCGCGCATTGGCAAAGCGCACACCCTCGCGGATGAAGCGCGCCAGCGCAGGCATGGTACGGTCGGTGACGAGATCGGGACGGAGCCCGTCGAAGCCGAAGAGCACGACGCGGGAGGCGAGCGGCATCGGGCGATCCTAGCGCAGGGTCGGGTCGAGACGGTCGCGCAGCCAGTCGCCGACCAGGCTGATCGACAGGGTGGTGAGCACGATCGTGGCGGAGGGAGTGAGCATGATCCAGGGGGCACGGGTGAGATACTCGCGGCCGTAGCCCACCATGTTGCCGAGGCTGGTGAGCGGCGGCTGCACGCCGAGGCCGAGGAAGGAGAGCCCGCTCTCCAGCAGGATGATCTCGGGGAAGGTGAGCGTCGCGGTGACGATCAGCGTCGAGGCGATGTTGGGCAGCACGTGCACGCCGTAGATGCGCGCCGGGCCGGCGCCGAGCTGGCGCACCGCGCTCGCATAGCCCTGCTCGTTCGCCGCGATCGTCAGTCCGCGCGCGATGCGCGCATAGCGTTCCCAGCCGTGGAAGCCCATCAGGGCGACGAACAGCGGCAGCGAGTTGCCGAGGAAGGCGAGCACGGAGAGCGCGATGATCAGGAACGGCATCGAGGCCTGGAAGTCGACGAGCGCGAGCACGACCTGCTCCACCCGGCCGCGGAAATGCGCCGCCAGCAGGCCGAGCGTCGTGCCGAGCACGGCGCTGATGACGGTGGCGCCGAAGGCGATCAGCACGCTCATGCGGATCGATACGATCAGGCGCGAGAGCACGTCGCGGCCGAGCTCGTCGCTGCCGAGCAGATGCGTCCAGGACCCGCCCATGAACACCGGCGGCAGCAGCCGGCCGCGCAGGTCGAGGGCGGTGAAGGAGTAGGGCGCGAGGCTGTCCGCGAACAGCGCGACCACCAGCATGGTGGCGATCCAGGCGAGGGCGAGCAGCACGCCGGGCGGCCAAGCCTCGAGCGCGCGGGCGAGCCTGCCGCGCTCCTCCACCGCGGCCGCGGCGGACGGCACCGCGGCGGCGGCGTCCTGCGGCGCCACCTCAGCCGGCCCCCGCCATGCGCGCGGTACGCAGCCGCGGGTCGATCCATCCGTACAGCATGTCCACCACCAGGTTCGCGCACACCATCGCCGCCGCGATCAGCAGCAGGATCGTCTGCACGATCGCGAGATCCCGGTTCGCCACCGCGACGACCAGCAGCCGCCCGACGCCGGGCCAGGAGAACACGCTCTCCACCACCACCGCACCCGCGACCAGGGAGCCGACCATGAAGCCGATGATCGTCACCGTCGGGATCGCCGCGTTCGGCAGCGCATGGTGGGTGACGACGCGCCGCCACGGCAGGCCCTTGGCCGAGGCCGCGCGGATGTAGGGCTGGCCGAGCACCTCGAGCATCGCGCTGCGGGTGAAGCGGGCGAGGACGGCGGCTCCGGCGAGGCCGAGCGTCACCACCGGCAGGATGGCGTGCTGCCAGGACTCCGCCCCGCCCGAGGGCAGCCAGCCGAGCTGGACCGCGAACACCAGCACGAGCAGCAGGGCGAGCACGAAGGAGGGCACGGTGAAGCCGGCGACGGAGACGACCATGGTGAGCCGGTCCGCGAGCCGGTTGCGGTTCAGCGCGGCGTAGATTCCGGCCGGCACGCCGAGCAGCAGCTTGAGCGCGAAGGCCGGAAGGGTGAGCGCGAGGGTGGCCGGCACCCGCTCCATCACCACCGCGAGGGCAGGCCTGCCATCGCGCATCGACTGGCCGAGGTCGCCCCGTGCCACCTGCACGAAGTAGCGTACGTACTGCTCCCAGACCGGCCGGTCGAGGCCCCAGGCGGCGCGGAACGCCTCGATCGCCTCGGGCGGCGCATCCACCGACATGATGAGCAGCGCCGGATCGCCGGAGAGGCGCAGCACGACGAAGGCGAAGGTCACCACCGCGACGATGGTCAGGATCGCGCGGGCGACCCGCGAGAGCAGGAAGCGCAGCATCAGGCGGCCGGACGCCTCGCGGCGGCCTCGCCGTGGGCGAGGTGGCAGGCGACCAGCCGGCCGTCGCCACGCGCCTTCAGCACCGGCACCTCGCTGCGACAGGCGGCGAGCGCGACCGGGCAGCGCGGGTGGAACGCGCAGCCCGGCGGCACGGCGATGGGGTTGGGCGGGTCGCCCTCGAGAACGATGCGGACGCGTGCCCGGTTGCGGCGCACCACCGGGATCGCCGAGACGAGCGCGCGCGTATAGGGGTGCGCCGGATCGCCGAACAGCGCCTCGGGCGTGCCCTGCTCGACGATCCGGCCGAGATACATCACCGCCACCTCGTGCGCGACCTGGCGCACCACCTTGAGGTCGTGGCTGATGAACAGGAAGGCCACGCCGAAGCGCGCCTGGAGCTCCTCGAACAGCGTCAGCACCTGCGCCTGGATCGAGACGTCGAGCGCCGAGACCGGCTCGTCGGCGACGATCAGGCGCGGCCCGAGGATGAGCGCGCGCGCGAGCACGACGCGCTGGCGCTGGCCGCCCGAGAGCTCGTGCGGGTAGCGCTGGGCGAGCGGCGCGGGCAGCCCGACCTGCGCGAGCATCGCGAGGGCGCGCTCGCGCCGTTCGGCAGGCCGCAGGCCGCCATGGATCGCGAGCGGCTCCGCCACCTGGACGACCACCGGCAGCCGGCGATCGAGCGCGCCGAGCGGATCCTGATAGACCATCTGCATGCGGGCGCGCAGGGCACGCCAGGCGGCGGTACCGGCCGGCGGCAGCGCCTCGCCTTCGAAGCGCGTCGTCCCCCGGGTCGGCGGCACGAGGCCGAGCACGAGCTTGGCAGTGGTCGTCTTGCCACAGCCGGACTCGCCCACCAGGGCGAGGGTGCGGCCGGGGTCGAGCCGGAAGGACACGCCATCCACCGCGCGCAGCACACCGCGCCGGCCGAGCAGCCCGCCGAGGCGGACGGCGTAGTGGCGCGCGAGCCCCTCGGCCTCGAGCAGCGCGGTCATGCGAAGACGGGTTCCGCGGCGGCGGCGGCGCGCGGGCCGGGGCGGAGGCAGGCGGCGCGGTGGCCGGGCC
>NZ_VIKA01000051.1 GCF_006704265.1 Elioraea sp. Yellowstone | reverse complement strand
CCCGCGGGCAGCGCGCCGCCGGCAGGCGCCTCCTCGCCGCGCGCGAGGCGGCGCACGAGCTCCCCCGGCGTCGGCAGGTCGGCCACATGGGCGAGCCGGATCAGCACCATCTCGGCGGCGGCGAGCCGGTCGGAGGCCTCGTTCACCTCGGCGAGGCCCTTGAGCAGCATCTGCCAGGCGCGGCCGAGCTGCGGCACGGAGAGACGCCGGCCGAGCTCGGGCGCGCGCAGCCGCTCGAGCTCGGCGAGCGCGAGCCCGTCCTCGCCGCGAGGGACGAGCTTCGCGCGCGTCACGGCATGGGCGACGCCGAGCAGGTCCTGCACCACCACCGCCGGGTCGGCGCCGGCCGCGTGCGCGGTGCCGAGCAGCGCGAGCGCCTCGGCGATGCGGCCCGCCATCAGCGCCTCGAACAGGTCCCAGACCTGGCCGCGATCGGCGAGCCCGAGCATGCCGCGCACCGCCTCGGCGGTGACCGCGCCCTCGCCGGCGAGCGCGATCGCCTGGTCGAGCAGGCTGAGCCCGTCGCGCACCGAGCCGTCGGCGGCGCGCGCGATCAGGCGCAGCGCCTCCTCCTCGACCGCGACCCCCTCCTTGGCCGCGACCTCGGCGAAGTGCTGCGCCAGCCGATCCGCCGGGATGCGCCGGAGGTCGAAGCGCTGGCAGCGCGACAGCACGGTGACCGGCACCTTGCGGATCTCGGTGGTGGCGAAGACGAACTTCACGTGCGGCGGCGGCTCCTCGAGGGTCTTGAGCAGGGCGTTGAACGCCGCCGTCGAGAGCATGTGCACCTCGTCGACGATGTAGACCTTGTGGCGCGCGCTGATCGGCGCATAGCGTGCGCCCTCGATCACCACGTCGCGCACGTTCGCGACGCCGGTGTTGGAGGCGGCGTCGATCTCCATCACGTCGGGATGGCGGTCCTCGGCGATCGCGCGGCAGGAATCGCACAGGCCGCAGGGGGTGATGGTGGGTGCCGTGACCGAACCGTCGGGCCCGGTGCAGTTGAGCGCGCGGGCGATGATGCGCGCGGTGGTCGTCTTGCCCACCCCGCGCACGCCGGTGAGCATGAAGGCGTGGGCGATCCGCCCGGTGGCGAAGGCGTTGGTGAGGGTGCGCACCATCGCCTCCTGGCCGATCAGCGCCGCGAAGCCCTGCGGGCGGTACTTGCGCGCGAGCACGCGGTAGGGCGCGGGACCCTGGCGCGGCGGCGCGGCGGGGGCGGCTTGGCCGAACAGGCCGGGACCCTCGGGCGGCGGGGGATCGGGCAGCGGCGGCTCGGCCTTGGGGTCGGACATGGCGCCGGGCGTCGCCTCGGCAGGACCACCGAACAGGTCGGACATCGCGCCTGCCGCACCCCCTTCGCGAACCCCAGGGCCTGACGGAACGGTGGGAGACTGGCGAGGCGACCCGGGCAAGAACCCGTTACGGCTGCTTCCTTCCGGACCTGGCCGGGTTGGCGAGGAGCCCGTCCGCCGCCAGCCTCCCGGACCTTCCATATCATGCCGCCGGGGCCCGACGCCAACCCCGCCGGCCCCGGTGGACGCGGCAGGGCGCGCATGGCACGGTCGCGCCGCGTTCCATGATCCTGCCCCGCACGCCCAACGCCTATACCGGCAGCCCGCTCGACCGCGTCTCCAGCCGGCGCGACGACGCGGCCTTCGTCGCCGCGCGGCTCGCCGACCCGGCGAGCCTTCTGGTGCCGGTATGGCAGTCGAAGAGCCTGCTGCGCGGGGTCGAGGCCGGCCGACCCGAGGCGGTGCTGCTCACCGTCGAGACTGCGGTCGCGCTCGGGGTGGAGCGCCGGCCGCACGCGCTGCTCGGCCTCTGGGGCGAGCGGGCCGTGTTCGCGCTCGACCTCTCGGCGGAGGCCGATCCGCTGCCGGCGCTCGCCGGCTTCGGCGACGTGAGCTTCACGGATCTGCGCCAGGTGGCGGGCCTGCTGCCGCCAGCGGAGGCCTCGGTGCTGGCACACGCGCGCGGGCTGATGTACTGGCGCGCGCGGCAGCGCTTCTGCGGCGTCTGCGGTGCGGAATGCGCGCCGCGGAGTGCGGGCAACGTGATGGTCTGCACCGGCTGCGGCACGCAGCACTTCCCGCGCACCGACCCGGCGGTGATCATGCTGGTGACCTGCCGGGCGGGCGGCGTCGAGCGGGGCCTGCTCGCGCATTCGCACCGCTTCCCGCTGGTCAAGATGTACTCGACGCTCGCGGGCTTCGTGGAGCCGGGCGAGAGCCTGGAGCAGGCGGTGGCGCGCGAGGTCCACGAGGAGGTGGGCGTGCGGGTGCGCGACGTGCGCTACCATTCCTCGCAGCCCTGGCCGTTCCCGTCCTCGATCATGCTGGGCTTCTACGCCGAGACGGACGATCCGACGCTGAACCCGGATCCGGAGGAGCTGAAGGACGCGCGGTGGTTCACGCGCGAGGAGATGCGCAACTTCGAGGCGCTCGGCCTGCGGCTGCCGCGGGTGGACAGCATCGCCCGACGGCTGATCGAGGACTGGCTGGAGGCCGCGCCGTGAGACGGGCGGTGCTGCTGGCGCTTGCCGCCGCGGCCTGCGGCGCGACCGTGGATCTCGCTCCGCCGGAAGGGGTGGCCGCCGACGATCCGCGGGTGGCCGCCTGCCGTGCGGAGGCCGAGGCCACGCCGGAACGGCGGGAGATCGCGCGCCGGGCTGCTCCGGGGATCGATGCCGAACAGCGCACGCGCCGCGAGATCGAGCGTGCGGTGGTCACCGCCTATCACGCCTGCCTGCAGCGCGCGGGGTTCGCCCGCGTGGGCGGTGTGGAGGCCGTGCAGCCGCCGCTGTCGCGCTGGTGGAGCCCGGGGGCGCCACCGGCGCTGCCGGATGCCGGGCGGGTGCCGCTCGCGCCGCCCGCGCCGACCGGATACTGACGGCCGACGGCCGGGACCGCGGTCGGCAGGCGTGTGCGGGTCGCTTGGTGCAGATCTGCAACGCTGCGGCAGAAATGACTCGGGATCCGACGGTCGGGAATGCTGCGTTAACGGATCCTTCTGGTTCTGTGCCCCTTGATGGAGTAATGACGACGGGGTTGCCATATCTTTGGCGCGATGATGGCACGCAGGCGCGTGTCTCTATCTTGCGACATGAGTCACCCGGCGACGCGTCGCAAAGTCGCAAGAGACCACATCTCGAATACGATCGTCTCCTCGGCGAACAAGACGTGATCGGTCGCGCCGGCCCCGCCGCGAGCGCGATCGTCTCGTTTTTGATGCGCGCCCGGGACGTTTCTCCTCTTGCGGTCTACCACTGTAGGTAGTAGGATCGGGTCATCGTTAAGGGAAGGACGGGGCCATGCGCGTACTTCTGGTTGAAGACGATCCGCTCGCAGCACGGACGATCGGGCTCATGCTGAAGTCGGCGCAGATCGTCGCCGACCACGCCGGCACCGGCGAGGAAGCGATCGAACTCCTGCGCACCTACGAGTACGACATCGTCATCCTCGACTTCCTGCTGCCCGACATGAAGGGCGCGGATGTGATCCGCGAGATGCGGCGGATGAAGAACGCCACGCCGGTCCTCGTGCTTTCCGGCCTGAGCGACCAGCAGACCAAGGTCCGCTCCTTCGAGACCGGCGCCGACGACTATCTCGTCAAGCCGTTCGACCGCGAGGAGCTGCTCGCGCGGCTGCGCGCCATCGTGCGCCGGGCCAAGGGCTTCGCCGAGCCCACGCTGCGCGTCGGCCCGATCGAGCTCCGTCTCGGCGCGCGTGAGGTCACCGTCAACGGCAAGCCCGTCCATCTCACCGGCAAGGAGTTCTCGATCCTCGAACTCCTCGTGCTCCGCCGCGGCATGGTGCTGAGCAAGGAGGCGTTCCTGAACCACCTCTACGGCGGCATGGACGAGCCCGAGATCAAGATCATCGACGTGTTCGTCTGCAAGCTGCGCAAGAAGCTGGCCGAGGCCGCAGGCGAGCAGCTGATCGGCACGGTCTGGGGCCGCGGCTACGTGCTGCGCGAAAGTGCGGCCCAAACGCCCCCTCGCGCGGCCGCCGCGCCGGCCGCCGCCCTGCCGGCCTGAAGCGCCTCGCCGCCGCGCCGACCATGCGCGCCGTCAGGCGCGCATGCGCATTTCAGTCCCCCGCGGCGACCTGCAACCGGTAGGGATGGGCGGGATAGACGCCGAGCACCCTGGTCTCGCGCGAGAAGAACTGCAGCTCCTCGAGCGCGCGCCTGAGCGGCCCCTGCTCCGGATGGCCCTCGACGTCGCACAGGAACTGCGTGGCGGTGAACGCGCCGCCCACCATGTAGCTCTCGAGCTTGGTCATGTTGACGCCGTTGGTCGCGAAGCCGCCGAGCGCCTTGTAGAGCGCGGCTGGCACGTTCCGGACTCGGAACACGAAGGTCGTCATCACCGCCGGGGTGTCGGGCGGCGGGACGCGCCCCTCGCGCGCCATCACGTAGAACCGCGTGGTGTTGTGCGCCGCATCCTCGACGTTGCGGCGCAGGATCTCGAGCCCGTAGATCTCGGCCGCGAGCTCCGAGGCGATCGCCGCGTCCTCCGGGTTGTTCAGACGTGCCACCAGTTCCGCCGAGCCGGCCGTGTCCGCCTGAACCACCGGCGTCAGCTTCAGCTCCTTCAGCACCTGCCGCACCTGGCCGAGCGCCACCGCATGGGAATGCGCGCGCCTGACGGTGGCGAGACTCGCCCCCTTCGGCGCGAGCAGGCAGTGCTCGACGCGCTGGAAATGCTCGGCGACCACGTGCAGCCCGCTGTCCGGCAGGAGCCGGTGGATGTCCGGCACCCGGCCGGCAAGGCTGTTCTCGCAGGGCAGCATCGCCATGCGCGCGCGTCCCTCGCGCACCGCCGCGATCGCATCCTCGAAGGTCGCGCAGGGCAGCGTGGTCATCCCCGGATAGGCGCAGCGGCAGGCGAGGTCGGAGTAGGCGCCGGGGACGCCCTGGAAGGCGATCAGGTCGGTCATGCGACTCGGGGGTCCAGGATGGTGCGCGCGCGGGCGAGGTCCTCGGGCGTATCGACGCCGAACGGTGCGGAATCGATGCGCGCGCAGAAGATGCGCATCCCTGCCTCGATCGCGCGCAGCTGCTCGAGCCGCTCGCGCAGCTCGAGCGGCGAGGGCGCGAGCGCGACGAAGCGCGCCAGCGCCGCGCGCCGCCAGGCATAGATGCCGATATGGTGCCAGAGCGGCCCCGGACCCGAGGGCACCGGCAGGCGCGAGAAGTAGGGCGCGGGCGCGATCCGCTGCCCGTCCGCGAACTGCACCGCCGCCTTGACGAAGTTCGGCGCATGCGCCTCGCCGGCGTCGCGGATCGGCGTCACCAGGGTCGCGATGTCGCAGGCGGGATCGGCGAGCGGCGCGAGCACCGCGCGCACCGCCGCCGGGTCGAGCGTCGGCAGATCCCCCTGCAGGTTCACCACCACGTCGTGCCGTCCCTCCGGATCGAGTGTCGCGAGCGCGGCGAAGCAGCGGTCGCTGCCCGAAGGGAGGTCCGGGTCGGTCAGCACCGCCCTGCCCCCGGCCGCGCGCACCGCCTCCGCGATCTCGGCCTCGGCGCAGGCGACCGCGACCGGGCCCACCCCCGCCTCCTCGGCCCGGCGCAGCACGTGCACCACCATCGGCAGCCCCGCGATCGGCGCGAGCGGCTTGCCGGGCAGGCGCGAGGAGGCCATGCGGGCGGGGATCAGGACGATCGGGTTCACGTCGCGACGCGGGGTTGAGCGGCAGGACCGCCCGCCTCATGCTGCCCGGGCGCGCCGGGGTCAAGCCCGGCCCCCTGCGGAGGACGCCTGCCACTGATGTCCGCACTCGATCTCGACGCGGCGCTCGCCGCCGCCGAGGCGGCCGCCGATGCCGCCGCGGCGGCGATCCGCCCCTGGTTCCGCGCGCGCCTCGCGATCGAGCGCAAGGACGACGCGAGCCCCGTCACCGCCGCCGACCGCGCCGCTGAACAGGCGATGCGCGCGGTGCTGGCGGCCGCCTTTCCCGATCACGGCATCCTCGGCGAGGAGTTCGGCCATGACCGGCCCGAAGCGCCTCTGCAATGGGTGCTCGATCCGATCGACGGCACGAAGAGCTTCGTCACCGGAAGGCCGACCTATGGCAGCCTGATCGCGCTGCTGGAGGAGGGCACGCCTGTGCTCGGCGTGATGAGCCAGCCCTCGATCGGCGAGCGCTGGATCGGCCTGCGCGGCCGGCCGACCCTGTTCTTCTCGCCGCTCGGCGGGCCGGCGGTGGCGCGCTGCCGCCCCTGCACCGCCCTCGCCGAGGCGCAGCTCTCGGTGACCACGCTCGATCTCTTCACCCCCGACACGCGCCCGCGCTGGGAGCGGCTGGCCGCGCGCGCGGCACAGGTCACCTGGGGCGGCGACTGCTATGCGCACGGCCTGCTCGCGCTCGGCCTGATCGATCTCGTAGCCGAAACGACCTACCGGATCTGGGACTGGGCCGCGCTCGTGCCGATCATCGAGGGCGCGGGCGGCGTGATCACCGACTGGTCCGGCCGGGCGCTGCGCCCGGGCGCGGACGGCTCGGTGCTCGCCGCCGGCGATCCCGCGCTGCATGCGGCGGCACGCGCGATCCTGAACGAGCAGTGACCGCGCAATCCCTTGCGGCACGCCGCCCCTCGCGTGATCTACTGCGGCCGCAGATGGAGGGAGTGCTTCGCATGCGCCGTCGCACGGTTCTCGCCGGCACCGGGGCCGCTGCCCTCGGGCTGGCCGCTGGTCTGCCGTCCGCCCGCGCCGTCGCCACCGGGCGCAGCCACGCGCTCAGCCTGCTCGGCGAGCCCGCGCTGCCCGCCGACTTCACGCATTTCCCCTACGTCAACCCCGACGCGCCCAAGGGCGGGACGGTGGTCCAGCACGCGATCGGCAGCTACGACAGCTTCAACCCCTTCATCGTGCGCGGGGTTCCGGCGGCGGGGATCGGGCTCATCTGGATGCCGCTGATGGCCTCCAGCCAGGACGAGGCCTCGACCGAGTACTGCGACCTCGCCGAGTGGGTGGAGGTCGCGCCCGACCGCACCTGGGTCGCCTTCGAGCTGAGGGGCGAAGCCGCCTGGCACGACGGCCGGCCGGTCACCGCCGAGGACGTGGCCTGGACCTTCGCGACGCTGCGCGAGCACGGCCGGCCGTTCTACCGCGCCTACTGGGGCGATGTGGTGCAGGTGCTGACCGAGGGCCCGCGCCGGGTGGTGTTCCGCTTCCGCGACGGCGCGAACCGCGAGCTGCCGCTGATCCTCGGCCAGATCCTCGTGCTGCCGCGGCACTGGTGGGAGGGCCGCGACTTCACCCGCCCGATCCTGGAGCCGCCGCTCGGCTGCGGCGCCTACCGGCTCGACGGCTTCGAGGCCGGACGCAGCGTCAGCTACCGGCGCGTCGCCGGCTGGTGGGGCGAACGCCTGCCGACGCAGCGCGGGCTCAACAACATCGATCTCTGGCGCTTCGAGTACTTCCGCGACGCCACCGTGGCGCTCGAGGCCTTCAAGGCGGGGCAGCTCGACTTCCGCCAGGAGAACGTCGCGCGCGACTGGGCCACCGCCTACGACTTCCCCGCACGCCGGCGCGGCCTGGTGAAGCTCGAGGAGATCCCGCACGAGCTGCCGACCGGCATGCAGGCCTTCGTCTTCAACCTGCGCCGCCCGCTGTTCCAGGACCGGCGCGTGCGCGAGGCGCTGATGCTCGCCTTCGACTTCGAGTGGGCGAACGCCAACCTGTTCTACGGCGCCTATGCCCGCACGAGGTCCTACTTCTCGAACTCCGAGCTCGCCTCCTCAGGCCTGCCGCAGGGCGAGGAGCGCGCGCTGCTCGAGCGCTATCGCGGCCGCATCCCCGAGGAGGTGTTCACCCGCGAGTTCACCCTGCCCGTCACCGACGGCTCCGGCAACAACCGCGAGCAGCTCCGCCGTGCGCTCGAACTGCTGCGCGCGGCCGGCTGGCGCGTCGCCAACCAGCGCATGGTGAACGCGCAGGGACAGCCCTTCAGCTTCGAGCTGCTGCTCTCCTCGCCCAGCTTCGAGCGGGTCGCCCTGCCCTATGCGCAATGGCTGCAGCGGCTCGGCATCGAGATGCGCGTGCGCACGGTCGATACCGCGCAGTACCAGGCGCGCACCGACAGCTTCGACTACGACATGATCGTCGACGTGTTCGGCCAGTCGCTCTCGCCCGGCAACGAGCAGCGCGACTACTGGAGCTGCGCGAAGGCGAAGGAGCCGGGCAGCCGCAACTCGATCGGCCTCTGCGACCCGGTGGTCGACGAGCTGGTCGAGCTGGTGATCAACGCCCCCGATCGCGCGAGCCTGATCCAGCGCTGCCGCGCGCTCGACCGGGTGCTGCTCTGGGGCCACTACGTGGTACCGCACTGGCACAGTCGCGTCTTCCGGGTCGCCTACTGGGACAAGTTCGCACGCCCTGCGCGCACGCCGCGCTACGGGCTCGGCTTCACCGCCTGGTGGGTCGATCCGGCGAAGGCCGCGCGCATCGACGCCGAGCGCGGGCGCCGCTGAGACGCCGCCAACCGTGGCCGCCTACATCCTCCGCCGCCTGCTGCTCGTGATCCCCACCCTGTTCGGGATCATGGTGATCAACTTCGTGGTGGTGCAGTTCGCGCCCGGCGGTCCGGTCGAACAGATGATCGCCGAGATCCGCGGCCAGCGCGGCCCCGGCGCGCCGCTCGAGCGCGTCACCGGCTCCGGCCAGGAGACGGCGGCGCCCGCCCCCACCGTCGCCGCCGCCGATTCCGGCGAGAGCCGCTACCGCGGCGCGCGCGGCCTCGATCCCGAGATCATCGCCGAGATCGAGCGCATGTTCGGCTTCGACCGGCCGCCGCACGAGCGCTTCGCCAGGATGATGGTGAGCTACCTGACCTTCGACTTCGGCGAGAGCTTCTTCCAGAACCGCACCGTGATCGGGCTCCTGCTCGACAAGATGCCGGTCTCGATCAGCCTCGGGCTCTGGACCACCCTGCTCGTCTACCTCATCTCGATCCCCTTGGGCATCCGCAAGGCGGTGCGCGACGGCAGCCGCTTCGACCTCTGGACCTCGGCGGTGGTGCTGGTGGGCTACGCGATCCCGGGCTTCCTGTTCGCGATCCTGCTCGTGGTGCTGTTCGCGGGCGGCTCGTTCCTGCAGATCTTCCCGCTGCGCGGGCTCACCAGCCCCGGCTGGGACCAGCTCTCGCTCGGGGCCAAGATCGCCGACTACTTCTGGCATCTCTGCCTGCCGATCACGGCGCTGGTGATCGGCGGCTTCGCCGGGCTGACGATGCTGACCAAGAACAGCTTCCTCGACGAGATCAACAAGCAGTACGTGATCACCGCGCGCGCCAAGGGGGCGAGCGAGAACCGCGTCCTCTACGGCCACGTGTTCCGCAACGCGATGCTGCTGATCATCGCCGGCTTCCCCTCGGCCTTCATCGGCATCCTGTTCACCGGCGCGCTGCTGGTGGAGATCATCTTCTCGCTCGACGGCCTCGGCCTGCTGGGCTTCGAGGCGGCGATCCGGCGCGACTATCCGGTGATGTTCGGCACGCTCTACCTCTTCACCCTGCTCGGCCTCATCATGCAGATCGTCGGCGACCTGATGTACACCGTGGTCGATCCGCGCATCGACTTCGAGGCGCGGCGGTGAGGGCCGAAGAAAAATGCCCCGAGAGGCCTGACAGGGTCGGCGCGTCGCGCCGACCCCGTGGCGCGCAGGACGGGTGTGGCGGCTGCGCGCGCAGCCAGGGGCAGACGGGCGCCCGCCGCGCACGCGCGTTGGGCGCCCGCACCCCTCCCGGACCCACCCCATGACGCCGCTCACCCGGCGCAGGCTCGCGAACTTCCGCGCCAACCGGCGCGGCTGGTGGTCGCTCTGGATCTTCGCCATCCTGTTCGCGGTCGCGCTGTTCGCCGAGTTCATCGCCAACGACCGGCCCCTGGTCGTGCGCTACGACGGCAGGTGGTTCTTCCCCGTGCTGGTCGACTACGCCGAGACCGACTTCGACGGGGTCTTCCCCACCGCCGCCGACTACCACGACCCGTTCCTGAAGGAGCAGATCGCGAGCAAGGGCTGGGCGATCTGGCCGCCGATTCCCTACTCCTATCGCAGCGTCGTGCGGAATCTGCCCGCGCCCGCACCCTCACCGCCGACCTGGCTGCTGCCGGCCGAGGCGATCGCGCCCGATGCGCCCTACAACCTCCTCGGCACCGACGACCAGGCGCGCGACGTCGCCGCGCGCGTGATCTACGGCTTCCGCCTGTCGGTGCTGTTCGGCTTCACCCTGACGATCGTCTCCTCGATCATCGGCGTGGCCGCCGGCGCGGTGCAGGGCTACTACGGCGGCTGGATCGACCTGCTGTTCCAGCGCTTCATCGAGATCTGGTCGGGCATGCCGCAGCTCTACATGCTGATCATCCTCGCCAGCGTGATCGAGCCGACCTTCTGGATCCTGCTGGTCTTCCTGCTGCTGTTCTCGTGGATGAGCCTCGTCGGGGTGGTGCGCGCCGAGTTCCTGCGCGGACGCAACTTCGACTACGTGCGGGCGGCGCGCGCGCTCGGCGTCTCGGACGTGCGGGTGATGTTCCGCCACATCCTGCCCAACGCGATGGTCGCGACGCTGACCTTCATGCCCTTCATCCTCTCCGGCTCCGTCACGATCCTGGCGAGCCTCGACTTCCTCGGCTTCGGCCTGCCGCCCGGCTCGCCCTCGCTCGGCGAGCTCGTCCAGCAGGGCAAGAACAACCTGCAGGCGCCCTGGCTCGGCATCACCGCCTTCGTGGTGCTGGCGACCATCCTGACGCTCCTGATCTTCGTCGGCGAGGCGGTGCGTGACGCCTTCGACCCGAGGAAGCTTCCCGGCGGGGGGCGGTGAGCATGGCGCTGCTCGAGGTCCGCAATCTCGGCGTCGCCTTCGGCGCGGGCGCGCGCCAGGTGGTCGCGGCGGAAGAGGTGACCTTCTCGCTCGATCGCGGCGAGACGCTCGCGCTCGTGGGCGAGTCCGGCTCGGGCAAGTCGGTCACCGCGCTCTCGGTGCTGCAGCTCCTGCCCTACCCGGCCGCGCGCCATCTGCCGGGCAGCTCGGTCGTGCTCGACGGGCGCGAGATGATCGGCGCCGACGCCGAGACCCTGCGCCGGGCGCGCGGCGGCATCGCCGGAATGATCTTCCAGGAGCCGATGACCAGCCTCAATCCGCTGCACACGATCGAGAAGCAGATCGGCGAGGCGGTGCTGCTGCATCGGAGGCTGACGCCGGCGGAGGTGCGCGCGCGCGTGATCGCGTGTCTCGCCATGGCGGGCTTCGCCGATGCCGAGGCGCGGCTCTCGGCCTATCCGCACCAGCTCTCGGGCGGGCAGCGCCAGCGCGTGATGATCGCGATGGCGCTCGCCAACGATCCCGCACTCCTGATCGCCGACGAGCCGACCACCGCGCTCGACGTGACGATCCAGGCCCAGATCCTGAAGCTGCTCGCCGAGCTGAAGCAGCGGCTCGGCATGGCGATGCTGCTGATCAGCCACGACCTCGCGATCGTGCGCCGCTATGCCGACCGGGTCTGCGTGATGAATCGCGGCCGCATCGTCGAGCAGGGGCCCGTCCGGCAGGTCTTCGAGGACCCGCAGCACGACTACACGCGGATGCTGCTCGCGGCGCAGCCGCGCGGGGCGCCGGCGCCGGTGGCGCCGGACGCGCCCGAGGTGATGGCGGGCGAGGACGTGAAGGTGCATTTCCCGATCCGCCGCGGCTTCCTGCGGCGCACGGTGGGCTGGATCAGGGCCTGCGACGGCGTCAGCGTGCGCGTGCGCGAGGGCGAGACGGTGGGGCTGGTCGGCGAGTCGGGCTCGGGCAAGTCGACGATGGGGCTGGCGCTGCTGCGGCTCGTGCCGGAGGCGCGCGGCCCGGTGCGGTTCGAGGGCAACGACATCGCCGGGCTGGACCGGCGCGGGCTCAGGCCGCTGCGCCGGCGGATGCAGATCGTGTTCCAGGACCCGTTCGGCAGTCTCTCCCCGCGCATGAGCCTGGGCGAGATCGTCGGCGAGGGCCTCGCGGTGCACGCGCCGGCGCTGGCGCGCGAGGAGCGGCTGGCGATGGTGGCGCAGGCGCTCGAGGAGGTGGGGCTCGATCCCCGCTGGATCGATCGCTATCCGCACGAGTTCTCGGGCGGGCAGCGCCAGCGCATCGCGATCGCGCGCGCGCTGGTGCTGAAGCCGCGCTTCGTCGTGCTCGACGAGCCGACGAGCGCGCTCGACATGAGCGTGCAGGCGCAGATCGTCGAGCTCCTGCGCGAGCTGCAGGCGCGGCACCGGCTGGCCTATCTGTTCATCAGCCACGACCTGAAGGTGGTGCGGGCCCTGGCGCATCACGTGGTGGTGCTGAAGGACGGGCGGGTGGTGGAGCAGGGGCCGGCCGAGGCGGTGATGGATGCGCCGAAGGAGCCGTACACGCGCGCGCTGATGGCGGCGGCGTTCGAGCTGAAGGCGGACGAGAGCGGCGTCGTCCGGCGATAGGCCATCGTATCATGGCGTTTCGGCGCAGCAGCGCCCGCCCTTCGACCCGGCAGGGTCGCCGCACCGGCGCGCTACTGCGGCTCGGCCGTGCCGCTTGCGGTGCCGGGGGCGACGAACTGGCGGCTGTCCATCAGCACCCGCACCGGCCGGCCGCGCCGGCATCCCTCCATGCACGCCTCGTTCGGCGTGTCAGGCCGCTCCTCCAGGATGAACCCGTCGCGGTTCGGCATCCGGATCGCGCGCAGTCCCTCGGCATCCAGCGTCGCCTCCGCTGGCAGCAGTTCGTTCAGGTGCAGCACATAGGCGACGATGGCGTAGTACTCGTCGTCCGTCAGGCTCTGCGGCGCGGCATAGGGCATGGCCCGGCGGATGTAGTCGAACACGATCGGCGCCGAGGGCCAGTAGCTGCCGACAGTGCGCTGGGGCGTCTCGGTGGCGAGCGAGCCGCGGCCGCCGATCAGCGCCGGCCACCGGTCCACGCCCTCGCCGAAGTCGCCGTGGCAGGCGGCGCAGTGGGTCACGTAGAGCGGCTCGCCCTCGGCCACGCTGCCGCGCCCGGGCGGCAGGTTGGAGCCGTCGGCGCGGATCGCGATGTCCCAGCCGCGGAGCTGTTCCGGCGCGGCCAGCGTGCCGAAGCCGAGGCGCGGCGGCAGCGGCGGCAGGCCGGGCGGAGGCGGCCAGGGGACCTCCCAGGTGTTGCCCTCGAGCGGGACGACGAAAGGCCGGTACGCATCCACCGTCTGCGCGGCCGCGGCGGCGCCGAGGATGACGGCGAGGAGGCCCGGAACGAGACGCCTACGCATCGGTCTGCACGTTGACGGTGGTGCCGTCCGGCTCGACGAGCCAGGTCTGGATGGCGTTGTTGTGGTAGATGCTCTCGGTGCCGCGCGCCGCACGGAGCTGCCCGATCGTCGGCTGCACCCGGCCGGTCTCGTCGATCGCCCGGCTCTCCAGGTAGAACGGCCCGGTGCCCGGCCGCCACTCCCAGGGGATGCGGAAACGGGTGAGCGCCTTAGGCAGCACCGGTTCCTGCAGCCGGGCCGTGCGCCAGGTGTCGCCGCCGTCCACCGACACGTCGACCCGCGCGATCCGACCCAGCCCCGACCAAGCGAGGCCCCTGATCTCGACGAAGCCGGAGGCGCCGATGAGCGGCTTCTCCGGACAGGGAAAGGTGATCACCGAGCTCACCTCGTTGACGAAGGTGAACTGGCGCGCCTTCCCAGAGGGCAACAGGTCGGTGTAGTTGCGCGTCTCCTGGCGATGGTACCAGGGCCGGTCGCCGACCTCGATGCGCCGGATCCACTTGATCCAGACATTGCCCTCCCAGCCGGGCACGACGAGCCGCACCGGATAGCCCTGCTGCGGGCGCAGCATCTCGCCGTTCTGCCCCCAGGCGAGCATGCAGTCTTCCAGGCATTTCGCGATCGGCAGGCTGCGCGAGAGGTGCGCCGCATCGCCGCCCTCGGCCAGGATCCAGGAGGCGTTCGGCCGGAGCCCGGTCTCGGCGAACAGGGTGCGCAGGGAAACCCCGGTCCACTCGCAGCAGTGGATCATGCCGTGCGTGTACTGCACGCCCGACATCTGCGCCCCGCGCCACTCCATGCCGCCGTTCGCCGGGCATTCCAGGAACAGGATGCGGCTCTCGGAGGGCATGCGCATCAGGTCCTGCAGCGTGAAGACCATCGGCCGGTCGACCAGCCCATGCACCATCAGCCGCCAATCTTCCGGATCGACGTCCGGATAGCCGCTGTGGTGGCGCTCGAAGCAGAGCCCGTTCGGGGTGATGATGCCGTGCAGATCGGCCAGTGGCGTGAAGGAGACCGAGCCGTGCCGATCGGCGGTCAGCCAGGGCACGTAGCGGCGCACGACATGGGCCTCGTGCCGCGAGGGCGAGCCGTAGGGCTCCTCGATCACGCCGGGGCCGAGGCTGCGGCTCCACTCCGGCAGATGCGGGGGCAGGTTCTCGGGGTTGCGGGTCGCCGCCGCGCCCAACGGAAGCCCCGCCGCGGCGAAGCCCGCGCCGAGACCGCCGAGCACACCCCGGCGCGACGGAAGGAGGCGTCCGCGCATCGCAGTCAGCTCAGCCCGAACATCTGCCGCGTCAGGCTCTCGTACCAGCCGTCGGCGTAGAGCGCCTCCAGCCGACGCTGTTCAGCGCGCCGTTCCGGGCTCATCGCGGCGTTGCGCGGGCTGATGCCGCCGGAGTTCGGCACCTCGACGAACCGGTCGCCGTCGGCCCGGTAGATGCCGACGATCGAGATCCCATACTCGGGCCCGACATGGCTGTAGCAGGTGTTGAAGTAGACGGGATCGGGCGGGTCCTGGCCGCGCAGCGACGCCACCGCGGCCGCCACCGCCTGGCGCGCGTGGGTCGAGGCGGCGTAGCCGGATTTCGGCATCGGCGCCGCGATCGAGGCGTCGCCGATCACGTGGATGCCGGGGATCTGCGTGCTCTCGAAGCTGCGCGCGTGCACGGGGCACCAGCCGGAGGCGTTGGCGAGCCCGGCCTCGCGGGCGATGCGGGCCGCCATCTGCGGCGGAATCACGTTCGCCACGGCGGCGCGATGGGTCTGGCCGAACTCGGTGGTGAGCGTGAGCTCGGCGGGATCGACCTTCATCACCTTGCCGTCGTTCGAGGCACCGACCCATTCGATCATGCCGGGATAGAGCTCGGCCCAGGCCTCCATGAAGAGCGGCTGCTTCGAGAACCCGCCCTTCGCGTCGAGCGCCAGGATCTTCGAGCGCGGCTTGGCCTGCTTGAAGTACTGCGCGACCATGCTGATCCGCTCGTAGGGACCGGGCGGGCAGCGGAACGGATTGTCGGGGATCGCGATCACGAAGGTGCCACCATCCGGCATGGCGCGCAGCTGGCGTTCCAGCAGCGTGATCGGCTGCAGCGACGGGATCCAGCCGTGCGGCATCCGCTCGGCAGCCGCCTCCGTGTAGCCCTCGATCGCGCCCCAGCGCAGATCGATGCCCGGACTCATGATCAGCCGGTCATACGGCACCGTCGCGCCGCCCGCGAGGCGCACCGACCGCGCCTGCGGATCGACCGCGACCGCCTCGTCGTGCACCACCCGCACGCCGCGGCGGGCGAGGCCGTCATAGGTGAAGGTGATCTGCTCGATCCGCCGCGTGCCGCCGAGCACGAGATTGCCGTAGGGGCAGGTGGTGAAGCTGCGCGACCGTTCGATCAGCGTCACCTCGAGGTCTGGGAAGGCATCGCGCGCGAAACGCGCCGCCGAGGCGCCGCCGAAGCCGCCGCCAACGATGACGAGCCGGCCGGAGGCGGTCTGAGCGCGCAGGTGCGGGCTGGCGAGGGCAAGCGCGGCCGTGCCGATCAGGGCCGCGCGGCGGGTGAGGGTGCGACGAAGCATCTGGCGCCTCCTTCAGTTCGGCCGGGCGAAACGGGTCGCCATCAGCACGAAATCCTCGTCGCTGTAGCCGCGGGCGATGCGATCCATCACCGTCGGCGGCGCCGTCCACTGGCCTTCGCGGAAGGCCTGCATCGTGGCGACGAACTCCGCCTGCGACTTCGTCCCGGCGATCGCCGGCACGCCGTGACCACCCTCGCCGGCATTGCCGTGGCAGCCCGTGCACCCGCCCGTCACCAGCGCGATCCGCACCGGATCGGCCGCCGCGAGCGGCGCCGTCCCCAGCATGGCGACCAGCACGGCTGCGCCGAACATGAACCGCTGACCAGACACCCCACCCTCCCTGCCGATTCGTTCTGGCTTCTTGGCACGTCCTGGCCTCAAAGCGCCCATGATCTTGATTCCGTCGCCCTTCATCGTCAACATTGAATTCGCATATTCGAATGTTTTGTCCGGGTGCCGGGAAACGCGCCCGGCCGTGGTCCTGACCGGGAGGAACCTGCACCATGCCGTTGCCCAGTCTGGCTCTCGCCGCCCTGATCGGCCTCGCCGCCGCCGAGCCGGCCCGCGCCGCCGGCGATCCGGCGGCCGGCCAGCGCGTCTTCAACCAGTGCCGGGCATGCCACACGGTGGACGAGGGCGGCCGTCATGGGGTCGGTCCCAACCTGCATGGGATCGTTGACGCCGCCGCCGGCGCGCGCGAAGGCTTCCGCTATTCGCCGGCGATGCGCACGCGCGCCGAACAGGGGCTGCGCTGGACGGAGGACAATCTGCGCCTCTATCTGCGCAATCCGCGCGACCTCGTCCCTGGCGGCTCGATGGCCTTCGCGGGCATCCGCAACGACCGCCAGCTCGAGGATCTGATCGCCTTCCTGCGGCAGAACTGAGGGCGCGATGCGGCGGCGGGCGGTGCTCGCGGGCCTGACCGTCGTCCTGCCGCTGCGATCGGCGCGGGGGGCCGAACTCGTCCTCGTCATGGTCGAGCACCCGGCCTGCGCGTTCTGCCGAGCATGGCATCGGACGATCGGGCCGATCTGGCCGAGGAGCGATCTCGGCCGGCGCGCCCCGCTCAGGCGCATCGAGCTCGGCGCCGATCCCCTGCCGGGCGGGATCGCCGCGGTGCACGCCACGCCGACCTTCGTGCTGCTCGCGGACGGGCGCGAGGTCGGACGGATCGTCGGCTATCAGGGCGAGACGCTGTTCTGGCAGCAGGCGGAGGCGCTGTTCGCGCGGCTCGCGGAGGCGCCCTGAGGTCGGGCGTCACCTCAGGCGGATCGCCGTGTTGGCGGCGATCCGCACCGTGCCCAGGCGGCGCAGATGCGCCGCGAGGGGCTCCCACGCCGGCGGACCGGCGGCCGCCTCGCCGACCGAGGCCCAGCCGGCGACGGCATAGCCGCGCCCAGCCTCGAGCGGCGCGCCGGAGGCGAGCAGTGTCAGGCCGTCGATGCGCCGCCCCCGTGGCGCCTCTGGATCGAGCAGGAAGCCGAGCCCGCCCGCCCGCACCATGTCGCCGCCCTGCTGGTAGAACGGATCGGCATGGAACAGGTTGTCCGCGACATCCTCCAGCATCTCCTTGATGGCGGCACCGGTCATGGCCCGGCGCCAGACATTCGGATAGGTGATCGCCGTCTGCTCGAACACGGCCTCCATGGTGACCGGGCTGCCGGCGGGCAGCGCGGTGCCCCAGCGGAACCCCGGCGAGAAGGCGATCTCCGCCCCCGTCTCGGCCATCAGCGCGGCGCAGATGAGGTCGTCCCAGGTGCCGTTCAGCGTGCCCCGGCGCCACAGGGTCGACTCGGTGACGGCGACAACGGTATCGAGCAGCGCGGCATGCGGCGCGCGCGCCGCCGCCACGGCCGCGGCCACGACCGGGTCCGGCCGGATCGCCTCGGCGAAGACCGGGATGAGGGCGTGCCGGTGCTCGACCACCCGGCCGCCGGCGACCGCCAGGTCGATGCGGGTCAGGAACTTGCCGTGCGCGCCCGAGGCGGCGATCAGCGTGCGACCGACGCGCAGCGGCGCCGGCGTGCAGTCATGCGTGTGGCCCGACAGGATCACGTCGATCCCGTCCACGCGTTCCGCCAGAGCGCGGTCGAGCGCCACCCCGTTGTGGCTCAGCAGCACGACCGCCTCGGCCCCGGCGGCACGCGCGGCGGCCACGCGCGCCGCGAGACGGTCCGCCTGCACCCCCATCGTCCAATCCGGGATCAGCCGTGCCGGGTTGGCGATCGGCGTGTAGGGATAGGCCTGCCCGATCACCGCCACGCCCACGCCGCCGCGTTCGAACAGGTGCAGGGCGGGGAAGACATCGTCGTTCCACTCCCGCTCCTGCACGTTGCCGGCGAGGAACCGCGTGCCCCGCCTCTCGGCCTCGGCGACCAGAGCACGCATCCGGTCGGCGCCGTAGGTGAACTCCCAGTGTCCGGTCATGGCGTCGGGGGCGATCAGCGCCATGGCGGCGAGGATCGCCTCGCCGCCGCTCGCCAGCGCCAGCCAGCCGCCCTGCCAGGTGTCGCCGCCGTCGAGCAGCAGCGTCCGGCCGTGGCGTTCGGCGCGGATCGCCGCCACCAGCGTGGCGATCCGATCGAGCCCGCCCATGCGCCCGTAGCGGCGTGCCAGGCGGTCGAAGTCCTCGGCGCTGACGGCATGCGCGAACGGCGTCTCCGCCGGGATGCCGAACCACGCGCGGAACGATTCGCCGGCGAGGAAGGGCGGCTGTGCGCCTGCCGGCCCCACGCCGCGATTCACCGCCGCCTCGCGCAGATGCATCGGCGCGAGCTGTCCGTGCAGGTCGCTCAGGTGCAGGAGCGTCACCTGGCCGAGCGGTGCGAAGCGCAGCAGTTCGGCCTCGCTCAACCGCTCCTGGCTTGCCGCCCGCAGCGCGCCGGAGGCCGCGAGCGCAGCCGCGCCGGCGAGCAGGTCGCGGCGCGACGGCACCCGTCAGCCGACCCGGAGATCCGCGGCCAGGCGCGCGCTCTCGCCCGCGTCGTTGGTCCAGACGAACTCGAAACGGCCCGATCGGTCGGCGCGGAAGGGGAAGGCGATGAAGGGGTTGGCCGACACGGCCGCGTGCAACTCCATCCGGAACACCTCCTCGCCGTCGAACCGGGCGGCGAAGGAGCGGATGATGTCGCGCGGGATCACGGCCCCAGCCGCGTCGCGCCGCTGGCCGGTCTCCATGGGATGCGTGATCAGGGTGCGGATCTCGATCACGTCCCCCGCCTTGACGCCTGTCGGGATGCGCGCGCGTGGCGTGCCCATCGGTGCCGGCATGTCCCTTCTCCCTTCTTCAGCCGCCGCAACCGCCGATCGTCACCTTCACCTCCTGGCGGGCGAGGCGGACCGATCCGTCGGACAGTTCGGCGATCGCCACCAGGTCCTGCGTCTCGCCGAGACGGATCCGCGTCGAGGCCTCGGCCCGGCCGCAGGCGGGAGTGAAGCGGAAGGTGGCGACCTCGGCGAGCGGGTTGGCGTCGGCCAGCACGTGGACGGCTGTCACGTGGTCGGACTCGGTCATGGGACTGTCCACGCTGATCGCCAGCGGCACGCTGTTGCCGTTCTCGGCGATCGCGGGCAGGCGCAGCGTGATGCCGCCTTCCCGCACAGTCCGGTCGCCGACGATCCCCTGCACGGCCGCGCGCGTGCGTGGCCGCAGCGCCTCCTCGGCACGTGCCGGCAGCACGCTCAGCATCGCCGTCGCTGCGGTGAGCGCGATCATCTCGCGCCGTCCCGAACCGCCACCGCCGGATCCTGCCATGCCCGTCTCCTCCGCCTCTTCGTCCACCCTGCATCTGGGCAGGGCGGTGTCCTGATCAACGCGCCAGGGACTTCTATCTTCAAAGACAGGAACATAAATGGCGATGCGCCGCAAGGGTTCACGGCCTGCGCCAGGAGCACCCCTCACACATCGTCGCGAGGCGACATCGAGCCGCCGGTCATCTGCACCGGCCACAGGGCGCGGCGTCCCCTCCCTGCCGCAGGCAGCGGAAGCCGTTCCTCAGCCGCGCCGCCGGGGGTGACGCCTCGGCGTCCATCCTACCGCGCCTGGGCGCTCGCCTCGGACCGCACGGCCTTCACGCGCTGCGCCAGCGACGCCGCCATGAAGTCGTCGAGATCCCCGTCCAGCACCGCCTGCGGATTCCCCTTCTCCACCCCCGTGCGCAGGTCCTTCACCATCTGGTAGGGCTGCAGCACATAGGACCGGATCTGGTGTCCCCAGCCGATCTCGGTCTTCTCGGCCGCCGCCGCGGCCGCCGCCTCCTCGCGCTTCTGCAGTTCCCGTTCATAGAGCCGCGCCTTCAGCATCTCCATCGCGATCGCGCGGTTGCGGTGCTGGCTGCGGTCCTGTGTGCTCGCCACGACGATCCCGGTCGGGATGTGGGTGAAACGCACGCCCGACTCGGTCTTGTTCACGTGCTGCCCACCGGCGCCCGAGGCGCGGAAGGTGTCCACCTTCAGGTCCGCCGGGTTGATCTCGATCTCGATCGAGTCGTCCACCACCGGCGACACGCCCACCGAGGCGAAGCTGGTCTGCCGGCGCGCATTGGCATCGAACGGGCTGATCCGCACCAGACGGTGCACGCCGCTCTCGGTCTTCAGCCAGCCATAGGCGTTCGGACCGACCACCTTGATCGTCGCGCTCTTGATCCCGGCCTGCTCGCCGTCGCTGCGGTCGATCAGTTCGACCTTGTAGCCGTGCGCCTCGGCCCAGCGCGTGTACATGCGCAGGAGCATCTCCGCCCAGTCCTGGGCGTCGACCCCGCCGGCGCCGGCATTGATCTCGACGATCGCATCGTTCGCATCCGCCTCGCCCGAGAGCAGGCTCTCGAGCTCGCGCTTCTCGGCCTCGGCGACCAGGCGCCTGAGATCGGCCTCGGCGGCGGCGAGCGTCTCGGCATCGCCCTCCGCCTCGGCGAGTTCGGCCAGCCCGTAGGCATCCTCGGCCTCGCGCTCGAGCCGCCTGACCGTCTCGATCCCGGCGGCGAGACGGTTGCGCTCGCGCATCAGCTTCTGCGCCGCCTCCTGGTCCGACCAGAGCGCCGGATCCTCGGCGCGCGCGTTCAGCTCCTCGAGACGGCGGACCGCGGCATCCCAGTCAAAGATGCCTCCTCAGCAGACCCGCCGCTTCGGCGATCCGCTCTTTCAGCGCGACGATCTCGGCCTTCATCGGCCGCACACTCCCATCTAGAGACAAGGGCAGGGGGCGCGTCAGTACAGCCCGCCGAGCCCGGCGTCCAGCGCCGCCGCCGCCGGCCGCCCGCCGCCCTCGCCGCCGATCACGCCCGTCGCCCCGGCCGCGCCGGGCTCGCTGCCGGGCTTGAACGCCTCGAGGATCGCCCCCGGCGCCCCGGGCTGGGCGAGTTCGCCCGTCTGCGGGTTCACCCACACCATGCGCACGCCGCCCGGCACGCGGAACGGCAGCGCCGGCCGCCCCTCCAGGGCCTCGCGCATGAACTGCGCGAAGATCGGCGCCGCGACCCGCCCGCCGGTCTCGTTGTCGCGCGCAAGCCCGAGCGGACGCGGCTCGTCGAAGCCGATCCACACCGCGACGACCAGTTCGGGCGTGAAGCCGACGAACCATGCATCCAGCCAGTCATTGGTGGTGCCGGTCTTGCCGGCGGCCGGGCGGCCGATATTCGCCCGCCCCCCGGTGCCGCGCTGGATCACGCCCTGCAGCATCGACACCATCTGGTAGGCGGAGGCCGGATCGGTCGCGCGCTCGCGGATGTCGGGCGGATCGGGCGGCTCCTCGCCCGGTGCCGGCTCGCCGCAGCGCTCGCAGGGACGCTGGTCGGCGCGGAAGATCACGCGGCCCTGGCGATCCTGCACGGAGTCGATCACCGTCGGCGTCACCCGCCTGCCACCGTTGACGAAGGCGGCATAGGCGGCGGCCATGCGGATCACGGTCGTCTCGCCGGCGCCGAGCGCCATGGCGTAGTTGCGCTCCATGGCGTCGATCACGCCGAAGCGGCGGGCGACATCGGCGACCGCGTCGAGCCCGACGTGCTCGGCCAGCCTGATGGTCATCAGGTTCTTCGACTTCTCGAGCCCGACGCGCATCGGCGTCGGCCCGCCGAACTCGGTCTCCGTGTAGTTGGTCGGCCGCCAGCGCCCCTGGCCGGGGCCGAGATCGACCACGAAGGGCGCGTCCAGCACCTTCTGTACCGGCGAGAACCCCTTCTCGAGCGCCGCGAGATAGACGAAGGGCTTGAAGGACGAGCCGGGCTGGCGCTGCGCCTGCGTGGCGCGGTTGAACCAGGAGCGGTCGAAGGACCAGCCGCCGGTGAGCGCCAGCACGCGGCCGGTCGAGGGGTCGAGCGCGACCAGCGCCCCCTCGACTTCGGGGATCTGGCGCAGCGCGGCGCGCTCGGGCAGGGCGGGACGCGCGGGCCGGCCGCGCGCGGCCGCCACCGC
>NZ_VIKA01000050.1 GCF_006704265.1 Elioraea sp. Yellowstone | reverse complement strand
GCCCTTGGAGTAGCTGCCCTCGGCGAGCAGGGTCTGGCCGTTGTGCTCGACGCCGAAGCGCGCGCGGAACGTGCCGCGCTCGGTGCCGCTGGCGATCCCGATACCCTGACCGCGCTGGTCGAGCGGGCGGGGCTGCGCGGACTCGGCGGCGCCGGTTTCCCGGCGGCCCGCAAGTGGCGGCTGACGCGCGCCCATCCGGGCCCGCGCCATCTCGTCGTGAACGCCGACGAGGGCGAGCCCGGCACCTTCAAGGACCGCTGGTGCCTGGAGACCGAGCCGCATCGCGTGCTGGAAGGGATGCTGATCGCGGCGCGCGCGATCGAGGCGGAGACCTGCTGGATCTACCTGCGCGACGAGTACCATCACCTGTTCGCGCCGCTGCGCCAGGCGATCGCCGATCTGCGCGCGGCCGGCTTGTTCCGCGGCGAGATCCACCTGCGGCGTGGCGCCGGCGCCTATGTCTGCGGCGAGGAGACCGCGCTGCTCGAGAGCCTCGAGGGGCGACGCGGCTATCCGCGCCACAAGCCGCCGTTTCCGGGCGAACGCGGCCTGTTCGGCCGGCCGACGCTGATCCACAATGTCGAGACGCTGTGGTGGCTGCCGGAGATCGTGGCGGGCGGAGCGGAGGCGTTCGCCGGACAGGGGCGGCACGGGCGCACGGGACGGCGCCTCTATTCGGTCTCGGGCCGCGTGCGCGATCCGGGCGTGAAGGACGCGCCCGCCGGCATCACCGCGCGCGAGCTGGTCGAGGAGTTCTGCGGCGGCATGACGGCAGGCCACCGCTTCGCCGCCTACCTCCCGGGCGGCGCCTCCGGCGGCATCCTGCCCGCCGCGATGGCCGACCTGCCGCTCGATTTCGGCACGCTCGAGCCGCAGGGCTGCTTCGTCGGTTCGGGCGCGGTGATCGTGCTGTCGGACCGGGACGACCTTGCGGAGGCCGCACGCAACCTCCTCCGCTTCTTCCGCGACGAGTCCTGCGGCCAGTGCACGCCGTGCCGCGTCGGCACGGCGAAGGCGGCGGCGCTGCTGGAGGCGCCGGTCTGGGACCGTGCTCTGCTGACCGAGCTCGCCGCCGCGATGGCGGACGGATCGATCTGCGGGCTCGGCCAGGCGGCGATGAACCCGGTGCTGTCGCTGATCCGCCACATCCCGGAGGCCGTGCCGTGAGCGTGACCTTCGTCCTCGACGGTGCCGCGGTCGAAGCGCGCGCGGGCGAGACGATCTGGCAGGTCGCCAGGCGACTCGGCACCGAGATCCCGCATCTCTGCCATCTCGACCAGCCAGGCTACCGCCCGGACGGCAACTGCCGCGCCTGCCTGGTGGAGATCGAGGGCGAACGCGTGCTCGCCGCCTCCTGCCTCCGCAGGCCGGCACCCGGCATGGTGGTGCGCACGGCAAGCGAGCGGGCCGTGCGCACGCGGCGCATGGTGTTCGAGCTGCTGCTCGCCGACCACGCGCCGCGTGATCCGCACGGGCCCTTCGCGCGCTTCGCCGCCGCCCTCGGCGTCACGGCGAGCCGCTTCGCGCCCGGCGCCGGGGCGCCGGCGCCGGATGCGAGCCATCCCGCCATGCTGGTGCAGCTCGATGCCTGCATCGCCTGCGGTCTCTGCGAACGCGCCTGCCGCGAGGTGCAGCACAACGACGTCATCGGCATCGCCGGGCGCGGCGAGGGCGTGCGCGTGGTGTTCGACGCCGCCCGGCCGATGGGCGAGAGCACCTGCGTGGCCTGCGGCGAGTGCGTGCAGGCCTGCCCGACGGGCGCCCTCCTGCCCAGATCGGTGGTGCGCGAGGGCGTGCGCGGCGCCGTGCCGGATCGCGTCGTCCCCTCGGTCTGCCCGTATTGCGGCGTCGGCTGCCAGGTGGACTTTCACGTCAAGGACGACCGCATCGTCGAGGTCACGGGCCGCAACGGTCCGGCCAATCTCGGCCGGCTCTGCGTGAAGGGGCGGTTCGGCTTCGACTACGTGACGCACCCGGACCGGCTGACCGTGCCGCTGGTGCGGATCGAGGGCGCGGCCAAGGACGGGGCGGATGCCGCCGATCCGCGTGCGGCACGCGCGAAGTTCCGCGCGGCGAGCTGGGAGGAGGCGCTCGATCGTGCCACCGCGGGGCTGCGCCGCATCCGCGACACGGCCGGCCCATCGGCGCTGGCCGGCTTCGGCAGCGCCAAGGGCTCCAACGAGGAGGCCTATCTGTTCCAGAAGCTGGTGCGCACCGGCTTCGGCACCAACAACGTCGATCACTGCACGCGGCTCTGCCACGCCGCCTCGGTCGCCGCATTGCTGGAGGGGATCGGCAGCGGCGCGGTCACCGCGCCCTTCACCGCGGCGAGGGATGCCGATGTCATCCTGGTGATCGGCGCCAACCCGGCCGAGAACCACCCCGTGGCCGCGACCTTCCTCAAGGACGCGGCGGCGCGCGGTGCCACGCTGGTGGTGGCCGATCCGCGCGCGACGCCGCTCGACGCCCATGCGCGCCACGTGCTGCGCTTCAGGCCCGGCGCGGATGTCGCGCTGCTCAACGCCCTGCTCAACGTCGTGGTGACGGAGGGGCTCCACGACCGCCAGTACGTCGCCGCACACACCGAGGGCTTCGAGGCGCTCGCCGCGCATGTGCGCGCGTTCACGCCCGAAGCGATGGAGCCCCTCTGCGGCGTGAGGGCCGAGACCATCCGGACCGTCGCGCGCGCCTTCGCGACCGCGCGCGCGGCCCTGATCCTCTGGGGCATGGGCATCAGCCAGTCGGTGCACGGCACCGACAACGCGCGCGCGCTGATCGCGCTCGCGCTGATCTGTGGCCAGATCGGCCGTCCCGGCACGGGGCTGCATCCGCTCCGCGGCCAGAACAACGTCCAGGGCGCCTCCGACGCGGGGCTGATCCCGATGATGCTGCCCGACTACCGGCGCGTCGGCGACGGCGAGGCGCGCGCGCGCTTCGAGGCGGCCTGGGGCACGGCGCTCGACCCCGAGCCCGGCCTGACCGTGGTCGAAATCCTGAACGCCGCCCACGAGCGCCGGATCCGCGGCATGTACATCATGGGCGAGAACCCGGCGATGAGCGATCCGGACGCCGCGCACGCCCGAGACGCGCTCGCCCGGCTCGACCACCTCGTCGTGCAGGACCTGTTCCTGACCGAAACGGCAGCGCTCGCCGATGTCGTGCTGCCGGCAAGCGCTTGGCCCGAGAAGACCGGCACGGTGACGAACACCAACCGCCAGGTGCAGATCGGCCGCGCCGCGCTGAAGCCGCCCGGGGAGGCGCGGCAGGATCTCTGGATCATCGTCGAGCTCGCCCGCCGGCTCGGCCTGCCCTGGCAGCACCGTCCGGTCGGCGAGGTCTATGCCGAGATGGCCGCGCTGATGCCCTCGCTCGCGCACATCACCTGGGAGCGGCTCGAGCGCGAGGGCGCCGTCACCTACCCGACGCGCGGCCCCGACCGGCCCGGCGAGGAGATCGTCTTCGCCGACCGCTTCCCCACGCCCAGCGGCCGTGCGCGGCTGGTGCCGGCGGGGCTCTCCGATCCGGCGGAGCTGCCCGACGACACCTACCCCCTGGTGCTGGTCACCGGCCGCCAGCTCGAGCACTGGCACACCGGCACGATGACGCGCCGCGCGGCGGTGCTCGACGCGCTCGAACCCGCCCCCGCGGCGAGTCTCGCGCCGGCGGAGCTGCGCCGGCGGGGCCTGCGGGCGGGCGAACGGGTGCGCGTGGCGACGCGGCGCGGCGCGGTCGAGCTCGCACTGCGCGCCGAGCCCGGCCTGCCGGAGGGGATGGTGTTCATCCCCTTCGCCTATCGCGAGGCGGCGGCGAACCTGCTCACCCACCCGGCCCTCGATCCGTTCGGCAAGATCCCCGGGTTCAAGTACTGCGCCGCGCGCATCGAGCCCCTCCCGGCGCACGCCGCCGACTGATACCCGGCCGACAGAGGTTCGACCTGTGCCGGCCGGGCATCAGGCCTTGGTTTTGCGCGCGGCCGCCCCTTGAGCCCCGCGCGCCATACCCTCCGCACAAAGGTCAACCCCTTGTGATCCGCGCATGATCGCCTGCCGCCGGAGCGCCGCGCCGCGGCGGCCCGAGATCGCCTGCCGCACGGACGGGCGTCAGCGCGCGAGGCCGATCGACAGCGTCAGCCCCGAGATGAACAGGCCGAGCACCAGGTCCACCCCGACCACGGCGACCGCGCGCGGCCCCGGCACGTCCAGCGCCTCGCGCGCGACGAACCACTGCAGCCAGAGCACGTAGCCGAGCGCGACCAGCGTGACCAGCTGGCCGAGCCCGTGCGGCAGCACGGCGGCGAGCAGGGCGCCGGCGAGGAACACCAGGACCTGGAACAGGTTGGTCCAGTTCCAGGCGCAGACGAAGAGCGGCCAGCGGTGCAGCCGGTGCATCGCGCGGGCGATCGCCAGCATCGTCAGCGGCAGGGCGAACCAGCCCGTCACGTAGCCGATCGCCTCGGCGATCCAGAGCCGCAGCGGATCGGCCTCGGCCACCATCGGCGGGCTCGAGAGCAGCTTCAGCGCCAGGAAGAACGGCGCGGCGACGAACATGGCGGCGAAGCTGCGCCAGGCGCCGGCAGGCGTGCCGTCGAGCAGATCGAGCCCGATCGCGCGGCCGCGCGCCAGCAGCGACACCGAGGCCAGCCCCGCCGCGACGTCGCGCGCGCTCACGTCGCGAAGGCGTCCAGGATGCGTTCGTAGGCGCGGGCGAGCGCGCGCAACTCCGCGACCGGCACGCGCTCGTCGGCCTGGTGCATGGTGCTGCCGACCAGGCCGAACTCGGCGACCGCGCAGTAGCGCGCGATGAAGCGCGCATCCGAGGTGCCGCCGCCGGTGTCGAGCCGCGGCGTCACCCCCGTGGCGGCCGCGATCGCGCCGACGAGCCGCTCGACCTCCGCCCCCGGCGTGGTCAGGAACGCCTCGCCCGAGCACGAGAACGCCACCTCGTGGCGCGGCGCCGCGGCGGCGATGATCCCGCGCATCCAGGCCTCCAGGCTCGCCGCCGTGTGGCGGTCGTTGAAGCGGATGTTCCACCGCGCCTCGGCGCGCGGCGGGATCACGTTGCCCGCCGGGTTGCCGACATCGACGCTGGTGACCTGCAGGGTCGAGGGCTCGAACCACGCCGTGCCCTGATCGAGCGGGCGCTCGGTCAGCGAGTGCAGCACGCGCACCAGCCGGTGCACCGGGTTGTCGGCGCGCTGCGGATAGGCGACGTGGCCCTGCGTGCCCTCCACCACCAGCCGGGCACTCAGCGATCCGCGCCGGCCGATCTTCACGAGGTCACCCAGTGTCGCCACCGAGGTCGGCTCGCCCACGAGGCAGAACCCCGGGATCTCCCGCTGCGCCGCCATCCACTCGAGCACCTTCGCGGTGCCGTCCACCGCCTCGCCCTCCTCGTCGCCGGTGATCAGCAGCGCGACGGCGACGGGCGGGCGCCCGCCGTGACGGCCGAGCCAGGCGGCCAGGGCGGCGACGAAGGCGGCGATGTTGCCCTTCATGTCGACCGCTCCCCGCCCGTAGAGCAGTCCGTCGCGCAGCTCCGCGCCGAAGGGATCGACGGTCCAGGCCCCGGCCCCCGGCGGCACGACATCGGTGTGGCCGGCGAAGCAGAGCACCGGCCGGCCGCTGCCGATGCGGGCATAGAGGTTGCGCACCTGCCCGTAGGTCAGCTCCGAGCAGGCGAAGCCGAGCCGGGTCAGCGCCGCGGCCAGCACGCGCTGCGCGCCCGCATCCTCGGGGGTGACGGAGGGGCAGCGGATCAGCGCCGCGGCGAGCGGCAGCGGGTCGGCGAGGTCGCCCGGTTCAGTCACGCAGCAGGTCGTTGATGGAGGTCCTGGCGCGCGTCCTCTCGTCCACGCGCTTGACGATCACCGCGCAGTAGAGCGCGGGGCCGGGCGAGCCGTCCGGCAGCGGCCGGCCGGGCAGGCTGCCCGGCACGACCACGGAGTAGGCGGGGACGCGGCCCATGAACACCTCGCCGGTGGCGCGGTCGATGATCTTGGTGCTCGCCCCGAGATAGACCCCCATCGACAGCACCGAGCCGCGCTCGACGATCACCCCCTCGGCCACCTCCGCCCGCGCGCCGATGAAGCACTCGTCCTCGATGATCACGGGGGCGGCCTGCAGCGGCTCGAGCACGCCGCCGATCCCCGCACCGCCCGAGATGTGGCAGTTCCGGCCGATCTGTGCGCAGGAGCCGACGGTCGCCCAGGTGTCCACCATCGTGCCGGCGTCGACATAGGCGCCGACATTCACGAAGCAGGGCATCAGCACCACGCCCGGGGCGACATAGGCCGACCGGCGCACCACCGACCCCGGCACGGCGCGGAACCCGGCGGCGCGGAAGCGGCTCTCGTCCCAGCCCGCGCATTTCAGCGGCACCTTGTCGAAGGCGCCGGCGGCGGTGTCCATCGGGCGGCTGTCGGCCAGGCGGAACGAGAGCAGCACGGCCTTCTTCAGCCATTCGTGGACGACCCAGCCGTCCGGCCCGGGCGAGGCGACGCGCGCCGCCCCGGAGTCGAGCGCCTCGAGCGCCGCCTCCACCGCCTCGCGCGCGCGGCCGCCGGTCGCGGGCGAGAGCTCCGCCCGCCGCTCCCACAGCGCCTCGATCTCGTCCTGCAGCGCCCCGTCCATGCCGCGGTCTCTCCCCTGTGCTGGCCGGGCGCGAGCCTCGCGGCACGGGTTCCCCCTGTCAACGGCGTGGCCGCCCGGCAACCCGGCGTTAACGCGGATCGGGGTTCACTCGGCAAGCCGCAGCACGGACGTCCGGGATGACCCTCGATCTCGCGCCATCTCATTTCGACAGCGCACTGCGCGACGCGCTGCTCGACAGCCGCCAGCGCTGGCGCGATCTCGTCGACATGGCGGCCGACTTCGCCTGGGAGACGGACGCGGAGGGCCGCTTCACATTCGTCTTCCCCGATCCCGTCCTGGGCTGGGCGGCGGGAGAGCTGATCGGCCGATCGGCGGATGACGTGCTGGCCGAGGGTCCGGCCGGGATGCCCACCTTCTCGCCCTTCCGCCCCGATCGCCAGCGCCGCGGCGTGCGCGCCTGGCTGCGCCGGGCGGACGGGCGGCTCGCCTGCCTCTCCTTCGCCGGCGTGCCGCTGGTCGACGCCGACGGCACGCTGATCGGCGCGCGCGGCGTCGGCCGCGACGTCACCGAGGAGGAACGCAGCACCGGCGCGCTCGCCACGGCGCTCAGGCGCGAGGCGCTGATCGATGCGGTGCTGCAGGAGACGCGCAGCGAGGTGCTCGCCAAGGACATGCTGGCCGGCGCGGCGCGCGCGATGATGCCGGCGCTGGGCGCGGCCGGCGCCGCCATCCTCCGCCGCACCGACCAGGGCCTCGCGCCCGTGGTGACGGTGGGCGAGACCATCCCGGCGCTGGTCGCGGCCGCGACGCGGCTCGATCCCGGGTCAGGCCCGGATACGGTGACGGAGCACGGGGCGGATGGCCGCCCGCTCGCCGCGGCGGCCGCGTTGCAGCCGGGCGGCGGGGGCGGGCTGCTGATGATCTGGCGCGGCCCGGGCGCGCGCCCCTGGGATGCCGAGGAGCGGATGCTGATCCACGCCGCGGCCGATTTCGTCGGGCTGCTGCTCGCCCAGGAGGCGATGCAGGCCGAGATGCTGCGCCAGGCGCGCACCGACCCGCTGACCGGGCTCCTGAATCGCCGGGCCTTCTTCGAGGAGCTGGAGCGCCGGCTCGAGCGGCTGGACCGGCAGTCCCAGCCCGGGGCGCTGCTGTTCGTCGATCTCGACAATCTCAAGCCGGTGAACGACCGGCGCGGCCACGAGGCGGGCGATGCCGCGATCCGCGCGGCGGCCGGGCTCCTGCGCGCGGCGGTGCGTCCGACCGACCTGGTCGCGCGCATCGGCGGCGACGAGTTCGCGCTCTGGCTCGACGGGGCGGACCAGCGCATCGCCATCGGTCGGGCCGAGCGCATCGTCGCCGATGCGCCGCTCGCGCTCGCCCATCACGCGCCCGACGAGGAGACGCGGATGTCGCTCTCCGTCGGCATCGCCATCCGCGCCCCAGGCACGCGCGAGGCGGCGAGCCACCTGATGATCCGCGCCGATGCGGCAATGTACGCCGCCAAGCGCGGTGGCAAGGCCGGGTGGAGCCTCGCAGCGCCATGAGCACGATCCGGCGTCCGCCCATGCGGGCGGCCGATTACGAGGACGCCAAGCGCATCGCGCGCCACGGCAGCACCGACGAGCGCGCGGCCCTCGCCCGGCGCGCCGACATGGCGCCGGAACTGCTGTTCTACCTCGCCGCCGACCGCGACAGCGACGTCCGCGTGGCGGTCGCGGCCAACGGCCAGACCCCGCCGCAGGCCGACCGGCTGCTCGCCGACGACGCCGACGAGCGGGTGCGCGTGGCCCTCGCCCGCAAGATCGCCGCGCTCGCGCCGCAGCTCGATCCGAACAGCCAGGACCGGCTGCAGAAGCTGACCGCCGAGACGCTGGCGCGGCTGGTGCGCGACACCGCCGTGCAGGTGCGCGCCGCGATCGCCGAGGTCGTCAAGTCCATGCCCGACGCGCCGCGCGATCTCGTGCTGGCGCTGGCGCAGGACACCGAGATTCCGGTCGCGGGGCCGGTGCTCGAGCTCTCGCCGCTGCTCTCGACCGAGGATCTGCTCGCGCTCGTGCACGCCCCGCCCGGGCCGGAGACCGTGAGCGCAATCGCCCGGCGGCCGCATCTGAACGAGACCGTCTCCGACGCGATCGCCCAGACGGCGAACTCGCCGGCGATCACCGCCCTGTTGCGCAACCGTTCGGCGCAGATCCGCGAGGCCACGCTCGACGCCCTGATCGCGCGCGCCTCGGAACATGTCGAGTGGCACGAGCCCCTGGTGCACCGGCCGCATCTGTCGGCGCGCGCGGCGCGGGCGCTTTCCGCCATCGTCGCCGAGCACCTGGTGCAGGCACTCGCGACACGGCCCGATCTCGATCCCGCGACCGCCGAGTTCCTGCGCCGTCAGGTGGTGAAGCAGATCGCGTGGGGGACGCCCTCGGTGCCGACGCACCGGTCCGACCTGCCGCTGCCGGTCGATGCCTTCGCCGCCGCGGGCGAGCTCAAGTCGCGCGGACGGCTGACCGAGGCGCATCTGCTCGCCGCCGCGGATCGCGGCGAGGTGCGCATGGTGGCGGCGATGCTCGCGCGCGCGGCCGATGTCGCGCTCTCGGTCGTCGAGCGCGCGGCCAATCTGCGCAGCGCCAAGGGTCTGGTGGCGCTCTGCTGGAAGGCCGGGTTCTCGATGCGCGCGGCGGCCAGCGTGCAGGGGCTGCTCGGCCGGCTGCCGCCCGACGCGATCCTCGCCGCGCCGGCCGGCACCTGGCCGCTGACCGAGGAGGAGATGCGCTGGCACCTCGCCTTCCTCGCGCGCGAGAGCGCCGCCGCCCAGCGCCATCAGGCGACCGCGCCGCAGGCGATGCAGCCCGCCTCGGGCTGATACCCGGAGCACCAAGGCTCGACCCGTGTGCGGAGGGTATCGCGCGCGGGGCTGGCGGGGCGGCCGCGCGCCGAACGGCGCCGGGGCAGGCGTCGGGCGCGGCGGCCCGCTACAGCCGGATCAGGGTTCCCGCGCCCTGCTCGGTGAAGAGCTCGAGCAGGATCGCGTGCGGCACGCGGCCATCCAGGATCACCGCCGCCTCCGCGCCGGCCTTCACGGCCGCGAGGCAGTGCTCGACCTTCGGGATCATGCCGCCCGAGATGGTGCCGTCGGCGATCATCGCCTCGGCCTGGCTTGCGGTCAGTTCCGGGATCAGCCGCTTGTCGCGGTCGAGCACGCCGGGAACGTCCGTCAGCATCAGCAGGCGCTTGGCCTTCAGCGCGCCGGCGACCGCGCCGGCCACGGTGTCGGCGTTGATGTTGTAGGTGCGCCCGTCGGGGCCGAGGCCGACGGGGGCGATCACCGGCACGATCTCGGCCCCCTTCAGCGCCTCGAGCACGCGCGTGTCGATGTGCTCGGGCTCGCCGACATAGCCGAGATCGAGCGCGCGCTCGATGTTCGACTCCGGATCCCGTTTCGTGCGCGTCATCTTGCGCGCGCGGATCAGTCCGCCGTCCTTGCCGGAGAGCCCGACCGCCATCACCCCGGCCTGGGTGATCAGCGAGGCGACCTGCTTGTTGACGATGCCGGCGAGCACCATCTCGACCACCTCGACCATCTTCTCGTCGGTCACGCGCAGCCCGTCGACGAAGGTGGACTTGATCTGCAGCCGCTCGAGCATGGCGTTGATCTGCGGGCCGCCGCCATGCACCACGACCGGGTAGAGGCCCGAGAGCTGCAGCCAGGCGACGTCGCGGCCGAAGGTGACGGCGAGATCCTCCTCGCCCATGGCGTGGCCGCCGTACTTGATGACGATCGTCGCCTCGTCGTAGCGCAGCAGGAAGGGCAGCGCCTCGGACAGGATCCGCGCCCGCTGCTCGCCCGTCGCCACGCCGCCGCTGCCCATCCGGCCCTCCTCCGTCTGCCGCGGCGCGCATAGCGGGCGGGCCCGCGCGCGGTCAAGCGAGGGCGGCCAGTTCCGCGCGCAGTTCCGGGATGCCGAGGCCGGTCGCGGCGCTGGTGGCGAGCACCAGCGGATGCGCCGCCGTGTGGCCGCGCGCGACCGCCGCGGCCTTCGCCGCGAGCGCGGCGAGCACCGGCGGCTTCACCTTGTCGGCCTTGGTCAGCACGAGCTGGAACGCCACCGCCGCCTCGTCCATGAGCGCCATCGCGGCCGCATCGGCCGGCTTGAAGCCGACGCGCGCGTCGATCAGCAGCACCACGCGCCGGAGCGTCGGGCGGCCGCGCAGATAGCCGAACATCGTGCCCTGCCAGGCCTGCTTCACGCTCTTCGCCGCCTCGGCATAGCCGTAGCCGGGCATGTCGACGAGCAGGAGACGGCCGGCGAGGTCGAAGAAGTTGAGCTGCTTCGTCCGCCCCGGCGTGGCCGAGACGCGGGCGAGCCCGTGCCGGCCGGTGAGCGCGTTGAGCAGGGACGACTTGCCCACGTTCGACCGGCCGGCGAAGGCCACCTCCGGCCCGCGCGGCGGCGGGAGCTGATCCAGCGTCTGGGCGGCATGCACGAAGGCGCACGCGCCGGCGAACAGCACCCGCCCGGCCTCGATCAGGCCGGCGCGGGCGGCCTCGTCCCGCGCCTCGGCAAGCCCGCCCGGCGGGCGGCTCACGTCTTGGCGGGCGCGGGCTGCTGCTGCGCCACCCGGCGCATGATCAGCCATTGCTGGGCGATCGAGAGCAGGTTGTTCCACGACCAGTAGATCACCAGGCCGGACGGGAACGAGGCCAGCATGAAGGTGAACACGAAGGGCATCAGCATGAACACCTTCTGCTGCACCGGGTCCGGCGGCGTGGGGTTCAGCTTCTGCTGGAAGTACATCGTGGCCCCCATGATCAGCGGCCAGATGCCGAGATGCAGGAAGGGGCCGAAGATCGGGATCACCGTCGGGTCCCAGGGGATCAGCCCGAACAGCGTGAAGATGTTGGTCGGGTCAGGCGCGGAGAGGTCGCGGATCCAGCCGAAGAACGGCGCATGGCGCATCTCGATGGTGACGAACAGCACCTTGTAGAGCGCGAAGAACACGGGGATCTGCAGGATGATCGGCAGGCAGCCGGAGACGGGATTGACCTTCTCGCGCCTGTAGAGGGCCATCATCTCCTGCTGCAGCTTGGCCGGGTCGTCCTTGTACTTCTCCTTGAGCTCCTGCATCTTCGGCGCGAGCAGCTTCATCTTGCTCATCGCCTTGTACGACTTGTTGGCGAGCGGGAAGAACAGTCCTTTCAGGAACAGGGTGAAGATCAGGATCGCCACCCCGTAATTGCCGAAGAGCTCGCCGAGCCAGTGCAGGGCCCAGAAGAACGGGCGCGTCAGGAAGTAGAACCAGCCCCAGTCGATCGCCTTGTCGAGCCCCTCGACGCGCAGCTGCGCGGCGTAGCGGTCGAGCAGCGCGACCTCCTTGGCGCCGGCGAACAGGTAGCTGCGCACGGTCTCGCGCAGCCCGGGGCCGATCTGCTTCTCCCCGGCGAGGAAGTCGATCTGGTAGCGCGGCGTGCCGTTCTCCTGCGGCACGCGCCAGGTGTAGGTGGTCGTCTGCGCCTGGTCGGGGATCAGCGCGCCGAGCCAGTACTTGTCGCTGAAGCCGGCCCAGCCGCCGCGCCCGTCGCGCGTGAACGCGACCCCTCCCTGCTTCTCAGCCTCGTCCCTGGCGGCCTTGTAGGTCTGTTCGGTCAGGCGGCCGTCGAACACGCCGACCAGCCCCTCGTGCAGGATGAAGAACCCGGCCGTCTCGGGCGTGTATTCGCGCCGGATGCGGCCCCACGGGTTCACCGCCACCGTTGCGGCCGCACCGTTGATCACGCGCTGCTCGACCGTGAACAGGAAATGCTCGTCGATGCCGATCGCGATCTCGAAGCGCTGGCCCTCGCCGTTGTCCCAGAACAGGGTCACCGGCCGTCCCGGCCCCAGCACCGTGGCCGAGGTCTGCCAGACCGTGTCCGGAGCCGGCACCTTCACCCCCGAGCCGACGGCACTCCAGCCGAACTGGGCGAAATAGGCCTCCGGGCCGCCGCGCGGGCTCAGCACGCGCACGCGGTCGCTGCCGCGGTCGGGAGTGACGCCGTAGCGGCGCAGCGTGACATCGTCGATCACCGCGCCGACCAGGTTGATCGAGCCGACCACGTCGGGGCTGTCGATGCGCACGCGCAAGGACGCCGGGGTGGTGGCCGGCATGGGAGCCGCGGACGCGCCCGGCGCGGGGGTTCCGAGCGCGGCCGGAGCCTCGCCCGGCATGGCGGGGGGGCGGGGCGCCTCGCGCTCGGCCTGCGCGGCAAGCTCAGCCTGGCGCGCCCGCTCGGCCTCGCGCAGCGGCTGGTTCCAGAGCATCTCGAAGGCGAAGAGGATCGCGATCGAGATGGCGATCGCGACGATCAGGCGCTTCTGGTCGACCATCATCCGTCCTTGTCGGGGGCATCGCAGCGCCGCGGCACCGGATCGTGCCCGCCCGCGCACCACGGGTTGCAGCGCAGGATGCGCCAGGCGGCAAGGCCCGCGCCCTTCACCGCCCCGTGGGTGGCGATCGCCTCCTTGGCATAGGCGCTGCACGAGGGCTCGAAGCGGCAGTTCGCGCCGATCACGGGGCGCAGCGTCCATTCGTAGGTCACCACCGCCCCGCGCAGCAGATGCGCGAGCGGGCTCACGGCGCCGCCCCGATCCGGGCGAGGGCGGTGCGCAGATCCCCGACCAGCGCCGCGAACGGCCGCTCCAGCGTGGCGGCCCGTCCGACCAGCACGAGATCCCAGCCCGCGGGGCCGGGGCGGAGCACCGCGTCGGCGGCGGCGCGCAGCCGCCTTCGGGCGCGGTTGCGCGCCACCGCGCCGCCGATCTTGCGCGAGCAGGTGAAGCCGAGCCGCACCCCCGGGCGCCCTTCGACCTTCAGCCCCTGGACCAGCATTCCGGGCATGACCTGCTTGCGCCCCCTGGCGGCGACCGCGAGGAACTCGGCGCGCCGGGTCAGCCGGGCAGGGCGAGGTGGCGCGGTGCCGGGCACCCGGTCCGACGCGGTCAGGCCGAGAGGCGCTTGCGCCCCTTGGCGCGCCGCGCGGCGATCACCCGGCGGCCTCCCGGCGTGGCCATGCGCGCGCGGAAGCCGTGGCGGCGCTTGCGGACGAGCTTGCTCGGCTGATAGGTGCGCTTGGCCACGGGCGGAACTCCTGTTCGGGCGCAATAGGAAGAGGCGCTCGCACGACCGGTCCGCGCGGCGCTCCGACGGCGGAGCCTATAGCGAGCGCGACCTCGGGCCGTCAATGTCGCCCGCCGCAAGCCTCGGCCGCATCGCCCGGCAGCGGTGAAACCCGGACACCGCCGCCGGCGAAGGAGGAAAGCCTGCCGGAAAAGGACCCTCGCGACATGACGGCTGACGCGACCGCGCCCCCGCGCGGCGGATGGAGGCGGCTCTGGCCCCTGGCGCTCATCGGCGCCGGCATCGCCGCCGCCTTCGCGCTCGGGCTCGACCGGCATCTCTCCGCCGAGGCGCTGGCGGCGAATCACGCCGCCCTCGCCGCCCTGGTGCGCGCCAACCCGCTCGCCGCCGCGGGGGGATTCCTCGCCGTCTATGCCGCGGCGGTGGCGATCTCGGTGCCGGGCGGGGTGGTCCTGACGCTGGCCGGCGGGCTGCTGTTCGGTCATCTCTGGGGCACGGTGCTGTCGGTGATCGGCGCGACCGCGGGCGCGGTGCTGCTGTTCCTGGCCGCGCGGCATGCGCTGGGGCCGCTGCTCGCGCGCCGGGCGGAGCGGCTGCTCGACCGCATCCGTCCCGGGCTGGAGCGCGACGGCCTCTCCTATCTCCTGGTGCTGCGGCTGGTACCGCTGTTCCCGTTCTGGCTGGTCAACCTCGCCCCGGCGCTGGTCGGGATGCGGCTCGGCCCCTACGCGCTCGGCACCTTCCTCGGCATCATCCCGGCGACCGCCGTGTTCGCCGGCATCGGCGCTGGGCTCGGCGAGATCCTCGCCGCCGGCGGGCGGCCCGATCCCGGCGTGATCCTCTCGCCCGGCGTGCTGCTGCCGCTCATCGGCCTTGCCCTCCTGTCCCTCGTCCCCGTGATCCGGCGCCGCATCGCCGCGCGCCGTGCGGAGAAGTCCCATGCCTGAGCGGCGCGCGTTCGACCTCGTCGTGATCGGCGCGGGTGCCGCAGGTCTCTCCGTCACCGCGGTCGCGGCCCAGCTCGGCGTGCCCGTGGCGCTGATCGAGCGCGGCGCGATGGGCGGGGACTGCCTGAACTTCGGCTGCGTGCCCTCCAAGGCGCTGCTTGCCGCCGCGCACCATGCCGCCGCGATCCGCACCGCGCCGCGCTTCGGCGTCTCCGCCGGCGAGCCGCAGGTGGATTTCGCGCGCGCGCTCGATCACGTCCACCGTGCCATCGCCGAGATCGCGCCCAACGACAGCGAGGAACGCTTCCGCGCGCTCGGCGCGACCGTGATCCGCGGCGAGGCGCGCTTCACCGGCGCCGACACCGTCGCCGTGAACGGCGAGACGCTGACGGCGCGGCGGATCGTCATCGCCGCGGGCGCGCGCGCGGCGGTGCCGCCGATTCCGGGGCTCGCCGCCGTGCCCTACCTCACCAACGAGACGCTGTGGCGGAATCGCAGCCGCCCGCGTCACCTGATCGTCATCGGCGGCGGGCCGATCGGGCTGGAGATGGCGTTCGCGCATCGCCGCCTCGGCGCGGAGGTGACCGTGCTCGAGGCGGCGGCGATGCTCGGCCGCGACGATCCGGAACTCGTCGAGGGCGCGCTGCTCGCGCTGAAGGCGGAAGGGATCGTGCTGCGGGACGGCGTGACGATCGCCCGCGTCGAGGGACGCGAGGGCGCGATCGCGGTCGTGCTCGACGGGGACGGCGGGGCCGAGGAGCGCATCGAGGGCTCGCACCTCCTCGTCGCCACCGGCCGCCGGCCCAATCTCGACACGCTCGATCTCGACAAGGCCGGGATCGAAACGACGCGGTCCGGCGTGAAGGTCGATCGTGGTCTGCGCAGCGTCTCGAACCGCCGCGTCTACGCGATCGGCGACATCGCCGACGTGGAGGGCGTGGGGCCGCGCCAGTTCACCCATGTCGCCAGCCATCACGCGGGCGTGGTGATCCGCTCGGCGCTGTTCCGCCTGCCGGCAAAGGTGGACTACGCCGCCCTGCCGCGCGTGACCTATCTCGACCCCGAGCTCGCCCAGGTCGGCATGACCGAGGCGGAGGCGCGCGCGGCCGGGCATCGCGACCTCGCGATCCTGCGCTGGCCGCTCGCCGAGAACGACCGTGCGGTCGCGGAGGGGACGACGCGGGGGCTGGTGAAGGTCGTGGCGACGCGCAGGGGCAGGATCCTCGGCGCCGGCATCCTCGCCCCGCACGCGGGCGAGATGATCGGGATGTGGGGGCTCGCGATCGCAGCCGGAATGAAGCTCTCCACCGTTGCGGGCATGATCGCGCCCTATCCGACGCTGGCCGAGGCCGGCAAGCGCGCCGCCGGCCAGGCCTTCGCGCCGAGGCTGTTCGCGCCGACGACGAGGCGGATCGTGGCGCTCCTGCGCCGTTTCGGCTGAGTGCCGCGATCCCGCGCTTGCGCCGGGGCGACGAGCGCGGCTATCCGGAAGGGGATTCGCTGGAGGTTCAGATGCGCCGTGGCGTTGGCCTCGTCCTCGTCGCCGGTCTGGCCGCCCTGCCTGCGGCGGCGCAGCAGGGCAACATGCTCGATGCGGTCGGCGGCTCGCTCTGGCCGCGCGGCGGCGGCGCCGACAGCAAGGTCGGCGGGCAGAGCGGTGCCGGGCTGCTGGACGGCACGCTGCGCCTGGATTTCGGCCCCGGCTTCACCGTGCAGGGCGAGGCCCAGGGCGGCGCCTATGGCGGCTCGGACGGCACGGGCGGCCGGCTGCAGCTCTGGTGGGCGAACGAGGCGCTCGGGCTCGCCGGGGTGTTCGCCGAGAGGGGCGAGAAGAACAGGCTGATGCAGCGCCGCATCGGCGCGCGGGGCGAACTCCATCTCGGCCCCTTCACGCTGCGCGGCGAGACCGGCTACGTGGTGGGCGATCGCGCCGCGACCGGCCAGGTCCGCCCGGGGCTGTTCGGCACCGCCGCGCTGTCGTTCTACCAGAGCGACGATCTCGGCTTCACCGGCGGGATCGGCGGGCAGAACGGGCGCGGTGTCGGCTTCGCCAATGTCGAATGGGCGCCGCCGTTCCTGCCGCGCAACATGGCGCTGACGCTCGACGGCGCCTCCGGCGCCGGCGGGTTCCTGATCGGCCTGGTCGGCCTCAGGCTGACCTTCGGCGCCGGGGCGGAGGCGCCGTTGCGCCAGCGCCAGATGGGCCGCATGCCGGGCTTCCCGAGCTACGACCCGGGCGCGTTCGGCGGCGTGCGGCGCCCCGATCCGCTGGTGCCGCCGTCCTCCGAGGACTGCCCGGTCACCACCTCCTGCTGAGCCGCGGTGGCCGAGCGCGCGCCCCGGCCCCTCGTCAACCTCGCCCTGCAGGGCGGCGGCGCGCACGGCGCCTTCACCTGGGGCGTGCTCGACTTCCTGCTCGAGGACGGGCGGCTCGGCTTCGACGGGCTCTCGGGCACCTCGGCGGGCGCGATGAACGCGGCGCTGACGGTGCAGGGCCTGGTCGAGGGCGGCGCGGCGGCGGCGCGCGCGAAACTCGCGACGTTCTGGGGCCGGATCGCCGAGGCCTTCGAGCGCTCGCCGCTCAGGCCCAACCCGATCGAGCGCTTCCTGTTCGGCCACGACCTCACCTTCACCGCGGGCTATCTCGCGCTCGACGCGCTCACCCGCACGCTCGCCCCCGCCCAGTTCAACCCGCTCGATCTCAACCCGCTGCGCGACATCCTCGAGGACCTGATCGACCTCAAGGCCCTGCATGGCTGCACGCAGTACCGGCTGTTCGTCAGCGCGACCAATGTGCGCACCGGGCGCAACCGGGTGTTCACCGAGAAGGAGGTGACGATCCCGGCGCTGCTCGCCTCGGCCTGCCTGCCGCATCTCTACCGCGCCGTGGAGATCGACGGCGAGGCGTACTGGGACGGCGGCTACATGGGCAATCCCGCGCTCTGGCCGATGTTCTACCGCTGCACCGCGCCCGACCTGGTGGTGGTGGAGATCAACCCGATCCACCGCCCCGAGGTGCCCGACACCGCGCCCGAGATCATCAACCGCATCAACGAGATCAGCTTCAACACTGCGCTGATGGCGGAGATGCGCGCGATCGCCTTCGTGCAGAAGCTGCTCGACCAGGGCGCGGTCGATCCCGCGCGCTACAAGCGCCTGTTCGTGCACAGCATCCACGCCGAGGAGGCGATGGCGCGGTTCAACGTCTCGACCAAGTTCAACGGCGATGCGGCGTTTCTCGCCGAGCTGAAGGCGCTCGGGCGCGCGGCGGCGCGCGCCTGGCTCGCGACCGCGTTCGACAAGATCGGCCGCGCCTCGTCGGTGGATCTGCGCGCGCGCTACCTCTGATACCCGGCCGACAAAGGTTCGACCTTTGCCGGCCGGGCATCAGGCCTTGGTTCTGCGCGCGGCCGCCCCTTGAGCCCCGCGCGCCATACCCTCCGCACAAAGGTCAAACCCTTGTGCTCCGGGGATGATACCCGCCGCGCAAAGGCTCGCCCCTTGTGCGGCGGGTAGCGCGCGCAGGGGTGGTGCGGCGGCTGCGCGCGAACGAAATCAGTGCAGCCGGATCGGCTGGTGCGGGGAGTCCAGCGAGAAGGCCGGGATCACCACGTCGAACATCTCGCCGGTATCGCGCACCACCATGTGGTAGAGCCCCGACATGATGCCCGAGGGCGTGCCGAGCGGCGTGCCGGAGGTGTACTCGAAGCTCTCGCCGGGGCCGAGCACGGGCTGTTCGCCCACCACGCCCGGGCCGTGCACGCGCTGCACGCGCCCTGCCGCGTCGGTGATGGTCCAGGTGCGGCGCAGGAGCTGCACCGTCTCCTCGCCCTCGTTGTCGATCGTCACGCGATAGGCCCAGACGAAGCGGTTCTCGTCCGGCGCCGACTGCTCCTCGAGGAACTGCGTGCGCACGCTGACGCGGATGCCGCGCGTCACCTCCGTGTAGTGGCCGTCCGCCACGCCGGCCTCAGACGCGCCGCATCGCCGCGGTCGCGGCCCCGGCGCCGATCAGCATGGCACCCCCGGCGCGGTTGACGAGGCGCCGCAGGGCGGGCCGCCGCGCCGCGCCGGCGAGCCGCGCCGCCAGCACCGCATAGAGCGCGGCATTCGCCGCCGCCATGACGACGAAGGTCGCGATCAGGATCGCCGCCTGCGGCGCGAAGGCGGCGCCGGGGACGACGAACTGGGGGACGAAGGCGACGAAGAAGGCGATGCTCTTGGGGTTGAGCGCGGTCACCACATAGGCGTCGCGCATGGCGCGCCGGGCGGGCAGCGCGACCGGAGCCGCACTGTCGGCCGGCACCGGGGCGCGCCAGAGCGCGAGGCCGAGCCAGATCAGATAGGCCGCGCCGATCCACTTCACGACGGTGAACGCGGTCGCGGAGGCGGCGAGCAGCGCGCCGAGCCCGGTCAGCGAGAGCGTCATCGCCGTCAGGTCGCCGAAGGCGACGCCCGCGACGAGCGGCAGCGCGCCGCGCCGCCCGGCGCCGAGCGACTGGGCGATCACCAGCAGGATGGTGGGGCCCGGGATCGCGAGCACCACCGCCGATGCCGCGACGAAGGCGATCCAGGTCTCGACCGTCATGGCCTCTCCGCATGCGGGCGCGGGCGCGACTCTGACACTCCGCGCGGGCGGCGCAAGCCCCGGCTACTCGGCGGCGCGGGCGAGGCGCGCGGCGGCCAGCGCGCGACGCAGGTCCTCGATCAGGTCGCGCACGTCCTCGAGCCCGACCGAAAGCCGCACCAGGCCGTCGCCGATGCCCAGGCGCGCGCGCTCCGCCGGCCCGATCCGCATATGCGTGGTGGTGGCGGGATGCGTCACCAGGCTCTTGGCGTCGCCCAGGTTGTTGCTGATGTCGATCAGGCCGAGCGCATCCATGAAGCGGAACGCCGCCTCCTTGCCGCCGGCGAGCTCGAAGCTCACCACCGTGCCGCCGGCCGACATCTGGCGCATCGCCAGCGCATGCTGCGGATGATCGGCGCGGCCGGGATAGAGCACGCGCGCGACGGCGGGCTCGGCGGCGAGCATGTCCGCGATCTCGGCCGCCGAGCGGCACATCGCCTCGAGCCGCACGGGCAGGGTCTCCAGCCCCTTCAGCATGATCCAGGCGTTGAACGGGCTGATCGCGGGGCCGGTGTTGCGGATGAAGGGCTGCAGCGTCTCCTCGATCCACCGCCGCCGCCCGAGCACCGCGCCGCCGAGGCAGCGGCCCTGGCCGTCGATGTGCTTGGTGCCGGAGTAGATCACCACGTCGGCGCCGAAGGCGAGCGGCCGCTGCAGGAGCGGGGTCGCGAACACGTTGTCCACCATCACCACCGCGCCGGCATCGTGGGCGAGTGCCGCGACCGCTTCAAGGTCGATGATGTCGAGGCACGGGTTCGACGGCGTCTCCAGCAGCACCGCGCTCGCCGGCCGGGACAGGGCCGCCCGCCACTGCGCGAGATCGGTGCCGTCGACGAAGGTGCTCTCGATGCCGAACTTCGGCAGCAGCGTCGAGACGATCCAGTGGCAGGAGCCGAACAGCGCGCGCGACGCCACCACGCGATCGCCCGCCTTCAGCTGCGCGAGCAGGGCGGCATTCACCGCCGCCATGCCGGAGGCGGTGGCGCGGCAGGCTTCGGCCCCCTCGAGGGCGGCGAGGCGCTGCTCGAACATGGTCACGGTCGGATTGCCGAAGCGCGAGTACTGGTAGTGGTCGGCCTCGCCGAGGAAGGTCGCCTCGGCCTGGGCCGCGTCGTCGTAGACGAAGCCGGAGGTGAGGTAGAGGGCCTCGCAGGTCTCGCCATGGTGGCTACGCGCGAGCCCGCCGCGCACGGCGGTCGTGGCGGCGCGGGGCGCGGCGGCGGGGCGGGGACGGTCGGTCATCGGACCCTCTCTCGTCTGGGTCCGGCCATGCGAGACGCGCACGGCACGGCGCCGCACGCTGGCCTCTTTAGCCGGGTGCCGCCTCGGCACCCGTCGCGCTTGTTTCACCTCGCCGCAAGCCGGCCGGACAAATCGCGAGGGCGGGCTCGGCCCGCGGCGCCATCGCTAGGCCGACAGCGCCCGGAAATCAAGACGCCGCCGGCGGCGCGTCGGCATGGCTTGAACGGCGCGGGGGGCACGCCCTATACATCGGCTGCGCGCGGGTATGATGTAATGGTAGCCTGCCAGCTTCCCAAGCTGGATGCGCGGGTTCGATTCCCGCTACCCGCTCCAGGCCCTGGCCGGGCTCCGCACCATGCCGGCGCGGTGCGACCATTCCGCGCCGCCCGCCCCGGCGGTTCGGCTTTGGCCCGTCGCAGCGCGCATCCGGCGCCGCGAGCCCCGGGACAGCCGGTGGTGGCCGGGTGCGGGACGGTGACGAGGGCCGGTTGCCCGGACGCGCGACCGGACGCATGAGACACGCGTGACGTTCCCCCTGCCGGCGGCGGCCGCCGCCCTGCCCGTCGCCGAGACGCTGCCGGCGCTCGGCGAGGCCCTCGGCCGCGGCAACGCCGTCCTGATCGCCCCGCCGGGCGCGGGCAAGACCACGGTGGTGCCGCTCGCGCTGCTGGCGGCACCCTGGCGCGACCCGACCGCGCGCATCCTCGTGCTCGAGCCGCGCCGGGTGGCCGCGCGCGCCGCCGCCCGACGCATGGCCGCGCTGCTCGGCGAGAAGGTCGGCGCCACGGTGGGCGTGCGCACCCGGCTCGATGCCGCCGTCTCGTCGGCGACACGGATCGAGGTCGTCACGGAGGGGCTGCTCGTGCGCCGGCTGCAGTCCGATCCGGGGCTCGCCGGTGTGGCGGCGGTGGTGTTCGACGAGGTGCACGAGCGCTCGCTCGATGCCGATCTCGCGCTTGCGCTGACGCGCGATCTGCAGGCCGGGCTCAGGCCCGAGCTGCGCCTGGTCGCGATGAGCGCCACGCTGGACGGCGCGGCCTTCGCGCGCCTGCTCGCAGCACCGGTGATCGCGGCCGAAGGGCGGATGTTCCCGGTCGCGGTCCGCTGGGCCGCCCGCGACACCGATGCGCGCGACCTGCCGGAGGTCGCGGCGGCGACCGCGCGCCGCGCGCTCGCGGAGACGGCGGGCGACGTGCTCGTCTTCCTGCCCGGCATGGCCGAGATCCGCCGGGCCGAGGCGGCGCTCGCCGATGCGCCCGCGGTCGTCCGCCCGCTGCACGGCGAGCTTCCGCCCGAGGCGCAGGACCTCGCGCTGCGCCCCGACGCCGAGGGACGGCGCAGGATCATCCTCGCCACCGCGATCGCCGAGACGAGCCTGACGGTCGAGGGGGTCACGGCGGTCGTGGATGGCGGCTTCCGCCGCGCGCCGCGCTTCGATCCCGGCTCGGGGCTGACGCGGCTCGTCACCGTGCGGATCAGCCGGGCCGCCGCCGACCAGCGCGCCGGGCGCGCCGGCCGGCTCGGGCCGGGCATCGCCTACCGGCTCTGGACCGAGGCGGCGCATCGCGGGCTGGCCGCCGCCGATCGGCCGGAGATCCTGGAGGCCGATCTCGCCCCGCTCGCCCTCGATCTGGCCGCCTGGGGCGCCGATCCGGCGGCGCTGCCGTTCCTTGACCCCCCGCCCGCAGGCGCGCTCGCCGCGGGGCGTGACCTCCTGCGCGCGCTCGGCGCGCTCGACGCGCGGGGCGCGATCACGCCGCACGGCCGGGCGATGGCGCGGCTCGGCGCGCATCCCAGGCTCGCGGCGATGATGGCGGCCGCACGGGAGGGCGGAGCGGCCGAGGCGGCGCTCGCCGCCGACCTCGCCGCCGTGCTCGAGGAGCGCGATCCGCTGCGCGGCGGCGAAACCTCGGCCGACATCCGCCTGC
>NZ_VIKA01000004.1 GCF_006704265.1 Elioraea sp. Yellowstone | reverse complement strand
GGCCGCAGCGGGGCTCGCCGCGGGCGGTCTCGCGCTCGGCGCGCCGATCGGCCTGCTCGCCGTCGGCGCCGCCGCGGCGGCGCTCGTCTCCGGGGCGAGCACCTCCACGACCGGCACGCGCTGACGGTCAGGTCCGAGCCATCAGCGTCAGCACCGGCGTCGCGACCGCGATCGCCACCGCCTCGAGCGGCAGGCCGACCCGCCAGTAGTCGCCGAAACGGTAGCCGCCCGGCCCCATCACGAGCAGATTGTTCTGATGCCCGATCGGTGTCAGGAAGGCCGAGGAGGCGCCGATCGCGACCGCGAGCAGGAACGGATCGGGCGGCGCCCCGAGCGCCTGCGCCACGCCTACCGCCACCGGCGCCATCACCGCGGCGGTGGCGGCGTTGTTCATCACGTCCGACAGCGTCATGCCGACCAGCATCAGCACGCCGAGCGCGATCGGCGGCGCCGGCGTGCCGGCCGTGGCGAACACCGTCTCGATCACGGCCGAGGCCGTGCCGGTCGTCTCCATCGCGTCGGCGACCGGCAGCATCGCGCCCAGCACCACCAGCACCGGCCAGTCGATCGCGGCATAGGCGGTGCGCGCGGTGACCGCGCCGAGCGCCACCGAGAGCGCCGCCGCGGCGGCCAGCGCGACCGGGGCCGGCGCCAGACCCGCGACCGCGACCGCGATTCCCGCGGCGAACGGAACGATCGCGCGCAGCGCCCGGTCCGAGCCGATCGGCAGGCTGCGCGGGGTGAGCGGCAGCAGGCCCAGGCTGCCGACCAGCGCCGCGACCGCCTCCTCGCGCCCCTGCAGCAGGAGCACGTCGCCCTCGGCGATGCGGATGCGCGCCAGGCTCTGCCGCCGCGTCGCACCGTGGCGCGAGACGCCGACCAGGTTCACGCCCCAGGCATCGCGCAGCCGCAGCTCCGCGGCGGTGCGGCCGACCAGTCGGCTGTCCTTCGGCACCACCGCCTCGGCGACCGTCAGCCCTGCGCCCTGCGCCGCCTTCTCGGCCAGCGTCAGCCCGAGCGCGCCGAGCCCCGGCCCCAACGCCTCCGCCTCCGCCTCCAGCAGCAGCCGGTCGCCCGCGCCGAGCACCGTCGCGCCGTGCGGCACCCGCGTGCGGTCGCCCGCGCCGATCAGCGCCAGCACCTGGCCGTCGTGCTCGGCGAGCGCCTCGTCGAGTGCGGCGACCGTCATGCCGTCCGCCTTGCCGCCCTGATCCACCGCGACCTCCACCACATAGGGCGCGATGTCGCGCGCATCCTCGGTCGAGCCCTGGCGCTTCGGCGCGAGCCGCCAGCCGGCCAGCACGAGATAGGCGAGCCCCGCGACCGCCACCGGCACGCCGGCCGCGGCGAAGTCGAAGAAGCCGAAGGGCGCGCCGAGCGCGCCCATCCGCCCCTGCGAGACGATCACGTTCGGCGGCGTGCCGATCAGCGTGGTCATGCCGCCCAGCATGGTGGCGAAGGAGAGCGGCATCAGCAGCGCCCCGGGCGGGATCGCGTCGCGCCGGCAGACCCGCAGCGCGGCCGGAATCAGCAGGCTGAGGGCGGCGACGTTGTTGATGAAGGCCGAGGTGGCGGCGCCGATCGTGCCGAGCACCAGGATCGCGCGCGTCGGACCGGCGCCGGAGGGCAGCAGCCGGTCGGCGAGCGCCTGCACGAGCCCGGTCTCCTCCACCCCGCGCGAGAGCACGAGCGCCGCCGCCACCGTCACCACGGCCGGGGCGCCGAAGCCCGCGAAGGCCTCGCTGGCGGGCACGAGGCCGAGCGCGACCGCGGCGAGCAGCGCGGCGAGCGCGGCGAGGTCGGGCCGCACCCGGCCCGAGGCCATGGCCGCGATCACGGCCGCGAGCAGGCCGAGGATCGTGACCTGCGGCGCGGTCATGCCCGCCCGGTCCAGAGCCCGGCGAAGAAGGCGGCGGCGTTCGTGCCCAGCGTGCGCGTGCGGTAGCCGCCCTCCTGCACCACCAGCGTCGGCAGGTTCAGCCCCGCGAGGCGCGCGCCGATGCGGCGGAAATCGTCCGGACGGTGGCGCCACGACCCGGTCGGGTCGCCGGCGGCGGTGTCGAACCCGGCGGCGATCACCAGGAAGCGCGGGTCGTGGCGCGCGATGCGCCGGCAGGCGGTCTCGAGCGCCTCGGCGAACTGCGCGGGGCTCGCCGCCTCGGGCAGCGGCAGGTTCAGGTTGAAGCCCGCCCCCGCCCCCTCGCCGCGCTCGTCGCGGAAGCCGGAGAAGTAGGGATAGGCGATCGCCGGATCGCCGTGGATCGAGATCGTCAGCACATCCGCCCGCGCATAGAAGATGTCCTGCGTGCCGTTGCCGTGGTGGTAGTCGATGTCCAGCACCACGCAACGCCCGAACCGGCTCATCAGTTCCGCCGCGACCGCGGCGTTGTTGAAGTAGCAGAACCCGCCGAAGGCGCGCCGTTCGGCATGATGCCCGGGCGGGCGCACCAGCGCATAGGCGAGCCGCTCGCCGCCCAGCACCGCCTCGGCGGCGGTGAGCGCGCAGTCGACCGCGCGGCGCGCCGCCTTCCAGGCATTGCCGGTGATCGGCGTGAAGGTATCGATGCAGAAATACCCCGCGCGGAGAGCCAGATCCTTGGGCGGGCGCGTCGCGTTGCGGATCGGGAACACGTAGGGATAGACCGCGCGGCCCTCGCCCACCTCGGCGCAGGCGGCGCGCAGATAGGCGACAAGGCCGCGGTCGTGCACGGCGGTGATCGCGCCGTCGGGGAAGGGCCGGGCGGGCAGGTTGCGCAGCGGCACCGCGCGCGGCAGATGTTCGAGGATCTCGCGCACGCGCACCGGCGCCTCGACGTAGCCGCGCTCGCGCACGTGGTGGATCTCGTGCAGGTCGTTCACCACCAGCGTCATCGCCGGGCCAGCGGCGAGGCGCGGGGCAGGGAGGGCGCGCGCCGGGCGCGGCGCGGGACGGAGCCGCACCGGGTCGTCGCGCACGCTGCCGACCACGCGCTCGACATAGCCGGGCGAGACCATCCGCCCGTACTTGCGCGTCAGCACGGCGCGGATCGCGGCGCGCGCCTCCGCCGCCGGCCAGGCCTCGCGCCGGTCGAGCAGGTCGACGACGAGGAGCGGCGGCATCGGCCCGGTCTCGCCCGGGATCGGCCGTTCGTAGTCGGTGCCGACCAGCGGGCGCGCACCGAACCGGGCGTAGAAGCGCAGCCGCCGGGCGTTCGCCGCGCGCAGCGCCGGGTCGGGCACGACCGCCGGATCGTCGGGCAGGCACTCGAACAGCAGCACCTGCGCGCCGAGCCCGACGGCGAGTTCGCGCGCGCGCTGGTAGAGCGCGCCGCCGATGCCGCCGCCGCGCGCGCCCTCCGCCCCGGCGATGTAGTCGAGCCAGAGCACGCCGACATCCGGCATGTGCCAGAGGATCGCCGCGCCGCGCACGCGGCCGAACCCGTTCTCGGCCACCAGCAGGAAGGGACGCACCCGGTCGGGCCCGCCGCGGCGCAGCAGCCTGGGCAGGGTCTCGAACTCGCCCGCGCGCGCGGCGGGGAAGGCCGCGCGCAGGAGCCGCACCGCCGCCTCGATCGCGTCCCGGTCGATGCGCGCGGCGTCGTCGGCGATGCGGCGGATGCGGATCATGCCGCCAGTGGTAGCCTGCGCCGCCGCACGCCTCCAGTATCGGGGCGTGCAGGCGAAGGGAGCGAGGGGCGATGGCGACGCGCACGACGGAGGTGCTCTGCCGGGTGCGCCCGGAGTGGGTGGACCACTACGGCCACATGAACCTCGCCTACTACCTGGTCGCCTTCGACCTCGCGACCGACCGGCTCTGGCCGGCGCTGAACCTCGGTGCGCCGTTCCGCGCGCGCGGCCTCGGCACCTTCGCCGCCGAGTCCTGGCAGGCCTATCTGCGCGAGGTGGTGCGCGACGCGCCGCTCGCGGCCGCGAGCGCGGTGCTCGCCTTCGATGCCAAGCGGCTGCTGATCCGCCACCGCCTGCACCATGCCGAGGAGGGCTGGCTCGCGGCCGAGAACGAGGTGCTCTATCTCTGCGTCGATCTGGCGACGAGGCGCGTCGTCTCCTGGCCGGAGGACGTGCTCGCCCGTTTCGCCGCGGCGCGGACGGACGAGGCCCCCCGGCGGCTGGCGCTGACGCGGCCGGGGCGTTGACGCACACCGGGCGGCGTGCGGACATCGGTCCGGCACGAGAACCGGGAGGAGACGTCCGATGCGCCTGCCGCGCCGCGCCCTGCTGGGCGCCAGCCTCGCCATGCCCCTCGCCGCGCGCGCCCAGGCACGCTATCCCGACCGGCCGGTGGTACTGGTCGCCCCGTTCGCGCCGGGCGGCGCCTCGGACGTCGCCGCGCGCACGCTCGCCGGCCACGCTGATAAGCATCTCGGCCAGCCGATCGTGGTCGAGAACCGCACCGGCGCCTCGGGCATGGTCGGCACGCTGCATGTGCGCCGCGCCGCCCCCGACGGCCACACGCTGCTGATGGCGCGCATCGCCTCCTCCGCGATCGTGCCTGCGATCGACCGTGCCGCGCCGTATGCCTGGGACGAGTTCACCTTCCTCGGCCTGGTCGACATCAACCCCTACGTGGTGGTGGTGCGCGCGGATGCGCCGTGGCGCACGCTCGGCGAGCTGATCGAGGAGATCCGCCGCCGTCCCGGCGCGCTGAACCACGGCTCCTCCGGGCCGAGCACGATCCTCAATCTCGGCATCCGCTACCTGCTGCTGCAGGCGGGGCTGGCGCCGGACGCGACGGTGGAGATCCCGTTCCGCGGCGGCGGCGAGGTGGCGACCGCGCTGGTCGGCGGGCAGGTGCAGATCGTCGGCCAGAACCTGAGCGAGATCGCGGGCGCGCTCCAGGGCGGGCAGGCGCGCGCGCTCGTGGTCACCACGCCCGAGCGCTTCGCAGCGATCCCCGACGTGCCGACCGCGCGCGAGGCGGGCTTCCCAGCGCTCGAGGCGATCGTCGGCTGGAACGCGCTCGCCGGCCCGCCGGGCCTGCCCGATCCGGTGGTGCGGCGCTGGGAGGCGGTGCTCGCCGCGCTTGCCAAGGACGAGGGCTGGATCACGGCGACGCGGCGCGTGGGCTCGGTGCCGCAGATCCGCGACGGCGGGGCGGCGAAGGCGTTCATCGGCGCGCAGGTGGCGCTCTACCGCGAGCTCGGGCGGAGGCTCGGCCTCTCCGGGTGAGGCGCGGCCGGCATCGGCTCGGCCGCGCCGACTTGTGCAGGCAATCCACAGGCCCCGGCCTGTGGATCGCGGGGAAGCCGGGGAGTATGCCGGGGCGGCTGCGGGATGGCCTTGACCGGACCGGCCGCAGCCAGGAACATAGCAAGAACAGAATACCGGCGCGTGCCGGCGGTGTTGTGGACAAGTCACGAAACCCTGCTGCATGTCGTATGTCAGCAGCGTCCTGACCCCAACATCTTGATCCTCGCCCGCAGGCTGTGCGTCAATCCGGCGCGTCTTTGCCGTGGAGGGACCGCTCGTGCTCGACGTCGTCCAGCTCGATACCGTGCAGCTTCCGGGCCGCCATGCCGTGCGGGTGGACCGGTCGCGCGATTCGCTGCTGACCGATTTCGGCCGGGCCACGCTCGACGACCGCTACCTGATGCCGGGCGAGTCGTATCAGGACCTGTTCGCGCGCGTGGCCTCCGCCTATGCCGACGACGCCGCGCACGCGCAGCGGCTCTACGACTACATCTCGAAGCTCTGGTTCATGCCGGCGACCCCGGTGCTGTCGAACGGCGGCACCACGCGCGGCCTGCCGATCTCGTGCTTCCTCAACGAGGCGTCCGACAGCCTCGAGGGCATCGTCGGGCTGTGGAACGAGAACGTCTGGCTCGCCGCGAAGGGCGGGGGCATCGGCAGCTACTGGGGCAATCTGCGCTCGATCGGCGAGAAGGTGGGGGCGGTCGGCAAGACCTCGGGCGTGATCCCGTTCATCCGCGTGATGGACAGCCTGACGCTGGCGATCAGCCAGGGCTCGCTCCGGCGCGGCTCGGCGGCGGTCTATCTGCCGGTGCACCACCCGGAGATCGAGGAGTTCGTCGAGATCCGCCGCCCCACGGGGGGCGACCCGAACCGCAAGGCGCTCAACCTGCACCACGGCGTCCTGATCCCGGACGCCTTCATGCGCGCGGTGGAGAGCGACGGCGACTGGGCCCTGGTGAGCCCGAAGGACGGCACGGTGATCCGCCGCGTCCCGGCGCGCGCCCTCTGGATCCGCATCCTCACCGCGCGGATCGAGACCGGCGAGCCCTACCTGATCTTCTCCGACCACGTGAACAATGCCCGGCCCGAGCACCAGAAGCTCGCCGGGCTCGAGGTGAAGACCTCGAACCTGTGCAGCGAGATCACCCTGCCGACCGGGGTGGACCACCACGGCCGGCAGCGCACGGCGGTATGCTGCCTCTCCTCGCTCAACCTCGAGACCTGGGACCAGTGGCAGGACGACCCGGTGTTCATCGAGGACGTGATGCGCTTCCTCGACAACGTGCTGCAGGACTTCATCGACCGCGCGCCCGAGGGGATGGAGCGCGCGCGCTACTCGGCGATGCGCGAGCGCTCGGTGGGGCTCGGCGTGATGGGGTTCCATTCGTTCCTGCAACAGAAGATGGTGCCGTTCGAGAGCGTGATCGCGAAGGTGTGGAACATGCGCATCTTCCGCCACATCAAGGCGCAGTGCGACGCGGCCTCGCGCGCGCTGGCGGAGGAGCGCGGCCCCTGCCCGGATGCCGCCGACTACGGCATCATGGAGCGCTTCTCGAACAAGATCGCGATCGCGCCCACCGCCTCGATCAGCATCATCGCCGGCAACGCGTCACCCGGGATCGAGCCGATCGCGGCGAACGTGTTCGTGCAGAAGACGCTCTCGGGCTCGTTCACGGTGCGCAACCGCGCGCTCGCGGCGCTGCTCGCCGAGAAGGGACGCGACGACGACGACACCTGGACCTCGATCACGGTGAACAAGGGCTCGGTGCAGCATCTCGACTTCCTCACCGAGCACGAGAAGGCGGTGTTCCGCACCGCCTACGAACTCGACCAGCGCTGGGTGATCGAGCACGCCGCCGACCGCACGCCCTTCGTCTGCCAGAGCCAGTCGGTGAACCTGTTCCTGCCGGCGAACGTGCACAAGCGGGACCTGCACCAGCTCCACTTCCAGGCCTGGAAGAAGGGCATGAAGAGCCTCTACTACTGCCGCTCCCTCTCGATCCAGCGGGCCGACACGGTGAGCGAGAAGGCGGTGCGGGTGGAGGCGGCGAGCGGTGCGGTGCCCGCGCCTCTCGCGCGAGAGACGCGCAACTACGAGGAGTGCCTCGCCTGCCAGTAGCGGCCGGCGGCACGGCCACGGGATAGGGAATATGGGGGCGGGGAAGGGGCCTCGCGGCCCTTCCCCCGCGTCCTCGTCACGCCGCCTGCCTGGCGAGATGCCCCTCGGCGATCAGCGTCTCGGCGATCTGCACCGCGTTCAGCGCCGCGCCCTTGCGCAGGTTGTCGGCGACGCACCAGAAGGCGAGGCCGTGCGGCACGGTCGGGTCCTTGCGCAGCCGGGAGACGAACACCTCGTCCTCGCCCGCGGCCTCCACCGGCGTGATGTAGCCGCCGTCCTCGCGCCGGTCGATCACCGCCACGCCGGGGGCCTTGCGCAGCGCCTCGCGCGCCTCGCCGACCGTGATCGGCCGCGCGAACTCGACATGCACCGCCTCGGCGTGGCCGACGAACACCGGCACGCGCACGCAGGTGGCGATCACGGCGATGTCGGGGTCGAGGATCTTCCGCGTCTCGACCACCATCTTCCACTCCTCCTTGGTCGAGCCGTCGTCCATGAACCTGTCGATGTGCGGGATGCAGTTGAACGCGATCGGCTTGGTGAACTGCTCGGGCGTGACCGCGTCGTTGACGAAACTGCCCTTGGTCTGGGCGTAGAGCTCGTCCATCGCCTCCTTGCCCGCGCCGGAGACCGACTGGTAGGTCGCGACCGAGACGCGCTTGACGGTGGCGAGATCGTGCAGCGGCTTCAGGGCGACGACCATCTGGATGGTCGAGCAGTTCGGGTTGGCGATGATGTTGCGCTTGCGGAAGCCCTTGAGCGCGTGCGGATTCACCTCCGGCACCACCAGCGGGATGTCCGGCTCCATGCGGAACTGGCTGGTGTTGTCGATCACCACGCAGCCGGCGGCGGCGGCGCGCGGCGCGTGGATCGCCGAGACCGCGGCGCCGGGGCTGAACAGGCCGATCTCGACACCCTTGAAGTCGAAGGTCTCGAGGTTCTGCACCTTGAGGACGGCCTTCTCGCCGTAGCTCACCTCCTGCCCGGCGGAGCGGCCCGAGGCGAGCGCGATCACCTCGGTCGCGGGAAAGTTCCGCTCTGCGAGCGTCTTCAGGAGCTCGCGCCCCACCGCCCCGGTGGCGCCGACCACGGCCACCCGATACCCCATGGCACATCCTCCTCGCGGCCTGAACGGAGCGGGACTGTTACGGGCGGGGCGGGGACGGCGCAAGCGGATCCGCGGATGACAGCCGTGCGCCCGACGCGAGCCACACCCCGGCGGTCAGCACCGCCATGCCGGCCGCCTCGGCCGCGGACGGCACCTCCCCCAGCAGCGCGGCCGCCATCGCGGCGGTCAGCGTGGGGGTGAGCGCGCCGGCCGCGGCCGCGCGCGCCGCGCCGAGCCGCACCAGCCCGAGATTGAACAGGATGATCGACAGCGTCGCGCCGATGCCGCCATGCAGCGCCGCCTGCACCGCGAGCTCCCCCGGCGGGGCGGCGAGGAAGCGCGGGCCGCGGAGCAGCAGGTAGGGCGGGAGATAGACGAGGGCCGAGCCGATCGTGCTGATCGCCACGGCATCGAGGGCGGCGAGCCGCGCCCCGCGCACCGAGACGTTGTAGCTCGCCCACAGCAGGCCCGTGGCGGCGAACAGGAGATGGCCGAGCCAGCTCCGCTCGCCCCAGGCCCCGCCGAGGCTCGCGAGCACGATCGTCGCCGTCCCGGCGCCGATCATCGCGAGCCCGAGCGCGCTCTTCCGGCCGAGCCGCTCGCCGATCAGCAGATGCGCGAGCAGTCCGGTGAACACGGCGCCGAGCGGGCTGGTCATCGCGCCGCCATGCGCGGCCGGCGCGAAGACCAGCCCGCTCGTGTTGCAGAGGCTGAAGGCGACGCCCGACCCGGCGACGATCACCGCGAGTTCGGGGGCGGAGAGCCGCGCGAGCGGGATGCGGTGCCGCGCCACGTGGGGCAGCATCAGCACTCCGGCGGTCAGGAACCGGACGGCGACGATGTCGAACGGGTCCATCGTCGCGCCCGCGAGCAGGAAGCGGGTGGCGACCGCCCAGCCCGCCCACATCGAGACGGCCGAGAAGGCGGCAAGCCAGCCCCAGCCCTCGCGGCTCACCGGGCCGGGTCCGCACAGCAAAAGGCCCGGGCCGCGCGGGCCCGGGCCGGGCGTCCCGGCGCCGGAGGCGGCGTCACGCCATGATCAGGTTGTCGGGGATCGCGTGCCCGTTCTCGCGGAACCACTTCGCCGCGCCCGGATGGAACGGCAGGAAGGTGTTCTTGGTCACGTTCTGCGGCACCGTCTCCTTGGCCGCGGCGGTCGCCTGCACCAGGGCGGCGTTCTGCGTCATCACCGACTTGACGATCTCGTAGACGAGATCCTCCGGCAGGTCCTTGTGGCCGATCGCGAAGTTGTAGACGCCGAGGATCTTGATCGGCGCGGTCTGCGACCGGTAGGTGCCGGCGGGCAGTTCGCCCTTCGAGAGTTCGGGCAGCTCCTTCACGATCGCGTCCATCTGCGCGTCGGTGAAGCCGAAGATCGTCACCTCGTTGGTGGTCTCGATCTCGCTGAAGGCCGGGATCGGCGCGCCGGCGGCGAAGGCGAAGCAGTCGAGCAGCCCGTCCGAGACCTGGCCGATCAGGTCGGAGGCGGAGCCGTAGCCGATCCGGCTCGGCGTGACGCCGATCGCCTTGAGCATCAGCGGATAGTAGGTGCCGGGCGTGCCGCCGCGCGGGCCCACGCCCACGCTCTTGCCGTTGAGCTGGGCATGGTCGGTGATGCCCGAACGCTTCAGCGCCACCGCGTGGAAGGGGGTGTCGTACATCGGGAAGAGCGCGCGGATGTTGCGGAACCTGGTGCCGCGCGTCCACTCGCCGGTGCCGTTCCAGGCCTGCAGCGCGACCCCCATCGTCACCATGCCGAGCTCGACCTGCTTCTGGTCGACCAGCACGATGTTCTGGTTCGGACCCTGGGTGGTGCGGTAGCTGATGTTCACGCCGGTGGCCTGGGCGGCGAGCTGTCCCCAGGCAGGCCCGTAGATCGCGTAGGTGCCGCCGGGGGCCGCCGTGCCCATGGTGAGCGTGCGCGGCCAGGATGCGTTCTTCGGCTGCGCCCGGAGAGCCGGCGCGGCAAGCCCGGTGCCGGCGAGCGTGGTGGAGACGAGCAGGGTACGCCTGCGGATCATCGCGTGTCCTCCCAGGTTCGAGGCGCGCCATCCCTCCCGGACGGCGGCGCGGATGGCCGCAACATGGGCGAAAGTGCCGGACGATGGAAGGGGCAAGGCCGCTCAGTCCGCGGGCAGACGCCAAGGCGCGCCCGGTCTTGCGGCCAGTCGGATCCGCTCGCCCGCGCGTGGTCCGGCGCCGGCGAGCTCGACCGTCAGCGGCACCTCTGCCGCCTCCTCGACCACGAGCCTTGTCCGGTCGCCGAGGAAGAAGGCGCTCGCGACCCGGCCGGCGAGCCCGCCCTCCGGATCCAGCACGAACTGCTCCGGCCGGATGCCGACCAGCGCCTCGCCCTCCGGCAGGTCCGGCGCGGCGAGCGTTCCGCCGGGCAGGCGCAGCATGCCGCCCTCGATGCGCCCCGCCAGCACGTTCAGCGTGCCCACGAACTCCGCCACGAAGCGGCTGGCCGGGCGGTGGTAGATCGCCTCCGGCACGTCGATCTGCTCGATCCGCCCCGCCCGCATCACCGCCACCCGGTCGCCGAGCGCCATCGCCTCCGCCTGGTCGTGCGTGACGAACACGGCCGTCACGCCGAGCCCGCGCAGCAGCGCGGCGAGTTCCGTGCGCAGCGTCTCGCGCAGCTTCGCATCGAGCGCCGCGAGCGGCTCGTCGAGCAGCAGCACGCGCGGCTCGGGGGCGAGCGCGCGCGCGAGCGCCACCCGCTGCCGCTGCCCGCCGGAGAGCTGGTCGACGCGGCGGTCGGCCAGGCCCTCGATCCGCATCATCGCGAGCATCTGCGCGACCCGGCGGTCGCGCTCGGGCTTCGGCACCCCGCGCACGCGCAGGCCGTAGCCGACATTGCCGGCGACATCGAGATTCGGGAACAGGGCGTAGGACTGGAACACCATCCCGACGTTGCGCCGCTCGATCGGGATGCGCGTCACGTCCTCGGCGCCGAAGCGCACGCGCCCGCCGGGATCGGGCTCGGCGAGGCCCGCGACGATGCGCAGCGCCGTGGTCTTGCCGCAGCCCGACGGTCCGAGCAGCGCCAGCGTCTCCCCGGCCCGGATGGCGAGATCCGTGGGCGCGAGGGCGCGGGTGCCGTCGGGGTAGGTGAAGCCGGCGCGCTCCAGCGTGACCGGCGTGGTCATCGCCGGCGCATCCCCGCGGCGGCGTCGGCCGCCCACTGCAGGGCGACGAGCAGCGGCACGAGCAGGACCAGGAAGACCAGCGTGAAGGCCGAGCCGATCTCGAGCCGCATCGACGCGTAGGCGTCCGCCAGCCCGACCGGGAGCGTCATCGTGAACGGCGTGTGCAGGAGCAGCGTCATGTTGAACTCGCCGAGCGAGAGCGTCACCACCATCAGCGCGCCGGCGAGGATGCCCGGCATGGCGTTCGGCAGCACGATGGTGCGGAAGCGGACCAGGAACCCCGCGCCGAGCGAGCGCGCCCCCTCCTCCAGCGTCGCAAGATCCACGGCGAGCATCACCGCGAGCGTCGCGCGCACCATGAAGGGCAGCGTGAACAGGACATGGCCGGCCAGGATGAAGCTCCAGTGGCTGCGGAACGAGCCGACCGCGCCCCAGGCCAGGATCAGCGCGAGCGCCGTGGCGATCCCCGGGATCGCCACCGGCATCACGAGCATCTCCTCGAACAGCCGTGCGGCCCGGCCGGGCCGGCGCGCCAGCGCGTAGGCCACCGGCACGCCGAGGATCAGCGTCGCCGCCAGGGTGGCGAGCGCGATCCCGACCGACAGCCAGATCGTGTGCGCGTAGAGATCCAGGACACGCCCGATCCAGGCGAGCGTCACCCCGCTTTCGAGGATGCCGCGCTGGTAGTTCCGGGTCAGCCCGGCGAGCACCGAGAGCACGACCGGTCCGATCAGGAACAGGGCGACCAGCACGGCGAGCGCCAGCCCTGCCCAGAATCCGGCGCCGCGCCTCATCCGGCCGCCGCGACCGTCGCGCCCGCGGCGGTGCGGGCGACCGCCAGGATGATCCAGGTGATGGCGCCGAGCAGGAAGGAAAGCGCCGCGGCGGCCGCGATGTTCGCGCCCAGGGTGAACTCCGCGTAGATCACCATGGGCAGCACGTCGATGTCGGTGGCCAGCGTGAAGGCCGTGCCGAACGCTCCCATGGCGGTGGCGAAGCAGATCGCGCCGGCGGCCAGCAGCGCGCCCTTGAGCCCCGGCAGGATCACGTCCCGCACGACCTGCCAGCGTGCCGCACCGCAGGACCGGGCCGCCTCCTCCAGCGCCGGATCGAGCTTCTCGGCGGCCGCCATGACCGTCAGCACGGTGCGCGGGATCGAGAAGTAGAGATAGCCGACGAACAGCCCGGCGAAGGAGTAGGCGAAGACCATCCGCTCGCCCCAGAGCGCGGCCGTCGCCGTGCCGATCACGCCCTGCCGGCCCGCGAGCAGGATCACCATGAAGCCGACCACGACGCCGGGGAAGGCGAGCGGCAGGGTGAGCAGCGCGGTGAGCAGCCGTCGGCCGGGGAACCGGTTGCGCGCGAGGAAGACCCCCGCGACCGTCGAGATCAGCAGCGTCGCCACGGTGGTCGCTGCCGCCAGCCCCACGGTCCGCGCGAGGCTTGCGAGATAGCGCGTGTCGGTCGCGATCGCGACATAGGTCGCCACCCCTTCCGGGCCCTCCGCCCCCGCGCGCGCCATGAGCAGGAGCGGCAGCAGGAAGAAGGCGAGCAGGAAGGCGAGGGCCGGCGAGACGAGCGCCGCCACCGCGACACGGTCGGACATCACCGGCCGTTCCGGCACTTCGCGGTCATGCCGTGCGGTGCGGGCCCCGGACGAGGCAATCGCGACGGCGGCTGTGGTCGCCGCGGCGGTTGGCATGGCGCGGGGCCGACGATGCGATCCGCGCCGACGCCCACCTATCCGCCGATGCGGCGCGGATGTGCGCCGCCCGCCCTCCGCCCCGCACGCGGTCGTCCATCCGCGTCAGACGCCGAGTTCGGCACGATAGCGGGCCACCGCCGCGTCCTGGGTCGCAACCATCCGCTCGATGTCGACGGGCCGCGCCCGCGCATACTCGCCCGCCGGCAGGAAACGCGAGGCCACCGCCGAGGGCAGCGCCACCGTCGGCCGCACCGGGCGCAGATACGCGTTCGCCCAGATCCGCTGCCCCTCGTCGGAGAGGGTGAAGTCGAGCACCTTCTTGCCGTTCTCGGGATGAGGCGCGTTCGCGACCAGGCCCATGACGTAGGGAAAGCTGATCGTGCCTTCCTTCGGCAGGACGAAGCGCACCGGTGCGCGATCCGTGAACTGCGCCCGCATGGCGTTGAAGTCGTAGTCGAACAGGATCGGGATCTCGCCCGACACCACACGCGCATAGGCCGTCTGGGTCGGAACGATCGGATCGTTCGCCTTGAGCGCCGCGAAGAACCGTGCGCCCGGCCCGAAATCCTCGTACGACCCGCCGAGGGCGAGGTTGACAGCGAACAGGCCCACCTGGCCGACCGCGGCCGAGACCGGGTTCAGGTATCCGACCTTGCCGCGGTAGACGGGCTTGAGCAGGTCGTTCCAGCCCTCCGGCACCGGAACGCCGCGGCCGAGCGCCTCCGTGTTCACGAACAGCCCGAGCGTGCCGGAATGGATCGCGAACCAGTGCCCGGCCGGGTCCTTCATCCCCTCGGGCACCTCCGCGATCAGCGCCGGGCGATAGGGCGCAAGCACGCCGGCCGCCACCGCGCGCGGCCCGAAGTTCCCTCCCATGTAGACGACATCCGCGACCGGCCGGGCCTTCTCGGCGATCAGGGCGGCGAGCGCCTGGCCGGAGTTCTTGTTGTCGTGCGGCACGACGATGCCGAGCCGGTCGCGGATCGCCCGCAGCGCGGAACCCCAGTCGGCCCATTCTGGCGGGCAATTGTAGCAGACCGCCCGCGCTTCGGCGCGAAGCGGCAGCGGCAGGGCAGCCGCGGGCAGGGTGGCCGCGGTCGCGGCCAGAAGGTGACGCCGGCGCATCGGAAGCTCCCCCGATCGAATGCCGCGGATGGCATCGCACGGGATCGCGTCACGCACGTGACGGCGGCGTTAAACTTGTGCGAAACGTGGTCCGGACCGTGACCGTTCTGCAGGCCCGGCACCCCGCCGCCCGCGCCCCTGGAGCGGAAGCCGCGTGCGCTGGCGCCGGTCCCGCCGCACCGTCGGGGCCGGGTCGCGCGGCCGGTTCAGCGCGGCCGGCGGAAGCGTCGCGCGATGCGCGCGATCAGGCCCGCACGGGGAGGGCTCGGCATCGGCGGTAGCGTTGCGAACAGCGCGAACATGACCGTCACCTCCGGGCGTCGGCGGCCGGCCCGACCGGACGAACGCCGACCTCTCCAGTCTCGCACCGGATCGTTACCGATTGATGTGCGTCCGGTCACAACCGTGTTGCAGCCGGCACGGCCGCGGCCGCCACGGACCGCCCCCGCCAGACCGGCCCTTGGCGCGCACCGCCGGCCGCGCCACTCTCCGCCCCGCATGCGTCCGCCCGTCGGCTCGCCGGCCCCCCAGCCGGCATCGCTCGGCACGATCCTGCGGCTCTCCCTGCCGACCATCGGCGTCGCCTTCGCCCAGGCCGCCTGCCAGACCGTCGAGGTGTGGGTGATCGGCCGGCTCGGTACCGCGTCGCTCGCGGGCTACGCGCTCGTGCTGCCGCTCCTCCTGCTGATGCAGATGATGAGCACCGGGGCGATGGGCGGAGGCGTCTCCTCGGCGATCGCGCGCGCGCTCGGCGCGGGGCGGCGCGACGAGGCCTCGGCGCTGGTGCTGCACGCCGCGGTCATCGCCATCGTGCTCGGCCTCGCCTTCACGGTGCTGATCGGGCTGTGGGGGCCGGCGCTGTTCCGGCTGATGGGCGGGCGGGGCGAGGCGCTCGCCCATGCGACCCTCTACGCGCGCACGCTGTTCGCGGGCTCGGTGATGGTGTGGCTTGCCAACACCCTCGCCGCCGCGCTGCGCGGCGCGGGCAACATGCGCCTGCCGGCACGGATCATGCTCGGCGTCTGGGCGGTCGATGCGCCGCTTTCGGCCGCGCTGGTGCTGGGCACGGATCTCGGCATCGCCGGCGCCGGCGTCGCCTACGTCGTCTCCTTCGCGCTCGCGACTGCGCTGATGGGGGCGGCGATCCTGCGCGGCGGCGCGGGCTTCCGCCCCTCGCTGCGGGCGCGGCTCGATGCGAGGCTGTTCGGGCGGATCCTCTCGGTCGGGCTGGTCGCCTCCGCCATGGCGACGATCGCCAACCTGACCACGGTGCTGGTGACCGCGCTGGTGGGCCGGCACGGCACCGCGGCGATCGCCGCCTATGGCGTCGGCGTCCGCCTCGAGTTCCTGATGATCCCGCTCGCCTACGGCATCGGCGCGGCGCTGACCGCGCTGGTCGGCATGCGCGTCGGCGCCGGCGACTGGCCCGGCGCGCGCCTCACCGCCTGGCGCGGCGGCCTGCTCTCGGCGGCGATCTCGGGCGCGGTCGGGCTGACGGTCGCCCTCTTCCCCTCACGCTTCGCCGGCCTGTTCGCGACCGAACCGGCGGTGCGCGAGGCGATCCGCCTCTACCTCCTGCTGGTCGGGCCGTCCTTCGCCGCGCTCGGCCTGGGCATGACCCTCTACTTCGCGAGCCAGGGGGCGGGGCGGATGCGCATCCCCTTCCTCGCCGCGCTGCTCCGGATCGCGCTCGCGGCGGGCGGCGGCGCGCTGGCGGGCGGACGGTTCGGGCTTGCCGGGCTGTTCGCCTGCGTCTCGCTCGCGCTCGCGGGCTACGGGCTGGTCGTCGCGTCGTCGGTGCGGCCCGGCATCTGGTCCGGCGGCGCGCGATAGGCGCAGAGCGGCTCAGAGACGTCCCGTCCCGCCGCAGCGCCTCCGCGGCGAGCCGCAACAGCGGACGCGGAGGGCCGGAACGCCCTTGCCCCGCCGCCGAGACCGACGGGCGGCGCGCCGCGGCCCGCTACCCCTCGCGCTCGAACGCCGTCAGCTTCGCCACCCGGCGGCGATGGTCCTCGGTCGCATCGAAACGCGCCTCGAGGAACGCGCGCACCAGGTCGCGCGCCAGCCACGGCCCGACGATCTGCGCGCCGATGCACATCACGTTGACGTCGTCGTGCTCCACCGACTGGTGCGCCGAATGCACGTCGTGGCAGACCGCGGCGCGGATGCCGCGCCGCTTGTTCGCCGCGATCGAGGCGCCGACCCCAGTGCCGCAGACCAGCATGCCGCGATCGGCCCGGCCGGAGGCGACGCGGTCGCACACCGCGCGGGCGATGTCGGGGAAATCGACCGGATCGGGGGTGTGCGTGCCGAGATCCTCCACCTCGTGGCCGAGCGCGCGGATCACCTCCAGCACCTCTGCCTTCATCGGGAATCCGGCGTGGTCGCAACCGAGCGCGATGCGCATCTCCGAGTGTCCTCCTTCAGCGGATCAGGCGGGGGATGGCGAGCACCATGTCCTCCCACAGCGTGATGGCGGCGAGCGTCGCCGCGAGCGGCAGGTAGAACGGCACGAGCGCGCGCAGGAGCGCCCGCATCGTGATCTGCGCGATGTCGCAGATCAGGAACAGCGCCAGCCCCATCGGCGGCGTCAGCAGCCCGATCATCAGGTTGAACACCACGATCAGGCCGAGATGGACGGGATCCACGCCGGCGGCGACCACCGGCGGGGCGATGATCGGCACGATCAGCAGCGTCGCCGTGGTGCTGTCAAGGAACATGCCGGCGACGAAGAAGATCAGGTTCACGAGCAGAAGGAGAACCAGCCGGTTCCCGGACAGCCCGGCGATCGCGGCGCCGAAGGCCTGCGGGATCTCCTCGATCGCGAGGATCCAGCCGAACATCGCCGCGGCCGCGACGATCACCAGGATCGCCGAGGTGTTGCGCGCGGTCATGAGCGCCGCGTGCAGCACGTGCGCCACCGTCATCTCGCGGTAGAGGAGGAAGCCGATCGCGAGCACGTAGACCGCCGCCGCCGCGGCCGCCTCGGTCGGGGTGAAGACGCCCGTCAGCATCCCCGCGATCAGGAACAGCGGCGCGAGCAGGGCGGGCAGCGCCGGCCCGAGCGCCTTCAGCACCTCGCGGACGGACGGCCAGCGCTCCGCGCGCGGGTAGCCGGCGCGCAGCGCGACGATCGCCGCCGTCGCCATCAGTGCCGCCGTGCAGAAGAGCGCTGGCAGGATGCCCGCCATCAGGAGCTGGATGATCGAGACCGAGGTGACCGAGCCGTAGACGATCAGCGGGATGGAGGGCGGGAAGATCGGCCCGATCAGCGCCGAGGAGGCGGTGACCGCGGCCGCGAACGGCGCATCGAAGCCGCGCTCGCGCATCGCCTTGATCTCGACCCGGCCGAGGCCGCCGACATCGGCGAGTGCGGCGCCCGAGATCCCCGAGAAGATCAGGCTGGCGAGGATGTTCACCTGCGCCAGCCCGCCATGCAGCCGCGCAGCGAGCACGCTCGCGAAGCGGAAGATGCGGTCGGTGATGCCGGCGAGGTTCATCAGGTTGCCGACGAAGATGAACACCGGCACCGCGACCAGCGGGAAGCTGTCGAGCGCGTAGACGACGCGGCTCGCGAGCAGCGTCGGCGGCAGGCCCTCGAGCAGCACATAGGCGATGCTCGGGATCAGCACCGCATAGACCACCGGCACGCCGGCGACGAACAGCGCGGCGAAGCCGGCGATGACGGCGTAGCCCACGCGCCGCGGCCCCTAGAGCGCGACGCTGCCGGCGTCCTGGCCCTGGCGCAGCCGGCGCAGATGCAGGAGGGCCGCGCCGGCGAAGCCGAAGGCCGCGGAGGCGAGATAGATCCAGAACGGGATGCCGAGTGTGGGCGTCATGTTGCGCGGATTGGCCGCGAGCGCCCGCCAGGTCGCCCAGACCATGACCAGCGCCGCCGCGGCGCAGGCGAGCCCGATCGCGAGGTCGGCGCCGCGGCGGAGCCGGGCGGGCAGGCCCGCCTTCAGCTCCGCCATGACGATGTTCTCGCCCGCCTGCACCACCAGCGGATAGGCGATCCAGACCATCAGGATCATCAGCATCCGCGTCACCTCCTCGAGCCCGACGATGGGCGCGAGGAAGAGGTCGCGCAGCACGATCTGCGCGGACAGGATCGCCACCAGGCCGAGCAGGAGCGCGACCCCGACGGCGCCGGTTGCGGCGACCAGGAGGCGGGCGAGCGCGGCCACGGCGCCGGCTACGATCCGGCCTGCACCTGGCCGATGCGCTCGATCAGCGAGGTCCAGGCCGGATAGTCGCGCCGGATCTGCGCCTGCACCGCGCGCCGGAACGCGGCGTTGTCCAGCCCGTCCGCCTCGGTGATCACGGTCATGCCGCGCTGCTTCAGGACCTGCACGAGCTCGGCATCCGCCGCCTCCGCCCAGGCGAGCGACTCGGTCGCCTTCTCGGCGAGCGCGGCCGAGATCGCCTGGCGCTCGTCTGCCGGCAGGCGCTGCCAGGCGCGGTCGTTGGCGAACACGGCGAGGACGGAGAGCATGTGCCCGGTGAGCGAGACGTGCGACTGCACCTCGAACAGCTTGTTCGCGTTGATCATGGTGAGCGGGTTCTCCTGCCCGACCACCACCCCGGTCATCAGCGCGGTGGGCAGTTCCGAGACCTCGACCGGGGTCGGCACGGCGCCGAAGCCGCGCACCATCGACACCCAGAGATCCACGGGCACGGCGCGGAACGGCTTGTTGCTGAGATCCTCGGGGCGGCGCACCGCGAACTTGGCGGTGATGTGGCGCGGGCCGCGATAGATCCGGCCGACGATGCGGATGCCGGCGGCGGCGACCAGCCTCTCGTTCAGCTCGCGCGCGACCGGCGAGCGCTCGGGATCGGTCGCGGCGAGCGCGTGGCGGCCGTCGCGATAGACATAGGGCGCATTGAACACGCCGAGCTCGGGCACGTACTTGGTGAGCGAGGCGAAGTCGTGATGCGCCATCTGGATGGCGCCGGTCTGCACGCCGTCAACCATCTCGGAGACGCCGCCGAGCTGGCTGTTGCCGAACACCCGGATGTCGGTGCGTCCGCCGCTCTTCTGTCTCGCCAGGGCGGCGAACTCCTCGGCGAAGCGCGTCTGCACGTCGCCGGGCGCGCCGACATGGGCGTAGCGCAGCGTGGCCGCGCGCGCGGCGCGCGGCAGCCAGGGCAGCGTGGCGGCGGCGCCGGCCGCGGCCAGCACGGTACGACGGGTCGGGGTCATGGTCTGGCTTCCTCTGCTGGTCGTGTCCGGGCCCGGTCCCGGCGGGCCGATCCGGCCGCGCGCGTCGCGCGGTCCGGCAGGGACGGCGCCGCGACGCGGCGCCCGCAGGCGAGGGGGACGGCGAAGCCGCGGGGCGATGCGCCGGCTGTCCCGACGCTGCGGGCGGCAACCGCGCGGCTGCGGAAGCCGATCCCGACGATCCGGCCGCGGCTGGCGCCCATCCGCTCCTCCCCCTGCCCGGCGCCTCGGCGCCGGGCGTCTTTGCACACGTGTGCAAAGCCTCTTACGATCGGCCCGCGCCGTCAAGCCAGGCGCGGAGAGAGGCGATTGGACCAGGATCAGGCGGACAGGGCGCGCCGCGCGCGCCGCTGGGTGACCTCGGCCGATGTCGCACGCGCGGCCGGCGTCTCGCGCGCGGCCGTCAGCCGGGCCTTCACCCCCGGCGCATCGGTCGCGCCCGAGACGCGCCGGCGCATCCTCGCCGCGGCGAAGGCGGTGGGCTACCGGCCGAACGCGCTTGCGCGCAGCCTGAACACGCGTCGTTCCGGCATCGTCGGGGTGGTGATCACCGAGATCGCCAATCCGTTCTACGCGCGGCTGCTCGAGGCGCTGGGCGGCGCGCTGCAGGCGCGCGGGCTCTTGCCCCTGGTCGCCGTCGCGCCCGACCCGCAGGCGACCGACGACCTGCTCGCGCATCTGCTCTCCTACCAGGTGGACGGCGTGGTGGTCGCCTCGGCCATGCTCTCCTCGGGGATCGCGGCGCGCTGCGCCGCCGCCCGCACGCCCGTGGTGCTGGTGGACCGCCGCGCCGACGCGAAGGGGCCGCAGGCCGCGCTGGTCGGTGCCGACAATCTCGGCGGCGGCCGGCTGGTCGCCGACCTGCTCGCCGCCGCCGGCCACAGCCGGCCCGCCTTCCTCGCCGGGATCGAGGCGACCTCGACCAGCGACGAGCGCGAGCGCGGCTTCACGCAGGGGCTGGCGGCGCAAGGGCTCGTGCTCGCCGCGCGCGAAGTCGGCCGCTTCACCTACGCCGGCGGGCTGGAGGCGGCGCAGCGGCTGCTCGCGCGCGCGGACCGGCCGGATGCCGTGTTCTGCGCCAATGACGAGATGGCGCTCGGCGTGATCGACGCGGCACGCACGCGCTTCGGGCTCGACATCCCGCGCGATCTCTCGGTGGTCGGCTTCGACGACACGCCCTCGGCGGGGCTGGCCGCCTATCGCCTCACCACGGTGGCGCAGGACGTCGCCGCGCTCGCACAGGCCGCGGTGGCGGCGCTGGAAGACCCGGCGGCGTCGCCGCGCCGCGCCGCGCCGCAGTGGCGCATCCCCTGCCGGCTGGTGCTGCGCCGGTCGGCGCGCCTGCCCGAGGGGACGGTGCCGGCGGATTGACGCGACGGCATCGGGCGTGCCGGCGCCACGGTCTCGTCGCTTGCAACCCCTGCGCCGTCGTCGTATGGCGGGCCGCCAAGGCTCGCCGCAGAAGGCTCCGCCATGGCCCCCGACACCGCCACACCCCGTCCGCGCGCCGCCATCGAGGAGGCGCTCGCCTTCGACGACGTGCTCCTCGTCCCCGCCTATTCCACCGTCCTGCCCAGCCGCACCGACGTCTCGACCCGCCTCACCCGCCGCATCACCCTCAACATCCCGCTGGTCTCGGCGGCGATGGACACCGTCACCGAGGCGGCGATGGCGATCGCCATGGCCCAGGCGGGCGGCATCGGCGTGATCCACAAGAACCTCGAACCGGAGGACCAGGCCGCCCAGGTGCGCCAGGTGAAGAAGTTCGAATCGGGCATGGTGGTCAACCCGGTCACCATCCACCCCGACCAGACGCTCGCCGAGGCGCGCGCGCTGATGGCGAGCCACCGCATCAGCGGCATCCCCGTGGTCGAGCGCGAGTCGGGCCGCCTGGTCGGCATCCTGACCAACCGCGACGTCCGCTTCGCCTCCGACCCGACGGTGAAGGTCTACGAGCTGATGACGCGCGAGAACCTCGTCACCGTGCGCGAGCACGTCGCCCCCGACGAGGCCAAGCGGCTCCTGCACAAGCACCGCATCGAGAAGCTGCTGGTGGTGGACGACGCCTATCGCTGCGTCGGCCTGATCACCGTCAAGGACATGGACAAGGCGACCGCGCATCCGAACGCCTGCAAGGACGAGCTCGGGCGCCTGCGCGTCGCGGCCGCGACCGGCGTGGGTCCGGACGGCCTGAGGCGCGCCGAGATGCTGGTCGAGGCCGAGACGGACGTGATCGTGGTCGACACCGCGCACGGCCATTCCGCCGGCGTTCTGGAGGCGGTCGAGCGCATCAAGCGCCTCTCGAACGCGATCGAGGTGGTGGCCGGCAACGTCGCGACGCCGGAGGCTGCGATCGCGCTGATCGAGGCGGGCGCGGATGCGGTGAAGATCGGCATCGGCCCCGGCTCGATCTGCACCACGCGCATCGTCGCCGGCGTGGGCGTGCCGCAGCTCTCCGCCATCCTCGAGACGGCCGAGGCGGCGCATGCCCGCGGCGTCCCCGCGATCGCGGATGGCGGCATCCGCAGCTCGGGCGACCTCGCCAAGGCGATCGCCGCCGGGGCGGATGCGGTGATGATCGGCAGCCTGCTCGCCGGCACCGACGAGAGCCCGGGCGAGGTGTTCCTCTACCAGGGCCGCAGCTACAAGGCGTATCGCGGCATGGGCTCGATCGGGGCGATGCGCAAGGGCTCGGCCGACCGCTACTTCCAGCAGGATGCCGACACCGACAAGCTGGTTCCCGAGGGGATCGAGGGCCGCGTCGCCTACAAGGGGCCGGTCGCGGCGGTGCTGCACCAGCTCGTCGGCGGCCTGCGCGCCGGGATGGGATATACCGGGAGCGAGACGATCTCGGCGATGCGGCTGAACGCGCGCTTCCGCCGCATCACCGGTGCGGGGCTGCGCGAGAGCCACGTCCACGATGTGGCGATCACGCGCGAGGCGCCGAACTACCGGCTCGAGCAGTGAGCGGCTCCCCGGTCGATGCCGTGGTGTTCGACGCCTACGGCACGCTGTTCGACGTGCACGCCGCGATGGCGCGCCATGCCCGCCGCCTGGGCGAGTCCTGGCCGTCGGTCAGCGCGCTCTGGCGCCAGAAGCAGCTCGAATACGCCTGGGTGACCTCGCTCACCGGCCCCGAGCACTGGCGCGACTTCGAGGCGCTGACGCGCGAGGCGCTCCATGTCGCGCTGAACTGGAACGGCGGGGCGGAGACGAGGCTGGTCGAGGACCTGATGGCCGCCTATCGCGCGCTGCCCGCCTATGACGATGCGCGCACCGCGCTCGCGGCGCTGCGCGGGGCGGGGATCGGCACGGCGATCCTCTCGAACGGCTCGCGCGCGATGCTGGCGGATGCGGTTGCGGCCTCGCAGCTCGGCCCGCTGCTCGACCACGTGCTCTCGGCCGATGCGGTGCGCGTCTTCAAGCCCGACCCGCGCGTCTATCGCCTGGCCGAGGACGCCTTCCACCGCCACTGCAGCCGCATCGGCTTCGTCTCCGCCAATGCCTGGGACGCGCGGGCCGCCGCCGCCTACGGGTTCCGCACCGTCTGGGTGAACCGGATCAACCAGCCGACCGAGTTCGCCATGCACCAGATCGCGCATCTCGCCGCCGATCTGGACGCCGTGCCGGCGTTCTTCCTGCCGTGACGCCGGCCGCCCGCGTCCAGGCGGGCATCGCGCTCTGGCAGGCGGTGGACGCCGCACCCGAGGCGCCGGCGGACGCGGTCGCGAACGCCTGGTTCCGTGCGCGCCGCTTCATCGGCGCGGCCGACCGGCGCGCCGTCTCCGACCGGCTCTGGGCCATGCTGCGCGCGGCCCCGCGGCTCGCCTGGCACCTCGAGCGGGCGCGCGCGCCGGTCACGCCGCGCACGCTGATGCTGGTCCAACTCGCGGTCGCGGAGGGCATGGCGGCGGACTCGGTCGCTGGACTGTTCAACGCCGCGCGCCACGGCCCCGCCCCGCTCGCGGAGGCCGAACGGCGTGCCCTCGCCGCCCTCGCCGGCGCCCGGCTCGTGGATCCCGCGATGCCGGAGGCGGTGCGGCTCGGCGTGCCCGACTGGCTGCTGCCGCGGCTTGCCGCGCGGTTCGGCAATCATCTCGCCGTCGAGATGGGGGCCCTCGATCGGCCCGCGCCGACCGACCTGCGCGCGAACCTCCTCAAGGCGACGCGCGAGGAGGCGCGCGCCGCCCTCGCCGCCGAGGGGATCGCGACCGTGCCGACGCCGTTCTCGCCCTGGGGGCTGCGCGCCGAGGGCCGTCCGCCCGTCACCGCCGGCGCCGCCTTCCGCGCCGGGCTGGTCGAGATCCAGGACGAGGGCAGCCAGCTCGTCGCGGCGATGCTGGACGCGCGGCCCGGCATGCGCGTCTGCGACTTCTGCGCCGGGGCCGCCGGCAAGACGCTGGCACTCGCCGCGGCGATGGCGAATCGCGGCCAGATCGTCGCCGCCGACGTCTCGGCCGCGCGGCTCGCCGCGGCGGCGAGGCGGCTCCGGCGCGCCGGCGTCTCCAATGTCGAGCGGCGGCTGATCGAGCCCGGCGCGAAATGGCTGAAGCGCGCCGCCGGCAGCTTCGACCGCGTGCTCGTGGACGCCCCCTGCACCGGCACCGGCACCTGGCGCCGCCGCCCGGATGCGCGGCTCAGGCTCGCCGAGGCGGATCTTGACGACCTCGTGCGGAAACAGTCCGTGATCCTGGAGCGCGCCGCAGGGCTGGTGAAACCCGGCGGGGTTCTGGTCTACGCTACCTGCTCGGTGCTGGCCGAGGAGAACGAGGCACAGGTGGACGGGTTCCTCTCCCGCGTTGCGGGCTTCGCGGTGCTGCCGCTCGAGGCGGTGCGTGCGCGCACGCGCCTCGCCTTGCCGGGAGAGGGACCCTATCTGTCGCTCACCCCCGCCCGCCACGGCACGGACGGGTTCTTCGCCGCCGCGCTGGTGCGGGAGGCGGTCGCGTGATCGCCATCCGCCGCGCCCGCGCCGCCGACGCCGAGGCGATCGGCGCGATCCATGTCGCGACCTGGCGCAGCACCTATGCCGGCATCCTGCCGGACAGCTACCTGGCCGGCCTCTCCCCCGGGCGCCAGGCGGCCGGCTGGCGGCGCCTGATCACCGCCCCGCCGCCCGGCCACGCCACCTTCGTCGCGGTCGCCACCGGTCCGGACTCGCCCGACGGCGCCGCCCCCGCCGTGGTCGGCTTCGCCTCGGGCGGGCGCGCGCGCAGCGGGGCGCGCGAGGCCGGCGAGATCGAGACCCTCTACCTGCTCGAGGATTTCCGCGAGCGCGGCGTCGGCCGGCGGCTGATGCGGGCCGTCGCCGCGCACCTGAATGCGATCGGCTGCCGGTCCGTCACGCTCTGGGTGCTGAAGGACAACCCCACGCGCTGGTTCTACCAGCACCTCGGCGGCCGGCCGGTGGCCGAGCAGACGCTGCGCTTCGCCGGCCAGCCGGTCGTGCAGCTCGGCCTGCTGTGGGAGCCGATCGGCGTGCTGCTCGCCGCCACCGCTCCGACCGCGAACCAGTAGGGCCCGGCCCGGGCCGCGCGCGAGAGGAAGAGGCGAAGCCGGGGGCAAGGGCCGGCGGCCTCGCCCCCGGACCCCCTATCCCGTGAACCATGCCCGAGCCGCTCGCCCTCTACGTCCACTGGCCCTTCTGCCTGAGCCGCTGCCCCTACTGCGACTTCAACAGCCACGTGCGCGAGCGCATCGATGAACGACGCTTCCGCGCCGCCCTGCTCGCCGATCTCGCCTGGGAGGCCGGGCGCCTCGGACCCCGCCCGCTCGCCTCGATCTTCTTCGGCGGCGGCACGCCCTCGCTGATGTCGCCCGAGACCGTGGCCGCCCTGATCGAGGCCGCCACCCGCGCCTTCCCGCCCGCCACGCCACCCGAGATCACCCTCGAAGCCAACCCGACCAGCGTCGAGGCGGCCAAGCTCGCCGGCTTCCGCGCGGCCGGCGTGAACCGCATCTCGCTCGGCATCCAGGCGCTCGACGACAGCGCCCTCGCCTTCCTCGGCCGCCGCCACTCCGCCGCCCAGGCCCTCGCCGCGCTCGAGACCGCGCGTGCGCTCTTCCCGCGCGCCTCCTTCGACCTGATCTATGCCCGCCCGGGCCAGACCCGCGCCGCCTGGCGCGCCGAACTGCGCCGGGCGCTCGCCTTCGGGCTCGACCACCTCTCGCTCTACCAGCTCACCATCGAGCCCGGCACGCCCTTCGCCCGGCTGCACGACCGCGGCGAACTCGTCCTGCCGGGCGAGGACGCCCAGGCCGCGCTCTACCGGGCGACCGAGGAGGAGGCCGCGCGCGCGGGGCTCGCGCCCTACGAGGTGTCGAACTACGCGGCACCCGGCGCGGAGAGCCGCCACAACCTCGCCTACTGGCGCTACCTGGACTATGCCGGGATCGGGCCGGGCGCGCATGGCCGCATCATGGTCGGCGGCCGCCTGACCGCGACGGCGCGCGTGCGGGCGCCGGAGGCCTGGGCCGAGGCGGTGGAGCGCCGGGGGCACGGCGTGCGCGAGGAGGAGGAACTGTCGGCGGCTGCGCGCGCGCGCGAGGCGCTGCTGATGGGGCTGCGCCTCGCCGAGGGCATCGACCCCGCGCGCTTCCTCGCGCGCACCGGCGTGGCGCTGGCCGACGCGCTGGACCCGGCGGCCCTCGCCGCGGCGGAAGCCGAGGGGCTGGTCGCGCGCACGACCGCGGGCGGCATCGCGACGACGCGCGCGGGCCGGCTCCGGCTCGACGCGCTGCTGCCGCGGCTCGTGCGGTGAGCCCCGCCCTGCCGCGTCAGCGCCGCCCCTCGCGGATCAGATCGAAGGCGACGATGTGGGTGGCGCCGGACAGCCCGACACCGAACAGGGGGATCAGCGCCAGCGGCAGGTGCGCGATCGGCGCCATGCGCGGATCGAGGAGAAGCGTGAACGCCAGTCCCGTGCCGACGGCCACCGCGAAATCGGCGAGGCCGAAACGGTGCATGGCGCGATAGTCGGCAAGCCGCGCATCGGGACGCGTCACCACCCTCAGCGCCCACGCGCCCGCGATCGCGTCGCCTATGCCGGCGAGGAGCCAGAAGGCGGGCGGAAGCGCGCCCTCGAGGCCGTACCAGAAGAACAGCATCGCGGCCGGGATGCGCCAGACGTGGAACGCCGTGATCACCCTGAGCCCGATCGTCCGGGCGAGGGCCCGCAGGGGGGCGAGGGCGAGGTGGAGGATCGTGGGGACCGCGATGCCGGCGGCGACGAGCGCCGCGATCGACGGCGGCCACGCCCGGGCGAGCACGCCGGTGTGCGCCGCGACGACGACGCCGGCAGCCCAGATGGCGACGGTCAGGGCGCTGACGGCGGCCGTCAGACCGATCGCGGGGGCACGTCCTGCGGTGCCGTTCATGATGCCATGTCCCTTGCCGGTTGGGCGGCGCGTGGCCGCAGCTCCGCGCCGCGCGGGGGAGACAGCGCGAAGGACGCCGTGAGCCCGACCGCGGCGACCGCCGAAGCGGCGAAACCCAGCGCGCCGAGGCCGAAGGTCGCCGTGGTCAGAGCGCCCAGGGCCGCGCCGAGGCCCTGGCCGACGAGGACCGTCGATCCGTTGAGCGCCAGCAGGACCGCGGCATCGGCCTGGCGGCCGGCATCGCGATCGCGCACGAGCGCCTCCAGGTGCCCGGCGAAGACGTAGGCCCCGGTCCCGAGCGCGAAGGACGCTGCCGTCAGCGCGGCCAGCGGCAGGCGAGGATTATTGATATCAATGTTTTTATCCGCGATCATGGCGGGCCTGCCTCGCATTCAGCCGAGGGCCCGCAAGGCGGACCGCACGGCATCCGGTTGGTGGTCTTCCAGCAGCTCCTCCGCGCGGCGCTGCGCCGTGCGCCACAGCGGCCGCGCGCGGTCGAGCAGGCGCCTGCCGGCCGGGGTGAGGCGGAGCCTCCGCACGCGCGCGTCGTCGGTCCCGGCCTCCTGGACGATCAGGTCGCGCCGCATCAGCGGCTTGACCGCCGCGCTCAGCGAGCTCTGGTCGAGCCCGAGGGAATCGGCCAGTTCCTGCATGGTCCAGTCGTCCTTCGCCGCGAGCATCGCCATCAGCGAGAACTGGCCGTTGTTGATCCCGGCCGGCCGCAGCGCCTCGTCGTAGATCCGTCCGACGTGCCGGGCGGCACGGCGGAGATGGAGCGCGATGCAGACGCTGCCGATCTCGCGGTACTCGTTCATGGCCCGAGATATATTGATATCAATAATCATCGTCAAGCCGGGAGGAACGCCGTTCCCGGGGAGGGTGGAGGCGGCGCGAGCGGCGGAGCTGCGGGCTGGCGGACCCGACACGATTCGAACGTGCGACCTCTGCCTTCGGAGGGCAGCGCTCTATCCAGCTGAGCTACGGGTCCGTGCCCGCCCCTATAGCCGAAGCCGCGGGGGGCGGCAAACGCGCAGGCGCCTCGAGGCTTCCGGCGGAGAGCGGCGCCGCCGGATCGGCGAGCCACGCCAGCACGTCGCCCACCACGCGGGCGCGGATCGTGTCGCGCAGCAGCAGGTGGTAGCCGTCCGGGTAGACCAGCGCGCGCTGCCGGCCCGAGGCCAGCCCCGGCAGCCGCGCCGCCAGCGCCGCGATCGCGCGTTCGGGCACCAGGTCGTCCCGCGCGCCGTAGAGGATCAGCGCCGGCGCGGCGAAGCGCGCCGCGGCGGCGAGCGCGGCGTCCATCAGCGCAACGAGGCCGTAGACCGCGTCCACCCGTGTCGACTTGCGCACCAGCGGATCGCGCGCCATCGCGCTGAGCGCCGCCGCGTTGTCGGAGGCGCGGATGAAGGGCGAGCCGCCGACGATGCCGAGCGCCGGCACGGTATGAGCGGCGAGATCGAGCAGCCAGCGGCCGAACCGGCCCATGGTCTCGCCGCCCCAGACCGCCGGCGCGGAGAGCACATAGGCATCGGCCGGCGGCGGGTCGGCCGAGGCGGCGGCGACCAGCAGCACCGCCGCTCCCATGCTCTCGCCCAGCATGGCGAGCGTGAGGCCCGGGTGGCGCGCGCGGATCAGCCGCGCCGCCGCAGTCGCGTCGGCCGCCAGCGCGTCGTGGCCGGGCCAGCTCCCCGGATGCGGGGCGGCGCCGAAGCCGCGCTGGTCGTAGGCATAGAACGCCCAGCCGGCTTCGGCGCAGAGCGGCGCCGCGAGCGCGAAGGCGCGGCGGTAGTCGTTGAAGCCGTGCAGGCCGAGGATCGCACCGCGCGGCGGCCCCGCGGGGAGCCAGGCCTCGAGCGGCAGGCGCGCGCCGTCGGCCATCACCAGTGCCGAGCCCGCGTCGCGCGGTGGTCCGTCCGGCGGACCGGGTGGCGCGATGCGCGGCGCGCAGGCGGCAAGCGCGCCGAGCCCCGCGAGCGCCGCCCGCCTGCCGATCCTTCCGTCTGTTGCCCCGCGCATCCCGGCCGCTATCATCCGCCCCCCGATCCCCGACAGGAAGTGCGATGACCGCCCCATCCGCCCCCAGGGCGCCGGCGCCCAGCGAGATCGTCGAGACCGAGGAGACCACCGTCGCCTGCGACGGCAACGGCCCGCTCGGCCATCCGCGCGTGTTCCTGACGCTCGTGGAGGGCCGCGTCATGTGCCCGTACTGCTCGCGGCTGTTCGTGCTCAAGGGCGCGAAGGCGGCCTGAGCCGCGCGCCCGCATGTCCCCCCGCCCGCACCTGATCCTGATCGACGGCTCGGGGTACATCTTCCGCGCCTTCCACGCCCTGCCGCCGATGACGCGGCCCGACGGCACGCCGGTGAACGCCGTGTTCGGCTTCACCAACATGCTGGCGAAGTTCATCGCCGAGCACGCGGGCGACCGCATCGCGGTGGTGTTCGACAAGGGACGGCGGACGTTCCGCAACGACATCTATCCCGACTACAAGGCGCACCGCCCCGACCCGCCCGCGGAGCTGGTGCCGCAGTTCGGCCTGATCCGCGAGGCCGTCGACGCGTTCGGTCTGCCCGCGATCGAGGCCGACGGCTTCGAGGCGGACGACCTGATCGCCGCCTACGCGAAGGCCGAGCTCGAGGAGGGGGGCACGGTCACCATCGTCTCCTCCGACAAGGACCTCATGCAGCTCATCCGCCCCGGCGTGACCCTGCTCGATCCGATCAAGCAGAAGCCGATCGGCGAGGCCGAGGTGGTCGAGAAGTTCGGCGTCAGGCCCGACAAGGTGATCGACGTGCAGGCGCTCGCCGGCGATGCCACCGACAACGTGCCGGGTGTGCCCGGGATCGGCGTGAAGACCGCGGCCGCGCTGATCGAGGAGTTCGGCGACCTCGAGACGCTGCTCGCCAAGGCCGAGACGATCAGGCAGCCCAAGCGGCGCGAGGCGCTGATCGGGCACGCCGAGGCCGCGCGCATCAGCAAGAGGCTCGTCACGCTCGACCCTTCGGCGCCGCTGCCGCTGCCGCTCGCCGCGCTGGACCTGAAGCCGCCCGACCGGGCCAAGCTCGCCGCTTGGCTCAAGGCGCAGAACTTCCGCTCGACGCTGCAGCGGCTCGGCCTCGACGGCGCGGGCGAGACGGCAGCCGCGCCCGCGACCGCGCCGCCGCGCGGGATGTCCGCCGAGGCGCCCTTCGGCCCCTACGAGACGGTCACGAGCGAGGAACGGCTGCGCGCCTGGATCGCCGAGGCGTCCGCGCAGGGTTTCCTCGCCTTCGACACCGAGACCGACAGCCTGGATGCACAGCGCGCGCGGCTGGTCGGCGTGAGCCTCGCCACCGCGCCGGGGCGCGCCTGCTACGTGCCGCTGCGTCATGTCGGGCGCGGGGCGGATCTCGCGTCCGATCCCGCGCCGCAGCAGATCCGGTTCGAGATCGCAATAGACCTCCTGCGCCCGCTGCTGGAAGACCCGGCCGTGCTGAAGGTGATGCAGAACGGCAAGTACGACCTCGCCGTGCTGGCGCGCGCCGAGAACGGCGCGATCGCGCTCGGGCCGATCGACGACACCATGCTGATGAGCTTCTGCCTCGACGCCGGGCGGTGGGAGCACGGCATGGACCAGCTCTCCGCGCGCCATCTCGGCCACGAACCGATCAGCTACGATGCCGTCACCGGCACCGGCAAGGCGCGCGTGAGCTTCGCCGAGGTGCCGCTCGAGCGCGCCACCGCCTACGCGGCCGAGGACGCGGACGTCACGCTGCGCCTGTGGCGGCTCCTGAAGCCGCGGCTCCGCGCCGAGCAGGTGCTCGCCCTCTACGAGCATGTGGAGCGGCGGCTCATCCCGGTGATCGCGGCGATGGAGCGCGCCGGAGTGAAGGTGGATGCGCGCGACCTGCGCCAGATCTCGGCCGAGTTCGCCGACCGGCTGAGGCTCCTGGAGCAGGAGATCCACGATCTCGCCGGCCGGCCCTTCACCGTCGGCTCGCCGCAGCAGCTCGGGCGGGTGCTGTTCGACGAGCTCAAGCTCACGCCCCCGGGCGGGCGGCGCGCCAGGACCGCGACCGGCCAGTACGCCACCGACGCCGCCGTTCTGGAGGAACTCGCCACGCAGCATCCGCTGCCGGGCAAGGTGCTGGAGTGGCGCCAGCTCGCCAAGCTGAAGTCCACCTACGCCGATGCGCTGGTGGATCAGATCGACCCCGCGACGGGCCGCATCCACACCAGCTTCATGATGACGGGGGCGGCGACCGGCAGGCTCGCCTCGACCGATCCGAACCTGCAGAACATCCCCGTGCGCACCGAGGAGGGGCGGCGCATCCGCCGCGCCTTCGTCGCCGAGACGGGGCATCTGCTGCTCTCGGCCGACTACAGCCAGATCGAGCTCCGCCTGCTCGCGCACGTCGCCGAGGTGCCCGCCCTGCGCGAGGCCTTCGCGAAGGGCGAGGACATCCACGCGCGCACCGCAGCGGAGGTGTTCGGCGTGCCGATGCAGGGCATGGATCCGGTCACCCGCCGCAAGGCCAAGGCGATCAATTTCGGCATTATCTACGGCATCTCGGCCTTCGGGCTGGCGAACCAGCTCGCCATCACGCCGGGCGAGGCGAAGGCCTATATCGACGCCTATTTCCAGCGCTATCCCGGCATCCGCGACTACATGGAGCGGATGAAGGAGGAGGCGCGCATGAGGGGCTACGTCACCACCCCCTTCGGCCGGCGCATCTGGATCCCCGGGATCGGCGAGAAGAACCCCGCGCGGCGCGGCTTCGCCGAGCGCCAGGCGATCAACGCGCCGCTGCAGGGCGGGGCGGCGGACGTGATCAAGCGCGCGATGGTACGCCTGCCGCGGGCGCTTGCCGAAGCAGGGCTCTCGGCGCGGATGCTGCTGCAGGTGCATGACGAGCTGCTGTTCGAGGTGCCGGAGGCCGAACGCGACGCCACCGCCGCGGTCGTGAAGCGCACCATGGAGGGAGCCGCGGCGATCCGCGTGCCGCTGGTGGTGGAGACGGGGACCGGGCGCAACTGGGCCGAGGCGCACTGATACCCGGCCGACAACGGTTCGACCTTTGCCGGCCGGGCATCAGGCCTTGGTTTTGCGCGCGGCCGCCCCTTGAGCCCCGCGCGCCATACCCTCCGCACAAAGGTCAAACCCTTGTGCTCCGGGTATGAGGCCGCGCCAAGGCCTGAGGTCGGTGCGGAACGGAATCCCGCCGATGCCGTCCCGCCGAAGGTCCCGGAGCAAGCACGTCGCCTCGTACGGGCAAGCTGGCCGCGGCCTGGTCACGCTGGTCGCCCGACCGTCTCCGCGGCGGCCGAGGACGGAGCCCCGACGGATCGGCGCTGCGTCGCGCCGCGGCGGGCCGGCAACCGACGGTAGCGGGGCGGGGCTGCCCGCGCGGCACCGGCCGCAAAAGAAAGCGCCCGGTTAGGGGGGTAACCGGGCGCCGCCTTTTCCGTACGGAAAGCCGCGAGGTTCGGCAGGGGAGACCGTCCTCGCGGATGCTCGGCGTGAAATCGCCGCCGACAGAACAAGAATACTGGAACGCCGTCGCCGTGCAAACGGAAAACACACCCGGGGGTGCAGAGGTGACGCGCGAAGGTTGCACTCCCCGCCGCTTGCTGACGTTTGGCGATCCGCTCAGCGCGGCTTGAGCACGGCATCGCCCTCGACCGTGGCGCCGATCGGCACTTCGGTGGGCTCGGCAGAGGGCGGCGGCGCTGAGGCCTCGGCACGGCTTGCCATCATCGCGCGCGGCATGGGCGGCGGGGCGCGGTGCGGCGCATCGACGCGCACCTCGCGGAACCCGGCGAAGCTCATGCCGAGTGCGGCGGCGAGCCGCTCGGCACGCGCGCGCAGCCCGGCGAGCGCCTCCTCGGTCACCGCCTCGCGGGTCGCGCGCGCGAGCGGACGCGAGACCTGGTAGCCGAGCTCGCCGATCGTCATGCCCTGGCCCTGCAGCGTGCCGACGAGTTCGAGCAGCGTCGGCGCGGCCGCGGTCGCGGTGAGGCGCAGCTCCTGCGTCGCGCTCCAGGTCTGGCCGCGCTCGCCGCTGCGCCAGGACCAGTAGGCGCCGGTGGCGGCCGTCACGCCGGGCACGGCGCGGGCGCGCTCGAGGGCTGCAGCCATGCGGCGGTTGACCTCCTGCTGCACGGCGGCGGCCGAGTTGCCCGAGGCGGTGGCGCGCAGCGTGGCGTGCAGCTCGTCGGGGAGTACGGTGCGCTCGGCGGACTCGGCCAGGCGCAGCAGGGTCTCCTGCGCGCGGAGAGGGGCAGCCAGCGCGAGCAGGACGACGAGGGCGAGGATGGGGCGCATGCGGGTCTCCTCTCTGCGGCGGCCGCGCCGCGGCCGCCGACGCGGACCGGGACCGGCCCGGGGCGTGGCGGACACTGCGGGGCGAACGCGGTGGGCGCAAGGCGCCGGTCGGGGCCGTGCCGCGGTCCTCCGGCCATGGCGGCCGGACGGTCATCCGGAGACCTGGAGGAGGGCCGCGGTCCCGGGTGCGGGGGCCGGAGCTGGAACGGCGGCGGGCCGCGTTCAGCGCGGCCCTGCCGCGGCCGTACCGGCCAGGGCCGCGACGGCCGCGCGGGCGCCCTCGCCGACGAGGCGCGCCAGGGCCTGCTCGATCGCGGACCGGAAGCGCCCGTCGCGCGGCAGGTCCCGTCCGAAGACGGCCTCGATGCCGAGCAGGCGGGAGGCGAACGCACGCGCATCGTGAAGGCCGGGCGCGCTGGCTGCCTGCAGGGCCGGCAGCAGCGGGTCGCGCACGTCGATCGGCCGGCCGCGCTCGTCCACGCCGGCGACGTAGCGCATCCAGCCGGCGACGCCGAGTGCCAGGCACGGGAAGGACCGCCCGGCGGCGAGTGCGTCGCGGATCGTGCCGAGGAGGCGCTGGGGCAGCTTCTGCGACCCGTCCATCGCGATCTGCGCGGTCCGGTGGCGCAGCGCGGCGTTGCGGAACCGGTCCAGCAGCCGCGCGGCGTAGTCGCCGAGATCCACCCCGCGCGGGGCCGGCACCGTGGGCATGATCTCGTGCCAGAGACGCGCGAGGAAGGCGGAGAACACGGGATCGGAGGCCGCCTCCGCGACGGTCTCGTGGCCCGCCAGATACCCGAGATAGGCCAGCGCGGAATGCGCCCCGTTCAGCATGCGCAGCTTCATCAGCTCGAACGGCGCGACATCGTCGGTGAAGGTGGCGCCGGCGCGTTCCCAGTCCGGCCGGCCGGCCGGGAAGCGATCCTCGATCACCCATTGCGAGTAGGGCTCGCAGACGACCGGCCAGGCGTCCCGCAGGCCGAGCCCGGCGGCGATGCGGCGGCGGTCCTCGTCGGTCGTTGCTGGAACGATCCGGTCGACCATGGTGCAGGGGAAGGCGACCTCGTCGGCGATCCACGCGCCGAGGCCGGGATCGCCGAGCGCGGCGAGGCGGGAGGTGATCCGCCGGAGCAAATGGCCGTTGGCCGGCAGGTTGTCGCAGCAGAGCACCGTGAAGGCGGCGATCCCGGCGGCCCGCCTGCGGCGCAGCGCCTCCACCAGGAAGCCCGCCGCGGTACGCGGGCGGCCGGGTTCGGCGAGGTCGTGGCGGATCTCCGGATGCGCCTCGTCGAGCGCGCCGGTCGCCGGGTCGTGGCAGTACGCCTTCTCGGTCACGGTCAGCGTGACGATGCGGACCGCGGGGTGGCACATCGCGCGCAGCAGGGCCTCCGGGTCCTCGGGGGCCACGTGGAGCGCCCGGATCGCGCCGATCACCTGCAGGCGCTGGTCGTCGCCCTCGCGCACGGCGACGGTGTAGAGCGCATCCTGCGGGGCGAGGGCATCGCGCGTCGCGGGACTGCGCAGGCTGGCCGCGACGATCCCCCATCGCGTCCCGCCGGCCGCGAGCACCGCCTCGGTCATCACCGCCTGGTGCGCGCGGTGGAACGCGCCGAGGCCGAGATGGACGATGCCCGGCGTGACCGCCTCGCGCGGGTAGCCGGGGCGCGCGACCGATGCCGGCAGGCGGTGCAGCGTGGCGGCGGAGAGGCGCATCATCGCGCCGGGCGATGGGAGAGCCCGGCGACCACGCCGCGCAGCTCCGCAAGCCCGCGCAGCCGCCCGATCAGCGTGTAGCCGGGATGCGTGCGGCGGCCGAAATCCGACAGCATCTGGTGGCCGTGATCGGGGCGGAACGGGATGCGCCAGTCGGCCTCGCCGGCCGCCTTGCGCCGCGCCTCCTCGGCAAGCAGCGCGGCGACCACGGCCGGCATGTCGACATCGCCGTCGAGGTGATCGGCCTCGTAGAACGAGCCGTCGGGTTCCTTGCGCACGTTGCGCAGATGCGCGAAGGCGACATGCGGCGCCAGCGCGCGCGCCATGGCGGGCACATCGTTGGCGGCGCCGGCGCCGAGCGAGCCGGTGCAGAACGTGATGCCGTTCGCGCGCGAGGGCACCGCGCCGACGATGTCGGCGAGGTCGGCATGGGTGGAGACGATGCGCGGCAGGCCGAGCAGCGGGCGGGGCGGATCGTCCGGGTGGATGCAGAGCCGCACGCCCACCTCCTCCGCGGCCGGCACGACCTCGCGCAGGAAGCGCGCGAGGTGGGCCTTCAGCGTCGCCGCGTCGATCCCCGCATAGCTCGCGAGCACGGCCTTCAGCCCGGGGATGTCGTAGCGGTCATAGGCGCCGGGCAGGCCCGCCATGATGGTGGCGAGCAGCGCGTCCTTGTCGGCCTGCGTCGCCCTGGCGAACCAGCGCCGCGCGCGCTCCAGCACGCCCGGGTCGTGCTCGGCCTCCGCCCCGGGGCGCTCCAGCATCAGCACGTCGAACGCGGCATGCAGAACGGCGTCGAAGCGCAGCGCGGTCGCGCCGGTCGGCAGCGGATGCGCGAGCGCCGTGCGCGTCCAGTCCAGCACCGGCATGAAGTTGTAGCAGACCGTGCGGATGCCGCAGCGCGCGAGGTTGCGCAGCGAGGTGCGGTAGTTGCCGAAGATCCGGTCGAGGTCGCCCGCGCCGCGCTTGACGTTCTCGTGCACCGGCAGGCTCTCGACCACGCTCCAGGTCAGCCCCGCGCGCGCGATCGTCGCCTGGCGTTCGCGGATCGCCTCCTCGGGCCAGACCTCGCCGTAGGGGATCTCGTGCAGGGCGGTGACGATCCCGGTCGCCCCGGTCTGGCGGATCTCCTCCAGACTGATGTCGTCGGCGGGGCCGAACCAGCGCCAGGTCTCTTCCATCTCTCGGTCTCCCGGGGGTCAGGCGAAGTCGAGCTGGACCTTCATCGCCCGGCGGCGGTCGGCGGCGAGCGCGAAGGCGGCCGCCGCGTCGTCCAGCGGGCGGGTCGCGGTGATCAGCGGGCGCACATCGATCGCGCGGCTGGCGATCAGCCGCGCGGCCTCCGCGAACTCGGCATGGAAGCGGAACGTGCCGACCAGGTGCAGTTCCTTCGCCACCACGGTGTTCATCGGCACGTCGAAGGCGCCGCCGACGCCGACCTCGACGATCGTGCCGCGCGGGCGGACGCAGGCGATCGCCTGGGCGAGCGCGCGCGGATTGCCCGAGCATTCGAAGGCGAGGTCGAACCGGCCCTTGTCCCGCTGCTCGGGGCCGAGCGCATCCGGGTCCGCGGTGACGTCGTAGGCCGCCGCGGCGCCGAGCCGGCGCGCGAGAGCGAGTGGCTCGGGCACGATGTCGGTGACCGCGATCTCGGCCGCGCCGGCGTGGCGCAGGGCGAGCAGCACGACGGCGCCGATCGGGCCGAAGCCGGTGATCAGCACGCGCCTGCCGGCGACGTTGCCCGCCTGGGCGACCGCGTGCAGCGCGACCGCGAGCGGCTCGCTCATCGCCGCCTCGCCGATCGACACGGCCTCGCCGACCGTCACGCATTGCGTTGCCGCGACCACCATGCGCCGGCGGAACCCGCCCTGCACGTGCGGCATGCGCATCGCGCTGCCCCAGAAGCGCATCTCCAGGCAGTGCTGCTGCTCGCCGCGCCGGCAGTACGCGCAGCTCCCGCAGGGGTGGCTCGGGTTCAGCGCCACCCGATCGCCAACCGAGAGGCCCCGCACGCCGGGCCCCAGCGCCTCGACCGTGCCGGCGACCTCGTGGCCCAGGATGATCGGCTCGCGCACGCGGATCGTGCCGAATCCGCCGTCGAGGAAGTAGTGCAGGTCCGAGCCGCAGATGCCGCCCGCACCGACGCGCACCGCGACCTCGCCGGGGCCGGGCGGGGAAAGCTCGCGCGTCTCGATGCGCAGGTCGCGCGCGCCGTGCAGCACGCAGACATCGGTGGTGGTCATCGCGGTCCTCATCGGTAGAACAGGCCGGGCAGCCAGAGCGACAGGCCGGGGATCGCCGTCACCAGCGCGAGCACGACCAGGTTTGAGGCCAGGAACGGCCAGACCGCGCGCGTGATCTCGGCGATCGAGATGCGCGCGATGCTGGCGCAGATGAACAGGCAGACGCCCACGGGCGGGGTCGAGAGCCCGATCATCAGGTTCAACACGCCGAAGGTGGCGAAGTGCACGGGGTCGATGCCCACGGAGGTCGCGACCGCGAGGAGCGGCGGGAACAGGATGATCAGCGCCGCGATCGTCTCCATGAACATGCCGACCACCAGCAGCAGCAGGTTCATCAGGATCAGCACCGCCCAGCGCTCGCTGGAGATCGCCATGATCCCGTCGGTGAGCAGCTGCGGCACGCGCTCGGAGGCGAGGATCCAGCCGAACACGTTGGCGAAGCCGACCAGCACCATGATCGCGGCACCCGAGATCGCGCTGTCGGCGATCAGCTTGGGGATGTGGCGCCAGGAGAGTTCGCGATAGACGAAGAGCCCGACCACGGCCGCGTAGATGACGGCGATCACCGCCGCCTCGGTGGGCGTGAAGAACCCGCCGACGATGCCGAACAGCACGAGCCCCATCATCGCCATCGCCCAGACGGCGTCCCTGAAGCTGAGCCAGACCTCGCACCAGCCCTTCCAGGCCTCGCGCGGGTGGTTGTCGCGCACCGCCAGGAGGTAGGCCGGCACCATCATGCCGAGGCCGAGCAGCACGCCGGGCACGGCGCCGGCGAGGAACATCTGGCCGACCGAGATGCCGGTGAGCGAGCCGACGATGATCATCGGCACGCTCGGCGGGATCATCGGCCCGACCACGGCGGAGGCGGCCGTCACGGCCGCGGCGTAGGGGACCGGATAGCCGACCCGCGCCATGCCGGGGATCAGCACCGCGCCCTGCGAGGCCGCGTCGGCCGCGGCCGTTCCGGAGATGCCGGCGAAGATCATCGAGCCGACGATGTTGGTCTGCGCGAGCCCGCCGCGCAGATGCCCGACGATGGCGTTGGAGAAGCGGATGATCCGGTCGGTGATGCCGCCGCCGTTCATGATGTTGCCGGCGAGCACGAAGGCGGGGATCGAGAGCAGGACGAAGGAGTCCATGCCTGCGAACATCTTCTGCGGGATCACCGCGAGCGGCAGGTCGGCGGCGAGGATGTACACGGCCGAGGAGATGCCGAGCACGATCGCCACCGGCATCCCGGCGAGCAGGGCGAGCACGAAGCTGAGGCCGAACAGGGCGAGCGACATCACCCCCTCCGCGCCTGGGGCGTGAACAGGCCCACCAGCCGCTCGAATGCGGCGAGCGCAAGCGTGGCCGGCGCGATCAGCATCGCCATGTGCACCCAGAACATGTTCCACCCGAGCGCGGGCGAGGACTGGAGCGAGCCGATATCGACGAACTCCCAGGCCGGCGCGAGCAGGAGCGCGCAGAAGCCGATGATCGCCAGGCAGCCGATCGCGTCGACCGCGCGGCGCAGGGGCGGCGGCAGGGCGGCGGTGACCACGTCGACACCGACGAGCTCGCCCGACCGCAGCGCGAGCCCGCCTCCGAGGGCGGCCGCGAAGATCAGGCAGAACCGCGACAGCTCCTCGGTCCAGACCGGCGGGTTCGGCAGGGCCAGGCGCGAGACGACCTGGAGCAGCACCGCGGCCAGCAGCACGGTGAAACAGGCGCCGACGGCGGCGCGCAGCGCCGCGTGGAACCGCCCGAGCAGCGAGAGCATGGCAACCCTCCGTCAGGTCCCGGCGCGCGGCAGCGCGCCGGGGCACGTCGCGCTCAGGCGCCGAGGGCGAGGATCTGCTCGAGCAGCGCCTTGGCCTCGGGCCGGATGCTGCTGATCGCGGCTGGCCGCGCCTTGGCCGCGAAGGCCTGCTGGTCGCTCTCGACGAAGGTCATGCCGCGCTTCTTGAGATCGTCCTCGAGGCTCTTCTCGTCCTCCAGGAACAGCGCCCGCTCATGGGCCTGGGCGCGCTTCGCGGCCTCGGTCACGGCCTCCCTGTCGGCGGCGGAGAGCGACTGGAATCGGCGCTCGCTGATCGCGAGATAGATCCAGCTCCGCACATGCTCGGTGCGGTTCACGAACTTCTGGACCTCGTTGAAGTTGGCGCTGCGGATCAGCGAGAGCGGGTTCTCCTGCGCATCGATCGTGCCGTTCTGCAAGGAGGTGAACACCTCGCCGAACGCCATCGGCGTGGGCCGGGCGCCGAGCGCGCTCCAGACCGCGACGAACAGCGGCACGTTCGGCACGCGCAGCCTGAGCCCGTTCAGCTCGTCGGGCGTGCGGATCGGCCGGTTGGAGGTCAGGTTGCGCGGGCCGCGCGCGAAATAGGCGAGGGGGCGGATGCGCGCGCGGCTGACGATCTCCGCCTCGATCTGCTGGCCGATCGGCCCGCCGGCGACGCGGTCGAGCTGTGCGAGCGAGGTCATGCCGTAGGGCACGGCGAGCAGCGAGGCGAGCGGCGCCCAGTTCTGCAGCGATTCGCCGGTGATCGTCATGTCGGCGGTGCCGAGCTGCATGCCGTTGATCAGGTCCATCTCGCGGCCGAGCGTGTCGTTCGGGAAGACCTGCACCTCGATCCGCCCGCCGGAGAGCTTGGCCGCCTCCTCGGCGAAGCGCAGCGCGGCCTTGTGCCAGACGTTCTGCTCGTTCGCGAGATGGCCGAGCTTGAGGGTGACGCGGGCCTGGGCGCGCGCGCGGCCGATCAGGCCGGGCGCGGCGAGCAGGGCAAGCCCGGCGGATCCGGTCCCGAGGAACAGTCTGCGATTCATGGCGTCTCTCCCGTGTTCGTCTCGTCCCGCACCATGCGGCGACGAGGGGGTGGCGGTCAGGCCGCGGCCGATCGCGGCGGCTGCGGTTCTTCGACGTCGAAGTAGTCGGGGTGGGCGGCGGCGATGCGCGGCAGGCTGGACAGGATCTCGCGCAGATGCGTGCGCATGGCGCGCTCGGCGCGGTCGGGATCGCCCGCGGCGATGCCGTCCACCACCGCGTCGTGCTGGCGTACGAGCTCGCGCAGGGGGGTCGCGCCGGCAACGCTCAGGAACCGCACGCGGTCCATCTGCGCCTTGATGCTCTCGAGCACGGTCCAGGCGAAGCCGCGGCCGATCGATTCGGCGAGGGTGCGATGGAACCGCTCGTCCAGGAGCAGGAATCCCGGTCCGTCCTCGGCGCCGGCCAGCGCCTTCTGCGCCACGATCTGGCCGCGCAGGTCGTCGATCAGGCCGGCCGGCCGCTCCGCCGCAGCCTCGCGGACAACCGCGACCTCGACCGCCTCGCGAACGAAGCGCGCATTCATGACGTCGCGCGCCGAGATGCGGCGGATCAGCGTGCCGCGCTGGGGACGGATCTCGAGCAGGCCCATCTCGCGGAGCTTGATGAAGGCCTCGCGCACGGGCTGGCGGCTGACGCCGAAGCGGCGGGCGATGTCCGCCTCGGAGATCGCGCTGCCAGGGGCGAGCTCGGCGCGGATGATGGCGTCGCGGAGCAGGCGGACGACCTGCGGAGCGATCGCGTCCTGCGCGTTGAGGGTGCCGGGTGTCGCGCCCATGGCCAGAGGATGCACCATACTACCATACCAGTCAAGTCGACGCGCCGGCCCATCCCTCGCCGCGAGGCCCGCGTTCCCTTCGGTGCCGGTCGCGCCGTGGCCCCGTCACGCGCCCGCCACCCGGCGCAGATCGGTCTCGAGATCGGCCAGCACGAGGGCCAGCGCGCGCGACAACCCCTCCACCACGGCGTCCGGCGCGAGCGCGGCCACCGACACGCGCCGGTCGTAGTCGCCGCGTGCGAGGATGCGCGGCGGGGTGCGGTCGAGGCCGAGCAGCAGCGTCTGCAGGTGCAGCCGTGCGGCCGGCGCGGCCGGATCGCTGCCGTCGCCGATCGCGGCCACGAGCACGGCCTCCAGCGCCAGATCGGCGCGCGCCCGGCTGCCCTGGTCGAGGACCGCGGCATGCAGCCCGGCATCCGACAGCCACTGCCGCAGCGCGTCCTGCACCATCGCGGCGGGCGGGGCGAAGAACTCGTTCCAGAAGTCGCTCTCCTGCACGTGACCCGGGCGGCGCGTGACCAGGCCGCGTCCCTCCATGCCGGGCGCCGGCGTGACGGAGCGCACCACCAGCACCCGCCCCTGCGGCGGGGCGGGAAGCGCCGTCGCGCGCCGCGCCGCGAGCACGTAGAGCCGCTTCTCGGGATAGGGGCGCGACAGCGGATTCGCGCAGCCCTCGAGCAGGAGGAGGGCGGGCGCCGCCAGCACGCCGCGCCGCCTCATGGCCGCGGCTCCTCGGCCGGCCCCCCCGGCGGCGGCTGGCCGAACAGCGCCTGGCTCGGGTAGCGGCGCATCTGCTCGGTCAGTGCGCGCAGATTGTCCGCCATCGCCCGCAGGTCGCGCAGGATCGGGCCGAGATCCCGGTCGGCGTCGCTCGCCAGGGCGTCGATCCGCCGCACCGTCTGGTCGGCCGTCGCCAGCGTCGCCGGCAGGCGCGCCAGCGCCGCGCGGAGCTCGGCCGTCGCGGCGGCGGTGTTGGTGACGATCGCGCGCATCTCGCGTCCCTCCATGATCTCGCGCAGCGCCTTCGTCGCCGCGCCCGCCTCGGCGGCCGTGGCCTCGAGCGCGGGGGCGATCCTGTGCACGGCCGTGCGCAGCTCGGCCGCCGCATCGGCCGCCTCGACGAGCAGGCGGTAGCCTTCGCCGCTCGACACCGCCTCCGTCAGCGCCGTCACCAGCGCGTCCGTCCGCTGCACCAGCCCGCCGACATCGACGTCGTTCAGCCGGGCCATCAGCTGCTCGGCCGCGGTCTGGAACTGCGTCAGCGTCGAGGGCACGGAGGGAATGTAGGGATAGGCCGGCTCCCAGCGCGGGCGCAGGACCTGGAACCGTGCCGGATCGACGAAGTCGGCCTCGAGATAGACGATGCCGGTGATGCCCTGGCTTGCCATGCGCATCCTGAGCCCGGCATCGACCATCTCGCGGAAGTCGCGCCCGTCCGAACCGGCGACCCGCTCGCGGATCAGCTCGAAGCGCACCACGACGAGGCGGAGCGAGGGGTCGGTCGCGAGGGTCTCGCCGACCGCCTGCGGATACTCCGCCGCCGCCACCGAGATCTGGCGCACGGCGCCGATGGTCACGCCGCGGAACTTCACCTGCGCGCCGACCTCGAGCCCCTGCACGGTCTCGCCGAAATAGGTCTCCATCATGATCCCGCGGCGGCGGAACGTATCCGATCCGATCCAGACGAGCAGCGCGAGCAGGCCCGCAAGCCCGCCCAGGATCGCGCTGCCGATGCGGAAGTAGAGGCTCTTCTGGTCCATCGCTGCCGCTCCTCAGGCGCCTCCGGGCTCGGTGCGGTTGAAGAAGGCGTGCACCAGCGGGTGCGTGCTCTCCGCCTTGAGCCGGCGCGGATCCCCCTCCGCGATCACCCCGCGCGCCTCGCGGTCCAGCATGATCACGCGGTCCGCGATCGCGAGGATGCTGGCGAGCTCGTGGGTGACGACGACGAAGGTGATGCCGAGGTCGCGCGCGAGCGAGACGATCAGCGCATCGAGCCCGGCGGAGGTGATCGGGTCGAGCCCCGCCGAGGGCTCGTCGAGGAAGACGAGCGGCGGATCGAGCGCGATCGCGCGCGCGATCGCCGCGCGCTTGATCATGCCGCCGGAGAGCTGCGCCGGCATCCGGTGCGCCGCGTCGGCGAGGCCGACCAGTCCGAGCTTGATGCGCGCGATCCGTTCGATCGCCGCCGGCGGCAGGGCGGTGAAGCTCGCCAGCGGCAGGGCGACGTTCTCGAGCACGCTCATCGAGCCGAACAGCGCGCCCGACTGGAACATCACGCCGAAGCGCCGCTGCAGTCGCCGTCGCGCCTCGCCGTGCAGCGCCCCGATCTCCTGGCCGAGGATCGTGATCGTCCCCTCGGCGGGCGCGTGGAGCCCGATCATCAGCTTGAGCAGGGTCGACTTGCCGCAGCCGGAGCCGCCGAGGATGACGAACACCTCGCCGCGCCGGACGTCGAAGGTGACGTTCTCGAACACGGTCGTCGCGCCGAAGCGCATGGCGACGCGGCGCACCGAGGCCGCCACCCCGTCGCCGTCGGACACCGCTGCCGAGGCGGATGCGCTCACCATCCCATCAGATAGAACAGGACGGCGAAGATGCCGTCGAGCACGATGATCGCGACGATGCCGCCGACCACCGCCGCGGTGGCCGCCTCGCCGACCGCGCGCGGCCCGACTCCCGTCGCCATCCCGCGCGCGCAGCCGATGCCGGCCACCGCCGCGCCGAACACGAGCCCCTTGGCGAGGCCGCCGAACACGTCCGACGGTCCCGTCCAGGTGACCACCTGCGAGGAGATCGCGGCCCAGGGGAAGCCGAGCGAGAGCATCACCGAGGACATGCCCGCGATCGCCGCGAGGTTCATCGCGACGATCAGCACCGGCATCATGACGACCGCGGCGAGCAGCCGCGGCAGGACGAGGAAGCGGAACGGGTCGAGCCCCATCGTGGTCAGCGCGTCGATCTCCTCGTTCACCTTCATGGTGCCGATCTCGGCGGCGAAGGCGCTGCCGGAGCGCGCCGCCAGGATCACCGCCGAGAGCAGCGGGCCGAGCTCGCGGAAGACCGAGATCGCGACGAGGTTGGCGACGAAGATGTCGGCGCCGAACTGGCGCAGGGGGATCGAGGACTGGAAGGCGAGGATCAGCCCGAACAGGAAGCCGATCATGCAGACGAGCGGCAGCGCGCGGCTGCCCACCTCCTCGGCCTGGTGCAGCGTGTCGGCGAGCCTGAGCGAGCGCGGACGCATCGCGGTCAGCGCCGTCGCCGCGGCGGTCTGGCCGAGGAAGGCGATGCGCATGCCGAGGTCGCGCAGGCGCCGGACCACCGCCTCGCCGAGGGCGACCGGCAGGCTCGGCGCGGGGCCTGGCGCCGGCGGGGGCCGCACCGCGCCGGCCTCGCGCGCTCGCTCGACCAGCCGGACGGTGCGCGGATCGGCGCCGACCAGCCGTGCCGGCGTTCCCGCCCGCTCCTCCATGGCGAGCAGGAGCGCGGTCCCGGAGAGATCGCAGTAGCCGCAGCCGGAGAGATCGATCGTCAGCGTCGCGCCCGGCGTCACCGCGGCGACCGCCTCCTCCCAGAGCGTGGCCAGCGAACGCGCATCGAGCCGCCCGGAGAGGACGATCGCGCCGTCGCGCCGGGTCAGCGCGGCGTCGGCGGTGGGCGAGGCGGCCATGCGCCGGCTAGGGCTGGCCCGTCCGCGCAGCGAGCCGCGCCGCGCGGCCGCGCAGCCAGCCGACGGACGCCATCAGCAGGATCGAGAGCGCGATCAGGATCGTCGCCGCAGCGGCGATGGCGAGGCTCAGGTTGTCGTTGAGGCCGGCGAACATCTGCCGCGGCAGGGTGCGCTGGCCGGGGCCGGCGAGGAACAGCGCCACCACCACCTCGTCGAGCGAGATCGCGAAGGCGAACAGGGCGCCCGCCGCCACCCCCGGCGCGATCAGCGGCAGCACGACGCGCCGGAACGCGGTTGCCGGACCGGCGCCGCAGGCGGCGGCCGCGCGCAGCAGCGTCCGGTCGAAGCCCGAGAGTGTGGCCGAGACCGTCACCACCACGAAGGGCGCGGCGAGCGCGGTGTGGGCCAGGATCATGCCGGCATGGCTGTTCGCCAGCCCGACCGGGGCGTAGGCGAACAGCAGCCCGACGGCGGCGACGACCGAGGGCACCACCATCGGCGCGATCAGCACCGCGACCACGACGCCGCGTCCGGGCAGGCGGGCGAGCCACAGCCCGAAGGCGGCGAGCGTGCCGAGCGTGGTGGCGAGCGCGGTCGCGCCGGCGCCGATGATCAGGCTGTTGACGACGGAGTCGATCCAGAACGGGCTCCCGAAGAACTCGCGGTACCACTGCAGCGACAGCCCGGGCAGCGGGTAGTGCAGGAACGAGCCGGCGGAGAACGAGAGCGGCACGATCGCCAGGATCGGCGCCACCAGGAAGGCGAGCACGGCGAGCGTGAAGGCCCAGTGGACGACCCGGCCGAGCCGGCCGAGCGGCGTGCGCGGCGCGCTCATGCCATCCTCGCCTGGGTTTCGCCGGCAAGCCGGGCATAGACGGCATAGAGCGCGGCGGTGGCGACGAGCAGCAGGGCGGAGAGCGCCGCCGCCATGCCCCAGTTCACCGTGCGCGAGGCGTAGAAGGCGATGAACCAGGAGATCATCTGGTCGGAGGCGCCGCCGAGCAGGGCCGGGGTGATGTAGTAGCCGAGCGCCTGGATGAACACCATCAGCGACCCCGCCGCGACGCCGGGCAGGCTGAGCGGCCAGGTGACGCGCAGGAAGGCGAGCCAGGGCGGCGCGCCGAGCGAGGCGGCGGCGCGGCCGAGCCCGGGCGGGATCGCGCGCATCACCGCATAGAGCGGCAGGATCATGAAGGGCAGCAGGATGTGCGCCATCGCCAGCACCACGGCGAAGCGCGTGAAGATCATCTGCAGCGGCGCCTCGACGAGCCCGAGCCCGAGCAGGGCTGCGTTGACCACGCCCTCGCGCTGCAGCAGCACGACCCAGGCCGCCGTGCGCACGAGCAGCGAGGTCCAGAACGGCAGCAGCACGAAGGCGAACAGCACCGCCGCGCGCCGTGGCTCCAGGCTCGCGAGCAGCGCCGCCACCGGATACCCCGCCGCCAGGCAGAGCAGCGTGACCAGGGCGCTGATGCCGAAGGTGCGCGCGAGCACGTCGAGGAAGATCGCCTGCTCCGCGGGCGCGGCGACGATGGCGCCGTCCGTGTCGCGCTTCAGGTCGAGCGCGGCGAGCAGGTAGAAGTCGGTGACCGGCCCGGCGGCGCGCCGGATCGCCGCCCAGGTCGCGCGCTCGCCCCAGGCCGGATCGGCGGCGATGAGCGCGGCGCGCGCATCCTCGCCCGGGACGGGCAGCCGGCGGGCGGTCGCGAACATCAGGGTGCGGAAGCCGTTGATGTCGTAGTTGAGCCGGGTCGCCGCCTGGGCGAGTGTGCCGGCGGCGCGCGCCGCGCGCAGGTCCTCGACGAGCGCGGCAAAGGCGGCATCGTCCGGCAGGCCGCGCCCGTCCCACTCGGCCAGCGCGGCGGTCACGCGCGGCAGGACGCGCGGCACCTCGGTGTCCTGCACGCCGCGCGCCAGCAGCGCGGCGATCGGCCCGACGAAGCCGACCAGCAGGAACACGAACAGCGGCATGACCAGCAGGGCGGCGGCGAGACGCCGCCGCCCCCCCGTGCGACGGACCCGGTGCGCGAGCCCCGCGGCGGCCGATCCTTCCGCCATCAGCCGCCGTGCCGGCCCCTCAGCGCGCCGCCCAGGCGTTGAAGCGCTGGGTCAGCCGGTCGATGTTCTCGAGCCAGAACGCATCGTCGATGTGCAGGGCGGTCGCGATGTTCGCCTCGGTGGTCGGCAGTTCGGCCTTCACGGCCGCCGGGATCAGCGCATCGGCGCCGATCGCGGGCACGCCGTAGGGGATGCGCGGGGGCAGCTGCGCCTGCGCCTGCGGCTGGCCGACGAAGGCGAGGAACGCGTAGGCCTGGGCGAGGTTGGGCGAGCCCTTCATGATCACCCAGGAGTCGATCGTGTAGAGGTTGTTGGTCCAGACGATCGCGAAGTTCCGCCCGTCGTTCCTGTTCGCCGCCGAGATGCGGCCGTTGTAGGCGCTCGTCAGCGCCACCTCGCCGGAGGCGAGCAGCTGCGGCGGCTGCGAGCCGGCGGTCCACCAGACGAGATGCGGACGCAGCGCGTCGAGCTTGCGGAAGGCACGCTCCACGCCCGCCTCGGTGCGCAGCATCGGATAGACCTGGGCGGCCGGCACGCCGTCGGCCATCAGCGCGATCTCGAGGTTGGTCTTCGGCCCGCGCCGCAGGCCCCGCTTGCCGGGAAAGCGCTGCACGTCCCAGAAATCGGCCCAGGATCTCGGGCCCTCGCCGGTGATGCGGGCGCGGTCATAGGCGAGGATGAAGGAGTAGTAGATCGCGCCGACGCCGCACTCATGCGCCGCATCCTCGCGATAGGCGGCGCGCCCGCCGATCCGCGCCCAGTCGATCCGCTCGAACAGCCCCTCCTCGCAGCCGACCAGCAGCTCCTCGCTCTCGACCTGCACGACGTCCCAGTTGTTCGCGCCCGACTGGATCTTGGCGCGCAGCACGCCGACCCCGCCGTCCCAGGTCTCCTCGAGCAGGCGGATGCCCCTGGCCTGCATGAAGGGCTGGAAATAGACCGCGCGCTGGGCGTCCTGGTACGCCCCGCCCCAGGAGACGACGGTCAGGTCGCGGGCTGCGGCCGCGGGCGCGGCGAGCGCGGCCGCGGCCAGGGCAGCGGCCAGGATCAGCGGTTTCATGGTGGCTCTCTCCCCAGACGATCGGAACCGGCCGGCGAGTCTAGCGGCGGAGACCGGGCGTGCTCAATCGGCGGGCTCGGGCGCGAAGGCGATCGCGTGCTCGGGCTGCCAGGCGACCGCGGCCTCCGCGCCCGGCACGAGCCGCGGATCGGCCGCCGCGATCGGCCGCTTCGCCATCACCTCCGCCCCGCCCTCGAGCGCGAGCCGCACCCGCACGTGGTCGCCGAGATAGATCGTCTCGAGCACGCGTGCCGGGATCGCATCCTCCGAGAGATCGGCGGCCGGCCCGGCGGCGAGCGCGATCCGCTCGGGCCGGATCGACACCACCGCAGCGGCACCCGGCGGCCCGCAGTCGCCGCGCATCGCCCAGAGGCTGCGTCCGCCCGCGAGCGCGACGCGCGCCATGCCGTCGACCGCATCGATCTCGGCGACCGTGCCGGCGAGCCGGTTGTTCTCGCCGATGAAGCGGGCGACGAAGGCGTTGGCCGGGCGCTCGTAGAGCGCGGCGGGCGCGTCGAGCTGCTGCACCGCGCCCTGGTGGAACACGGCGATCCGGTCGGAGAGCGTCAGCGCCTCCTCCTGGTCGTGCGTGACATAGACCACCGTGACGCCGAGCGCCTCGTGCAGGTGGCGGATCTCGAGCTGCATCTCGGCGCGGAGCTGCTTGTCGAGCGCGCCCAGGGGCTCGTCCATCAGCACCAGCGCCGGCTCGAAGACGAGCGCGCGGGCCAGCGCCACGCGCTGCTGCTGGCCGCCCGAGAGCTGGGCGGGGCGACGGTCGCCGAACCCGCCGAGGCGCACCATCTCGAGCGCGCGCGCCACGCGCGCCGCGCGCTCGGCCCGCGCCACCCCGCGCACCGCGAGCGGGAAGGCGACGTTCTCGGCGACCGTCATGTGGGGAAAGAGCGCGTAGGACTGGAACACCACGCCGATGCCGCGCCGGTGCGGCGGCAGGCGGGAGACGTCGCGCCCCTCGACCTCGATCCGCCCGGCGGTCGGCTCCTCGAAGCCGGCGAGCATCATCAGGGTCGTGGTCTTGCCCGAGCCCGAGGGGCCGAGCAGGGTCAGGAACTCGCCGCGCGCGATCTCGAGGTCGAGATGGCGCACCACGCGCGTCAGGCCGTCGTAGGACTTCTCGACGCCGAGGAAGCGGACGATCGGGGCTGGGAACGGAGGCATCGGCGCGGCACGCTGCCAGCGCCGCGGCCGGCGGGCAAGCCGGTCAGCGCACCGTCACCTCGAGCCGCATCCGCGCGAGGATGGCGGGCAGTCTGTTCGGTAAACGGAGCGGAATGTCCTCCTCGCCTGGCGGCTGTCACGTCATCGAATCGGATGCGGGTCGATCATGCGCATGTCTCCACCCGATCTCGCGGCCGAGCCTGCGGCAGACGCATGAAACAAGCGTAATCGCTCCGTCGCGGCGCAGCGTTATGGCGACGTTAAGGCGCAGCGCCGATGATCCGGGCCCATGCCGCGCGGAAGCCCCTCGCCGTCTCCGTCGGGGCCGGGGCAGCGCCTCCGGTCCGGGCGCAGGCCGGTCGGGCTGCGCGCCCCGATCCTGGTCGGCTTCCTGGCGCTCGGCCTGATTGCCGGCGCGATCGGCTATGTGGGCGTGCGCAACGTCTCGCTCACCTACGACATCGCGGCGCGCGCCTATGACAACGCCGTCATCGCCACCAGCTACGCGCGCGCGGCCCAGGCCGACTTCGTCGCCCTCGAAGCCATGCTGGCGCGTGACGGCCGCGCGCCGGGAGCCTCCTCCGCCGCGCCTGGGGGACGCTTCGCCGCCCTCGCCGAGCAGGTCGAGGGGGACCTCGCGATCGTGCGCGAGCGGGCCCAGTCCGCGGAGACGCGCGCCGCACTCGAGGCGGCGCTCGCGCTGTTCGCGCGCTGGCGCAGGGCGGCCGAACAGGCGGATGACGGCGCGCCCATCGCCGCGCTCTCGGCGGAGATGCGCGAGGCGCTGGACGTGGTCGTGAACCATATCGCCGGCGATGCGTTCCGCGCCGAGCGCGCGGCACGCGCCCAGGTCGGCGTCATCCGCGAGGCCGGAGCGGCGGCGACCGCGATCGGCCTCATTCTGGGCGCGCTGGTCGCCTGGCTCCTCGGGCGGCGGATCCTCGGTCCGGTCGCCGCCGCCTCGGCCGCCGCGCGCGGGATCGCCGCCGGGCGGCTGGACACGCCGATCCCCGCGGCCGGAGGCGACGAGCTCGGCGCCCTGCTGCGGGCCATGGCGACGATGCGCGACAACATCCGGGCGATGATGGAGCGCGAGGTCGCGGCGCGGCGTTCCGCACAGGGGCGGCTGGTGGACGCGATCGAGGGGTCGCGCGAGGGCGTGATGCTGGTCGACGGCGACGGACGGATCGTCATCGCCAACCGGCAGGTCGCCGCGTTCCTCCCCGCGGCGGCGGCGCTGCTCGCCCCGGGAACGCCCGCCGAGGCGCTGGCGCGCGCCGCCGGGCTCGACCTCGCCGCCGAGGAGGCGGAACTCAGGACCGCGGACGGGCGCTGGCTGCGCGTGGCGCGCAGCCCGGTGCACGACGGCGGGTTCGTGCTCGTGCTCTCCGACATCACCGCCCTGAAGCGTCAGCAGGCCGCGCTCGAGGAGGCCAATCTCCGCTTCGACGCGGCGCTGAACAACATGTCGCAGGGGCTCTGCCTCTACGACTCCGAGCACCGGCTGCTGGTCGCCAACCGGCGCTTCTACGAGATCTACCGGCTCGACCCCGAGGTGGTGCGTCCGGGCATCACCTTCCGCGACCTCCTGATGCAGAGCATCGCCGCCGGCAACCACAGCCCCGCCGTGACCGAGACGCTGGTCCGCGAGCGGCTCGGCTTCGTCGCCCGCGGCGAGCCGGGCACCAGCTTCCAGGACCTCGCCGACGGGCGCGTGATCGCGATCTCGCACGAGCCGATCCCGGGCGGACACTGGGTGGTCACCTACGAGGACATCACGGAACGGCGGCGCGCCGAGGCGCAGATCACCTATCTCGCCCGCCATGACGGGCTGACCGGCCTGGCCAACCGCCTGCTGCTGCGCGAACGGGTCGATCACGCGCTGGCGCAGTGCGCGCGCGGCGGGCACTGTGCGCTGCTCGCCCTCGACCTCGACGGGTTCCGCGCCGTCAACGAGTCGCTGGGCCATCCGGCCGGCGACCAGGTGCTGCGCCAGGTGGCGGAGCGGCTGAGGGCCTGCGTGCGCGAGACCGACAGCGTCGCCCGCCTCGGCGGCGACGAGTTCGCGGTGGTGCAGACCGGGCTGGAACGGGGCGAGGATGCCGCCGCCCTGGCCCGCCGCGTGATCGCCGCGTTTGCGAAGCCGTTCGTGGTGGAGGGGCAGACGGTCGAGCTCGGCGCCTCCGTCGGCATCGCGCTGGCGCCCCGCGACGGGGCGACCCACGATGCGCTCCTGAGCCACGCGCAGCTCGCCCTCGAGCTCTGCCGGCGCGAGCGGCGCGGCGCGTTCCGCTTCTTCGAGCCGGAGATGGATGCGGCCGCGCAGCGGCGCCGCGCGCTGGAGGCCGACCTGAAGCAGGCGCTGGAGCGGGAGGAGTTCCAGGCGGCCTATCAGCCGATCGTCGAGCTCGCCTCCGGGCGCGTGGTCGGCTTCGAGGCGCTCCTGCGCTGGCGCCATCCCGCGCGCGGCATGGTCTCGCCGGTGGAGTTCATCCCCGTCGCGGAGGAGCTCGGCCTGATCGTGCCGATCGGCGCCTGGATGCTGCGCCGCGCCTGTGCGGATGCGGCCGCCTGGCCGGACGGCATCCGCGTGGCGGTGAACGTCTCGGCGGTCCAGTTCCGTGATCCGAATCTGGTCGCGACGGTGGCGACCGCGCTTGCCGATTCCGGCCTGCCGGCGAGCCGGCTGGAGATCGAGATCACCGAGTCGCTGCTGCTCGAGGACGAGGCTGCGACCGGGGCGCTGCTGCACCGGCTGCGCGGCCTCGGCGTGCGCATCGCGATGGACGATTTCGGCACCGGCTACTCCTCGCTCGGCTACCTGCGCAGCTTCCCCTTCGACAAGATCAAGATCGACCAGTCCTTCATCCGCGATCTCGACTCCAAGCCGGACAGCCGGGCGATCGTGCGCGCGATCGCGGCGCTCGGGCGGTCGCTCGGCATGCGCACCACGGCCGAGGGCGTCGAGACGGGGGCGGTCCTCGAGATCCTGCGCACGGAGGGCTGCACCGAGGCGCAGGGCTACCTGTTCAGCCGGCCCTGCGCGGCCGAGCGCGTGCCGGCGCTTCTGAGCACGCTCGCGCAGCGGCGCATTCCGGCGAACGCGGCTGCCGCGTAGCGGAGGCACGCATGCTGGCGAGCCCCACCGCTCGCCGGCATGACGGTCCTGGTCCCGGGCGCGGCGGCGCTGCCAGTCCCGCGCGGCCTCAGGCCGCCTTCTGGCTCGCCTCGTTGGTGCCGAAATCGATCGGGCAGACGCCCGCGGCGCAGTCCACGTGCTCGCGCCCGACCTCCTCCTTCGCCTGCGCGCCGGCGATCGCCGCGGCGATGAGTTCGTATTCCGCCTTCGTCACCGGCTCCTCGGGCTGGTACTCGTAGGCGGTGGTGTCGGCCTGCGGCATCACCGCGCAGGCGCGCACCGTCGGCTGGAGGTCGAGGACGGCGCGGCGGAACGCCTCGAAGCTCACAACCTTCGGGTCGTATTTGAGGGTGTAGGAGACCTGGTTGCCGGTATCGGGGACGAGCGGCTCGCCCTGCTCGTCGACGCCGCGGATCCAGTACTTCTCGAGGAGCTGGAGGTAGCGGTACTGCTCCTCGGGCGTCGCCTCGCCGGCGGTGACGAGCGCGTCCGCGAGGCCGAGCTCGTCGGCGAGCCGCACGATCTCGGGCTTGGTCGGGAAGCCGACCACGGTGGTGCCGCGATAGGTGGTGAGCTTCCTCACCGGATAGCCCTTGGCGGCGTATTCGCGCACCATCGGGTCGTCGTTGCGGAACTGCACCCAGCGCAGGTATTCGCGCATCGAGGGCAGGTGCGCCCCCTCGGTCAGGCCGAACAGCTTGCTGGTCGTGCCGGCGGGCTTGATCGTGGTGTCGGTGTGCGGCGCGGTGAGCCCGAGCGCGGCCGAGTAGCGCACCGCCTCGTCGCGCACCGCGCGCTTGAAGCGCGACAGCATCATCCAGAACGGCCTCGCGCGCCGCTCGTCGATCATGTCGCGGAAGCCGAGGCCGAAGCGCTTCAGCGCCCATTCGTGCAGCCCGGTGATGCCGACGCCGATGCGGTTGGTGCGCCGCGTCTCCGGCCGGTAGAGGCAGTCCATCAGGTTGACGCGGATCAGCGCGCGCGCGGCGGCACGGAACGCGGCCTCGGCGTCGTCGTCGTCCGCGGCGTGGTAGGGCACGACATCGGCGATCACGCAGTAGCCGCCCAGCATGAACAGGCTGATCTCGCCGCAGGGATTGGTGATCTGGGTGTAGCGCGAGGCGCGCGCGCGCCGGACGAGGTCGCGCAGCAGCGGATGCGTCTCGGCGTCCGGCTGGTACTTGTCGCTGCCCACGAACAGCGCGCCCGATTCGTAGGCGTCGAGCCCCTCGTCGTTGGCGACCAGCTTGTCCTGGTTGATGAAGCCCGGCTCGCCGGTCTGGTCGTCGTAGGCGGCCTTCACCGCCGCCTCGAACACCGCATGGGCGTGCGCCCACTCCTCGCGCGTCGCCGCGTCCCAGGCCGGGTCGGGCTCGGCCCGGTGCACATGCGCCCAGAACGCGGCATCGACGGTGATCGAGTTGTTCGACGACCAGAGGAACCCGCCGCGCTTGACCGAGATGAAGCCGAGCACGGAGCGGTCCCGCCACGTCTTCGTGCTCATCCGGGCCGACCGGCGGGCTCCCCCCACCAGCACGCACTCGGCGAGGTAGTGGTCGACGAACAGCGCGGCGCGCCAGGGCTCCATGCCCGACCCGCGCACCATCGCCACCCGGGAGAGGGCGTGCATGAACGGCCCGGGTCCCGAGGCGGGGCGGCCCTGCATGCCCATGATCGGCGCGCCCTTCGGGCGTACCCCGGTGAAGTCGAGCAGCACCACGTCGTCGCGCCGGCGCTCGAAGGCGAGGCGCTCGACCACCTCCACCGCCTTGGCCCAGCCCTCGCGGCTGTCGGCGACCTCGTGCACGACGATCCGCCCGTGCGAGGCGTAGAGGTGCTCGGCGTCGCGGCGCGTCAGGAACCCGGTGATGTGACCGGCCTGCACGTCGGGATGGCTCCAGTCGATCACGGGGACGACGATCGGCATGTCGTTCGCCCAGTCGACCGCCATCATCGCGTCGTCGTAGGCACGGCCGACGCCCGAGCCGTTCAGCAGCAGCAGGTAGCAGAGGAAGCTCGTCGCCGCGGTCGAGCAGTTGGTGAAGACCTCCATGTTGCGGGTCGGCTGCGAGGCGTCGCCGTGCTGCAGATGCCGCCCGCTCATCAGCAGCGAAGCCTGGCGCAGGTGATGGCGCAGCGTCGCCCGCTCCGCCTCGCGCCACTCCGGGCGGGGCTCGAGCAGCGCGTTGCCGAGCGCCACCCGCTCCGCCACGTCGGCCCAGGACTCGGTCTCGATCCGCCCGACCGCCTCGATCCAGCCGGAGACGCGCCGGTCGTCGCCATGCTCGACGAAGAACCGCCCCTCATAGGCCCAGCCCTGGCGGCGCGCCCAGGCGGCGAGCTGGCTCTCGAGCGAGGTGGAGTCGTCGCGCGGCACCTCGAAGGGCACGCGCTCGGGCGCCGGCAGGCGGCGGACGATGCGCCGGTTGATCGTCCGGTCGGCCACCGCCTGGCCCATGCCCGGGGCGTAGGTGCGGGCCGGCGTCTCGCCCCAGGGCAGCAGGGGCTGGCTCGACGAGACAGGCGGCACCGGCATCACGGTCATGGGCAGGATCTCTCGGGAAGGGACAGGCGGAGTCGGAAGGCTACCAAGGGGAGACGGGACTGTGCCATAGGATCATCTGCATATTGGGGAACGCTGTGGCCGGCACACCACATCTAGTGGGCCGAGCCGCCCGCGCCGTCATGCGCCCGATCTGGGCATCGCCCAGCCGGGGAGGGAACCCCGATGCGGGGCGGATCCGACCCGCAACCGACGCCCGGGGACCAGCCTGCCGCCGGGCCGCGGTTGCCCGCCGCAGGTGCGGCTGGTAGGCGATCGGCCGATCGATCGCAGGAGCCGCCCATGACCGACGCCGCCACCGAGCCCAGCGTGCTGACCGAGGTCGCGCACGGCGTGGGGCGGATCGTGCTCAACCGCCCGCGCGTGCTCAACGTGCTCGACCCGGAGATGATCGCCGCGCTGGCTTCGGCGCTGACCGCGTGGCGCGACGATCCGGCCGTGCGGCTGGTGACGATCGAGGGCGCGGGCGGGCGCGCGTTCTGCGCCGGCGGCAATGTCCGGCTGATCCGCGACAACGTGCTGCGCGGCGATGCCGCCGCCTCGGAGGCGTTCTTCGCCGCCGAGTACCGCGTCAACCGCATGATCGCCGAATACCCCAAGCCCTACGTGGCGCTGATCGACGGGCTGTCGATGGGCGGCGGTCTCGGGCTCTCGGTCCACGGCAGTCACCGCGTGGTCACCGAACACGCGGTGATGGCGATGCCCGAGACGGCGATCGCGCTCTTCCCGGACATCGGTGCGTCCTATTTCCTGCCGCGCCTGCCGGGCAGGCTCGGGCTCTATCTCGCGCTCACCGGCGCGCGGGTATCGCCCGGCGACGCCATCTATGCAGGGCTTGCAACGCACCACGTGCCGCGGGCGTCGCTCGAGGCGCTGAAGGCGGCGCTCGCGCGCGACGGTGTCGCCGCGCTCGCCGCGCATGCGCACGCCCCGCCCGAGAGCCTGCTCGCGCGCGACCGCGCCGCGATCGACCGCTGCTTCGCCGCCGACGACGTGATGGCGATCCTCCGCGCGCTCGAGGCCGAGGGAACGGAGTGGTCCAGGCGCACGCTCGAGACGCTCAGGCGGATGTCGCCGACCAGCCTCTGCGTGACGGCGGAGCTCTTGAAGCGCGGCGCGACCATGACGCTGCCCGAATGCCTGGCGATGGAGCTCAGGCTGACGCGCGGCGTGATCCGCCACCCGGATTTCGCCGAGGGCGTGCGCGCGCAGGTGGTGGACAAGACGCGCGATCCGAGATGGCAGCCCGCGCGCGTCGAGGAGGTCTCGCGCGAGGCGGTGCTGGCGCTGTTCGAGGGGGCCTAGGGGCGGGCTTCGGGGGGAGCGAGGCGGCCCGTCGGGCATGTGCAGGAGCGCCCGCGCGCGCTCATCGCCCGACCAGGATCAGCACCACGCCGAGCACCACCAGCGCGAGCCCGATCACGTCCTCGCGGCGGACCACCTCGCGCAGGTAGAGTCGGCTGAAGGCGAGGGTGAACACCATCTCGACCTGGCCGAGGGCGCGCACGAGCGCGACCGGGGCGAGCGCGAAGGCCGAGAACCAGCAGGCCGAGCCGCAGGCCGAGAGCACGCCGACGAGCCCCGAACCCCGCCAGGTGGAGACGGCGAGGCGGAGCTGCTCCGGCTCGCGGCGGGCGAGCCACGCGGCCATGATCAGCGTCTGGAGGATGTTGGTGGCGAGAAGGGTGGCGAGCGCGCGCAGGATCGCGTCCGGCCCGGCGAGCGTGAAGTTGGCCATCTTGAACAGCACCGCGGAGAGGGCGAAGGCGCCGCCCGCACCGAGCCCGCACGCCGCGGCCGGCTGGATCGACGAGCGCAGGAAGGCCCCCACCGTGGTGCCGCCCTTCGGCAGCGACAGTGTCAGCACACCGCCCGCGCCGACCGCGATCCCGACCCAGGCGATCGGCGTCAGTGCCTCGCCCAGGATGATCCAGGCCGCGACCGCGCCCTGCACGGCCTCGGTCTTGGAGTAGGCGGTGCCGACGGCGAAGTTGCGGTAGCCGAAGGCGCGGATCAGGAGCGAGGTGCCGAGGATCTGGAACACGCCGCCGGTGGCGCAGAGGGCGAGGAACCAGGCGTGCGGCGGGGGCGGCAGGCGCGACGTCGCGACGCACCAGAGCGCGAGCAGCACCGCGGCCGAGGGCGCGCCGTAGAGGAAGCGCACGAAGGCCGCACCGTCGGCCGACAGCGCGCCGCGCAGCTTCTGCTGCAGGGCGGTGCGCCAGGTCTGGAGCAGCGCGGCGCCGACCGTGATCGGGATCCAGAGATCGGCCGGCGCCATCAGAGCCGGATGCGGCCCCAGCCCGGATCCATGCGGGTCAGATGGGCAAGACCGCTGCGTGCGAGCATCGTCTCGGTCTCGCGCGCGGCCGCGGCGAGGATCGCGGCCTCGTCGAGATGCGGCACCGTCCGGTCGCGCATCAGCACGCGCCCGTCGACGATCACGTCGCGCACGTCCGATCCTTGCGCGAACCACACGAGGCGATGCACCGGCATGTTCGGCGGATAGGCGTGCGGCGTGGCGAGATCGACCGTGATGATGTCCGCCTTCTTGCCGACCTCCAGGCTGCCGAGATCGGCCGCGCGGCCGATCCCCCGCGCGGCGTCGATCGTGATCATCTCGAGCAGCTTGCCGGGCGGCATCAGCCGCTCGTCGCGCGCCGCGCGCTGGTGCACCCGCGCGCACATCACCATGTGGCGGAACATGTCAGTGCCGCGATCGGGTGCGGTGCCGTCCGAGCCGATCATCACGGTCACCCCCGCCTCGATCAGCCGCGGCACCGGGCAGTGGCCGCGCACCTGCGCGATCGCCGAGCTGTTGTGCACGACCGAGGTGCCGGTGCGTACCAGCGTCTCGATGTCGGCATCGGTCAGATCGGTGCAGTGGCTGAAGAACGCATCCGGACCGCAGAGCCCGAACATGCGGTCGGCCATCGCGATCGAGCCGGCACGGTGGCCGTCCTGGTGGAACAGCGTGCCGTGCTTCCTGCCGAGGTCGCGGATGATCCGGCCCTGCCGCTCGATCTCGGCGACCCTGGCGGGATCGTGCCGCTCCTCGCGATAGACGGGCATCAGGGTCGCGATCGCGATCCGCCCCTCGGCCGCGCCGTGCCAGCGCTCGATCAGCGCCGCGCAGGTCTCCACCTGGCGCTCGAAGCTGACGGCGCGGCGGCGTTCGGTACCGTTCTCCCAGACGGCGTACTCTCGCGGATGCGGCGGCCGCGTCGGCCCGACCGCGACGACCGCGCGGATGCCGACCGCGGCCACGCCCTCGCAATGGGCGTCGCCATGCGCGGGATCGTCGGTGCGCATGATCGAATCGCCGCCGCCGAGCAGCGACACGCCGGTGGTGACGCCGTTGCGCAGACGTTCCAGCGCCGCGAGCTCGGCCTCCGCGCGCCAGAACGAGGGCGGCGAGGCGAGGGTGTAGATGATCCGGCACGCCTCGGACCAGGCCTCGGAGTCGCCGCCGCCCATCGTCTTCACCAGGCCGTGGCCCGCGTGCGCGTGGCCGTCGATGAAGCCCGGCAGGATCGCGCGGCCCCTGGCCTCGATCGCCTCGCGCGCGCGCCACGCGGCCTCGACCTCGGCGCGCGGGCCGACCGCGGCGATGCGGTCGCCCGCGAGCGCGACCGCGCCGTCCTCGATCACCCGCCGGGCGGGGTCCATCGTGACGACGACCCCGCCCCGGATGATGAGCGACGCGTCCCGCATCAGGGCATCCGCACCAGCCAGAGGCGCAGCCGGTTGTCCGGCGCCTGGGCGAGCTCGATGCCCTTCCTCGAGGCCCAGACGATCGGCTGTTGGTGCAGCGGCACATGCGCGATGTCCTCGCGCTCCAGGGCGAAGGCCTCGCGCAGCAGCACCCGCCGCTTCGTCTCGTCGGTCTCGCGGCTCGCCGCCTGGGTGAGCGCGTCGATCCTCGGGTTGGAGTAGCGCCCGCTGTTCAGGCCGCCCACGCGCTCGCCCTTGGTCTGGATCACCTCGGACAGCACGTACCAGGCGTCGATCAGCGGCAGCCCGGCATGGCCGAGCATGAACATCGAGAGGTCGTGCGTGTTCACGCGGCGCGACCAGACGTTCAGGGGCTCGATCTGCGGCTGCACGGTGATGCCGACGCGGCCGAGCATGCCGATCACCGCGAGGCAGATGCGCTCGTCATAGACGTAGCGGTCGTTCGGGCAGGAGAGCCCGACCGAGAACCCGCTCGGATATCCCGCCTCGGCGAGCAGCCTCTTCGCCGCCTCGGGATCGTACGGGTAGGGCCGCGTGTTCAGGTCCTGCGGCGCGCCGTTGAGGAACGGCGAGGCCATCATCCCGGCAGGCCAGGACTGGCCGCGCATCACGCTGCGCCTGATCGCCTCGACGTCGATCGCCTGGTAGATCGCCTGGCGCACGCGCCGGTCCTTGAACGGGTTCTTCCCCTTCACGTCGCTGTAGAGCAGCTCGTCGCGGAAGTGGTCGAAGCCGAAATAGATCGTCCGCAGCTCCGGCCCCTGCACGACCTGGAGGGCGGGGTTCTGCTCGATGCGCGGGATGTCCTGGATCGGGATCTCCACCGTCGCATCGAGCGCGCCGGAGAGCAGCGCCGCGGTCCGCGTCGCGGCGCTGCGGATCGGCTGGAACACCACCTCCGTCAGGTTGTGCTCGGGCTTGTCCCACCAGCGCGGGTTCGCCTCCAGCACGGTGCGCGTGTCGGGCTCGCGCGCGCGCAGCCGGAACGGGCCGGTGCCGTTCGCCTGCCGTGCCGCCGGGCTCTCGCGCTGGGCGGAGAGGTCCGAGGCGGTGGTCGCGCCGACGCGCTCGCTCCATTCCTTGTCCATGACGAAGAAGTGCGTGAGCGCCGAGAGGAACACCGGGAAGGGCTGGGTGGTCTCGAACTCGACCGTGTGCGAATCGATCTTGCGCACCTCCCTCACCGGGCCAATGGTCGGGCGCGCCAGCGCGCCTTGCGTGTTCAGCCGCGCCCAGGTGAACACGACGTCGTCGGCGTCGAAGGCCGAGCCGTCGTGGAACACGACGTTGCGGCGCAGGTGGAAGCGCCAGACGGTCGGCGAGACGAGCTCCCAGCGCTCGGCGAGCGCGGGCTCGATCTCGAGCTTCGCGTTGTGCCGCGTCAGCCCCTCGTAGATGTTGTTGATGAAGGCGTTGGTGAAGGTGTTGTTGGAGGCATGCGGATCGAGCGTCAGCACGTCGGAGGTGAAGGACCAGGTGAAGGTCCTGGCCTGGGCCGGTCCGAATACCATCGCGGCCGCCAGGGCCACCGCCGCCAGGATGCGCATCGTCCGTCTCCCTGCTCCGTTGCGTCAGGGTGAGCCTGCGGCCGCCGTGCCCGCGCGTCAATTCGTGACGGGGGCGCCGACGAAGTCGAGGATCGCCGTCATCAGCCGTTCCGGCTCGTCGGCGCGGATCGAGTGGCTGCTGTTCTCGAACAGCGCGTAGCGCGAGCCCGGGATCAGGCGGTGGATCTCCTCGGAGAACTCGGGCGGGCAGATCCAGTCGTGCAGGCCGGCGATGACCAGGGTCGGCGCGGTGATGCGGGCGAGTTCGGGGCGGAGGTCGAAGCGGCGCAGGAAGCCGTCCGGCCCGAAGGCCCGGTTCAGCGGCTCGGGCGCATAGGGCAGGCGCGCGAGCGCGGGCCCCGCCTTCCCGATGTCGAAGCGGCGCGAGTAGAGCGGGCCCATCACGGTGTGGAAGCGCCGCACGTCCTCCTCGCTGCGGAACCCGCCCTCCCAGAGCGCCGCCGCGATCGCCTGCTGTTCGGGCGTGCCGCGTTCGGCGAGGATCGCGCGCGCGCGGTGGATGAACCCGCCATGCGCGGCGGTGGCGACCAGGATCAGGTGCGAGACCGCGTCCGGGTGGCGCGCGGCATGCGCCATGGCGACCATGCCGCCGTAGCTCGTGCCGATCGACACGATCGGGCCGAGCCCCAGATGCCGCCTGAGCGCCTCCATGTCCTCGACGTTCTCGTCGAGGGTCCAGCGCGCGGGATCGCCGTCGCGCGCCGACCGACCCTGGCCGCGATGGTCGAAATAGACGAGCTGCATCGCGCGCGTCAGCGGCGCGTAGCCTGGCTTGAAGCCGGAATGGTCCGAGCCGGGCCCGCCATGGATCGCGAAGGCGACGGGGCGTTCGCGCATGCGCGGCCCGTCGGGGACGAGGCCCGCGCCGTCGACGTCGAAATAGAGCGTGGTGTCGCGAATGCGCGCATGCATCAGCCGAGCCTCGGGTCGAGCCAGGGGGAAGGGATCGGGATCCAGGGGCGTTCGGCGGCGATGCCCTCGGCGAGCGCGGCGCCGAGGCCCGGCCGGTCGGGCACCGGCGCCGCCCCGCCCGAGATCGCCGGCACGGTGCCGGCGGCGATGCCGAAGAACAGCGGCGTCTCGCCGAACTGCACTTCGAGCCGGCCGAGATTCGGGATCGTGGCGCAGGCATGCACCGTGTGGGCGTGGCAGATCGGGCCGGTCGGGTTGTGCGGCGCGATCTCGATGCCGTGCACCTGGGCCAGCGCGGCGATCCGGCGCATCTCCTCGTACCCGCCGCAGTACTTGATGTCGGGCATCAGCACGTCATAGGCGCCGGCGGCGATCACGGGGGCGAAGCCCGCGAGCCCGGCGAGCGTCTCCGCACCGGCGAGCCGCATGCCGCGATCGTTCGCCATTGCGCGGATGCGGCGGAGCTCGCCGAGGTTCGCCTCGGCGAGGGGGCATTCGAGCCAGAACAGGTCGAAGCGCGCGAGGTCGCGCACCAGCGCGGCCGCGCCGCCGGCGGAGAAGCGCCAGTGGCAGTCGACCATCACGTCGATTCCGGGACCGACCGCCTCGCGCACGGCGGCGATGCGTTCGATCCCCCGGGCATAGGCTGCGCGCTGGTCCGGGGCGGCGGCATCCTCCCAGACGAACGGGTCGAACGGCGCGAGCTTCACCGCCCCGAACCCGTCCGCGACCGCGCGGCGGGCGGCGGCGGCGAAGCCCTCGGGCACGCGCTCGGCCACGCCGCGGTTGATGTTGGCGTAGAGCGCGACACGGTCGCGCAGCCGCCCCCCGAGCAGGCGCCAGATCGGCACACCGGCCTCCTGCCCGGCGAGATCCCAGAGCGCCTGCTCCAGGGCCGAGATCGCGGCATGGCGCACCAGCCCGCCCGGCGCGTGCGGCAGCAGTCGCGCCAGGGCGTTGCGGTCGCGCGCGTCTGCCCCGCGCAGCGCCGCATCCAGCCGCGCGACCTCGAGCGCGAGCACGGCCTCGTGGTTCGCCAGCGTGCACTCGCCCGTGCCGGTGCGCCGATCCTCGGTCGCGACCTGTACGAACGACCAGTTGGTCTTCGGCGTGACGTTGACGCCCGCGAAGCGGATGGCGGCGATGCGCACCCGCTACTCCAGCGCCAGGTTCTTCTCGGCCACCAGGCGTCGCCACTTCGCGACATCGTCGCGCACGCGTTCGTGGAACTCCTCCGGCGTGGTGGCGCGCGGGAAGCCGCCGATCCGCCGCACGGCGGCGACCGTCTCGGGCAGGGACGCGATCGTCACGCAGGCCGCATGCAGCCGGTCGACGACGGGGCGCGGCGTGCCCGCGGGTGCCAGCAGCCCGAACCAGGCGATGGTCTCGAAGCCCGGCAGGCCGCTCTCGTGCACGGTGGGCGTGTCGGGCAGATCCGGCGTGCGCTGCATCGACGTCACGGCCAGCGCATGCAGCTCGCCCCGCTGGATGATCGCCATCGCCGGCGGCAGGTTGACGAACATCACCGGCGGCGCGCCCGAGACGAGCGCCTGCAGCCCGTTCGCGGCACCGCGGAACGGCACGTGCTGCATCTCGAGCCCGGCCATCGACTTGAACAGCTCCATCGAGAGATGCGCCGAGGTGCCGACCCCGCCCGAGGCGTAGTCGAGCCGGCCCGGCCGCGCCCTCGCATGGGCGATCAGATCGGCGACCGAGCCGACATCCAGCACTTTGCGGTTCACCACCAGCACGTTGGGCGCCTCCACCAGCAGGCTGATGGGCTGGAAGTCGCGCACCAGGTCGTAGGGGAGGTTGCGGTAGACCGCGCCGTTGATACCGTGGCTGCCGGCATTGCCCATGATGAGCGTGTGGCCGTCGGGGGCGGCGCGCGCGGCCGCCTCGGTGCCGATCCGCCCGCCCGCGCCGGTGCGGTTCTCGACCGGGAAGGGCTGGCCGAAGGCCTCCTGCAGCTTCGCGGCGTAGAGCCGCGCGATCGAATCGCCACCGTCGCCGGGAGCGGAGGGAACGATCACGCGCACCGGCCGCGACGGCCACGGGTCCTGGGCCTTCGCCTGCGCCGGGATCAGCAGCGCCGGGGCAGCCAGCAGCGCGCGGCGGCGGATCATCGTTCCCTCCTCGTCCCGGTCCTGGCGCGCATCGTTGCGCGGGCTTCCGCCCGCCGCAACCCCGGCGCTACTGTCCGCGCCGGACCAGGGAATGGACGGGCCATGAGCGACGAGATCGGCATCCTGCGCCAGCGCACCATCGAGGCGGCCTTCGCGAAGGAGATCTACGACGAGATGGCGGCGGAGCTCGGCGAGGCGCGGGCGCGGGAGATCCTCGCCCGCGCGGTGATCCGGATGGCCAGGGCGGCAGGGGCGGCATGGGCCCGCAAGGCGCCGGAGGGCAGGACCGACCTCGCCACCTTCGAGGCGACTCTGCCGGCCTGGACCAGGGACGACGCGCTGCGGATCGAGGTGCTGAAGCGCAGCGAGACGGAGTTCCACTTCAACGTCACGCGCTGCCGCTATGCCGAGACCTACAGGGCCATGGGGATCGGCCATCTCGGCGCGATCCTCTCCTGCAACCGCGACGGCGCGTTCTGCGAGGGCTACGACCCGCGCCTCAAGCTCACCCGCACGCAGACGATCATGGGCGGGGCGAGCCACTGCGACTTCCGCTACCGGCTCGAGACGTAGCGCCCCGCCCGCGCCGGGCATCAGGCCGCGCCGGCGGCGGCGATGGCGCGCTTCTCGTCCACCGTCAGCGCCGGGGTCCCGCCCTCCCCCTTCAGCACCACCGTGCGGTAGGGGAACGGGATCTCGATCCCGGCCGCATCGAACGCCTTCTTGTAGCGGCGGTTGAACTCGCGGCTGACCGACCACTGGCTGCCCGGGTTGGTGCGGAAGCGCGCGCGGATCACAACCGCGCTGTCGGCGAAGCGGTCGACGCCCAGGATCTCGAGCGGCTCGCGGATCACCGCCGCCCAGCGGTCCTCGCCGCGCATCTCCTCGGCGGCGGCCTTCAGCACCTCCACCACCCGGTCGGTGTCCTCGTGGTAGGCCACGCCGACATCGAACACGGCGAAGGCGAAGTCCTTGGTCATGTTGGACACCATGTTCACGGCGCTGAACGGGATGATGTGCACCGTGCCGTCGAGCGAGCGCAGCCGGATCGAGCGGATCGAGAGCGCCTCGACGACACCGCCCTGGCCGGCGACGTTGACGACGTCGCCGACCGCGATCGCGTCCTCCATCAGCAGGAAGATGCCGGTGATCAGGTCCTGCACCAGGCGCTGCGAGCCGAAGCCGATCGCCAGCCCGATCACGCCGGCGCCGGCCAGAAGCGGCGCGATGTTCACGCCGATCTCCGAGAGCGCGATCAGCGCCACCACGACCACGATCACCACCATCAGGAAGGTGCGCAGCATCGGCAGGAGCGTGCGCACCCGCGCGCTGCGCGCAGCCTGCGCATCGCGCGAGAGCCGGTCGAGATGGCGCTGGATCGCGGCGTTCGCGCTCTCCCAGACGAGGAGCGCGATCAGCACGGTGATGCCGATCGAGGCGACCGCGCCGAGCAGGCGGCTGCCGAGCTGGCCCGGGCGGAACCAGTCGAAGGCACCGAAGCCCCAGAGCTGCAGCATCACCACCGCCGCGAAGGCCCAGATCGCGCCCGCCAGCACGCCCTTCAGCGCCGGCACGTAGCGGTTGACCCAGGATTCCAGCCCCGGATGGCGCTCGGCGGTCGCACGCTTGACCGCGAAGCCGCGCTCGAGCGCGCGCCGCATCGCGAGCTCGGCGAGCTTGGCCAGCCCCACCACCAGGATCGTCGTGACGGTGAAGCGCAGGATGCGGCCGTAGCCGTCCTCGATCTCGAGCGCGGTCACCACCCAGGCGGCGGCCAGATAGAGCGCGGCCAGGATGTGCCAGACATCGGCGAGCCGGTTGCGCACCACCGCCCAGGGGCCGCCGGTCCCCGGTCCGGCGCGGATCGCGTCGCCCACCGCCTCGCGGTTCTGCATCACGATCAGGATCAGGAGCACCGTGATGATCAGGCCGAGCAGCTTGAGCAGGCCCGAATGGGCCGCGCGGTCGAGGCCGAACACCAGCGCGGCCTCGGTCGCGGCATAGCCGATCACGCCGACCGTGGTGATGCGCTGCAGCCAGATCTGCGCATAGGCGGCCGTCTCGTCGGACATGCGCGGGATCAGCCGGAGCGACGGCGCGTCGGGCGAGAAGACCAGCCGGCCGAGGGCGCGCGCGAGCCGTGCGGCGAGATAGGCGTTGTTCGCCACCAGCAGCACGATCTGGCGCGACGGCCAGCGCTCCACCGCCGTGATCAGGCTGTAGGAGACGATCGCGAAGGCGACGATGGGGAGCACGTCGAGCACGAAATCGGCGCCGGCGGCGAGCCCGCGCGCGGTCCAGTTCGCCGGCTCGCGCCTGAGCAGGCGCGCGCGCACCGGCCGCAGCGCCAGGATCAGCAGCCGCTCGACCAGGATGCCCGCGCCGAGCACGAGCGCGATCTTCCAGAGCGTGTCGAGCACGCCCGCGCGCGCGGCCGGGTCGGCGGCCACACGGTTGACCCAGGTCCAGACCTGCGGCGCGTCCGCGAGCGTCTGCACCACCGCGATGGTGGTCTCGCCGATGCCGACCAGCCGCTCGCTCAGCGCGACCAGGAGCTGCGCGCCGAGACTGTCGGGGGCCAGCGGCAGCGAGCGCTCCGCCTCGGGTTGCGCGGGCGGCGCCTCGGCCTGGGCCGCCGGCCGGGGGCGCGC
>NZ_VIKA01000049.1 GCF_006704265.1 Elioraea sp. Yellowstone | reverse complement strand
AGCGCGAGCGCGGCGCGCACGCCGGTGAAGCTGCCGGGGCCGATGGTGGCGGCGACCGCGTCGGGTGTCGCCCCGGCGAGCACCCGGGCGGCGAGGACCGCGATCGCGGCGGCCTGACCGTGGCCGCCGGGAGCCTCGGCCGAGACGTCGCCGAAGGCGGCGGAGGTGCGGGCGAGCGCGCAGTCGAGGGAGAGGATCCGGGGGGACGACGGTCGTCCCCCCGCCCCCCCCTCCAGAGGGGCGGGGGGGGCCTTGCGGCCCCCCGCTCTCATTTGAACTTCCTCAGCAGCGGACGGACCTCCTCCGCCAGGATCTGCTCGGTGATCGGCCCCGCCATGCGCCAGCGCACGAAGCCATCGCGGTCGATCAGATAGGTCTCGGGCACGCCGTACACTCCGAAATCCACCGCCACGCGGCCGGTGGCATCGACGCCGATGCGCCGGTACGGATCGCCATGGCGGCGCAGCCAGTCCGTGGCACCGGGGTCCTTCTGCGTGCCGGTGTTGTAGTTGATGCCGAACACCGGCACGCCCTCGGCGGCAAGGCGCATGAGCTGCGGATGCTCGACCAGGCAGGGCACGCACCAGGAGGCGAAGAAGTTCACCAGCACCGGCCCCTCGCGCGCAGCGGCGGCGATGTCGGCCGAGGAGAGCCCGGGCTTGTTCCACCCCGGCAACGCGCCGAGATCGAACGGCGGCACCGGCCTGCCGACCAGCGCCGAGGGCACGCCGCGCGGATCGAAGCTGCCGCGCTGCATCCCGGCGAGCATCGTCCAGAACCCGGCCGCCGCGGCGAGCAGCACCAGCGCCGGCAGGGCGAAGAGCAGCCGCCGCGCCGTCATTCCGCCGCCACCGGCACGGGCGCGCGACGGCGTGCGGGCACGCCCACGCGCAGCCGCCGATCCGAGAGACTGACCACGCCGCCCAGCGCCATCAGCACCGCCCCCACCCAGATCCACGGCGCGAGCGGGTTCCAGTGCAGCCGCACCACCGTCGCGCCGTCCTCGCTGCCCTCGCCGATCACGCCATAGAGGTCGGCAAGGCCGGAGGTGCGGATCGCGGCCTCGGTGGTGTTCATGCGCGCGACCGGATAGACGCGCCGCTGCGGGGCGAGCACGCCGATCTCGCGCCCGTCGCGGATCACCACGAGCCGGCCCTCGGTGCCGGTCCAGTTCGGACCTGCGACCGGGCGCGTTCCCTCGAAACGGATCACGTAGGCGGCGATCGTCGTCGTCTCGCCGGGCTTGAGCAGCGTGATGCGCTCGGGCGCGATCCCCTTGCCCGCGATGCCCGCGACGCAGATGCCGACCGCGGCATGCGCGACGATGCCGCCGATCGCCCCGCGCGGCAGCCCGCGCAGACGCCGCCAGGAATCGGCGAACGGCACCGCGCCGAGCCGGATGCGCTCGGCGAGATCGGTCGCGGCCGCCAGCACCACCCAGAGCGCCGCGGCGAAGCCGAGGAGCGGCAGGGCGGCGCGATCGACGGCGGCGAGATAGACGACGGCGAACGCGGCGACCACCGCGAGCGCGAGCCTGAGCCGCGCCAGCGCCGCCCAGAGATCGGCGCGCTTCCAGGGCAGGAGCGGGCCGACCGCCATCGCCGCCAGCAGCGGCAGGAACAGCGGGAAGGTCGTCGCGTTGAAGAAGGGCGGGCCGACCGTGATCTTCGCCCCCAGCACGAGATCGGCGAACAGCGGATAGAGCGTGCCGACGAACACCACGCCGCAGAGCGTCGCCAGCAGCAGGTTGTTCAGCACCAGCGCGCCCTCGCGGCTGATCGGCGCGAACACGCCCTGGGGCGCGAGCGCCGGCGCGCGCCAGGCGAACAGGATGAGCGACCCGCCCACCGTCAGCGCGAGCAGGATCAGGATGAACACGCCGCGCTCGGGGTCGTTGGCGAAGGCGTGCACCGAGTTGAGGATGCCCGACCGGACCAGGAACGTTCCCAGAAGGGACAGGGAGAACGTCAGGATCGCGAGCAGGATGGTCCAGACCTTCAGCGCCTCGCGCTTCTCCACCACGATCGCGGAATGCAGGAGCGCGGTGGCGAGCAGCCAGGGCATCAGCGAGGCGTTCTCGACCGGGTCCCAGAACCAGAACCCGCCCCAGCCGAGCTCGTAATAGGCCCACCACGAGCCGAGCGCGATGCCGAGGGTGAGCGCGCACCAGGCGGCGAGCGTCCAGGGCCGCACCCAGCGGCCCCAGGCGGCATCGACGCGGCCCTCGATCAGGGCGGCGCAGGCGAAGGCGAAGGCGACCGCGGTGCCGACATAGCCGAGATAGAGGAAGGGGGGGTGGAAGGCGAGGCCGGGGTCCTGGAGCAGCGGGTTGAGGTCGCGCCCGTCCTCGGGGATCGGCCAGACGCGCTCGAACGGGTTCGAGGTGAGGATCGTGAACAGCAGGAACCCGACCGAGACGAGACCGAGCACGCCGAGCACGCGCGCGCGCAGGGTCGCGGGAAGATTGGCGCCGAACCCGGCCACCGCGGCGCTGCACAGGCCGAGGATCAGGATCCACAGCACCATGGAGCCCTCGTGGTTCCCCCAGGTGCCGGTGAGCTTGTAGAGCATCGGCTTCAGCGAGTGGCTGTTCTGAACCACGTTCGCCACCGAGAAGTCGCTCACCGCGTAGGACCACATCAGGCAGAGGAAGGCGAGCGCGACGAATCCGGCCTGGGCGAGCGCGGTGGGCGGACCGGCGGCGATCAGCAGCGCGCCGCGCGTCTCGCCGAGCCGCGCGCCGGCCAGCGTCAGGGTCGCCTGCACGCCCGCGAGCAAGAGCGCGAGGACGAGCGCGTAGTGGCCGAGTTCGGGGATCATCGCCTCAGTTCGCCGCCGGCCGGCTGAGCGTGTTCCACTGCGCTGCCGGCGGCGGCGGCTGGCCGGGCTGCCAGTGGCCGGCACGCTTCAGCGCATCCGCGACCTCCGGCGGCATGTAGGTCTCGTCGTGGCGCGCCAGCACCGAGGTCGCGGCGAAGCTGCCGTCGGGGCGCAGCCGGCCCTCGGCGACCACGCCCTGCCCCTCGCGGAACAGGTCGGGCAGGATGCCGGTGTAGGTGACGCGGAGCGACCGCGCGCCGTCGGTGACGCGGAAGGCGGTCTCCGCCCGCCCCTCGGCGTTGGTGCTGCGTGTGACGCTGCCGGCCTCGACCAGTCCGCCGACGCGGAACGGCCGGTCGGGCGGCATGGGCTTGGCGGCGAGATCGGACGGCGAGAAGAAGAAGACGAGACTGTCCTCGAACGCGGTCAGCGTGAGCGCGGTCGCGCTGCCGAGGCCGAGGCCGCAGAGCAGCAGGATCCAGAGGCGGCGCCTCTTGCGGCTCATGCGCTTCCTCCGCCGCGCCGGCGCGGGCCCAGGGCCTCGAGCCGCGCCACCTCGGCCCTGGCCGCGCGCCACTGCCGCAGCGAGATGGCCGCGAGCGCGACCAGCGCGCCGACCGCGACCGCGTAGGCCGGCCAGACGAAGGCCGCGTAGCCCCCCATGTCGAGGAACGCGCTCATGCCGGCATGGCCTCGGGCAGACGCGCCGCGGCCGCCCGCGCGAGCATCAGCGCGCGCGCACGGCGTTCGAGGATGGCCGTGCGCATCCGCAGCAGCACCAGGGAAGCGAAGGCGAACAGGAACCCCGCCGCCGCGACCAGCAGCGGCCAGAGAATGTCCATGTGGATCGCCGGCGCGTCGAGGCGCGTCACCGAGGCGGGCTGGTGCAGGGTGTTCCACCATTCGACGCTGAACTTGATGATCGGCAGGTTGACCGCGCCGATCAGCGCCAGGATGGCCGCCGGCCGGGCGGCGCGGTCGGGCTCGTCGAAGGCCGCCGTCAGCGCGATGTGACCGAGATAGAGGAAGAACAGCACCAGGACCGAGGTCAGCCGCGCGTCCCACACCCACCATGTGCCCCACATCGGCTTGCCCCAGAGGCTGCCAGTGATCAGGCAGATCGCGGTGAACACGGCGCCGACGGGCGCGATCGCGGCCGCGGCGATGTCGGCGAGCGGATGGCGCCAGACCAGGCTGACGAACGAGGCGACCGCGAGTCCGAGATAGCCCCCCATCGCCATCCAGGCCGCCGGCACGTGCACGTACATGATCCGCACCGTGTCGCCCTGCTGCCAGTCGCGGGGGGCAAAGGCCAGCCCCCAGACAAGCCCCAGCGCCGAGACGGCGATCGCCAGCGCCGCCAGCCACGGCAGCATGGCCCCGGACAGCCGCATGAAGCGGCCCGGATTGGCGAAGCGGTGCAGGCTCGAGCCGCGCGGGGCTGCGTTCCCATCCATCGCGCCCGATGATATGGGCCGACCGGGGCAGATTGAAGCGCAACCCGGCGTGTGGAGCCCCGTGAGGAAAGGGACCGCGATGCACTTCACCATCCAGTGCGTGGACAAGCCCGACAGCCTGGAGCTGCGCCTGGCGACCCGGCCGAGCCATCTCGAGTACCTGAAGGCCAATATCGCCAAGCTCGTGCTGGTCGGCCCGGTCCTGGACGGCGAGGGCAAGCCGCGCGGTTCGCTCTACGTGGTGGACGTGGCCGACCGCGCCGAGGCCGAGGCCCTGGCGGCCAACGACCCCTATGCCAGGGCCGGGCTGTTCGAGAGCGTAGTCGTCCGGCCGCTGCGCATCGTCTTCAAGGACGGCCAGCAGGTGGCAGGATAGCGGTCCGTGGCCTACTGGCTGGTGAAGTCCGAGCCCGACGCCTTCTCCTGGGACGACCAAGTGAGGGCCGGGGTCGAGCCCTGGACCGGCGTGCGCAACCACGCCGCCAAGCGGAACCTGATGGCGATGCGGGTCGGCGACCGGGCGTTCTTCTACCACTCGAACGTCGGCAAGGAGATCGTCGGCGTGGTCGAGGTGGTGCGGGAGGCCTATCCGGACCCCACCGCCGAGCCCGGCAGCCCCTGGGTCGCCGTGGATGTCAGGACGGTCGGGCCGTTCCCCCGGCGCGTCGGCCTCGCCGAGATGAAGGTGGCCCCCCGGCTCGAAGGGCTGCTGCTGCTGCGCCAGTCGCGGCTCTCGGTGATGCCGGTCAGTGCGGCCCACTGGCGCACGATCTGCGCCATGGGCGGGTGGCGGGAGCCGTGACCGCCGCGATGGCCGAGCGGGAGCTCTGCCGGCTGGAGGAGATCCCGGATGGCGGGGCCAAGGGGTTCGACCCGGCGCCCGGCCGCTTCACCGGCGTCTTCGCGGTGCGGCGCGGCCGCAAGGTGTGGGTCTATCTGAACGCCTGCCCGCATCTCGGTGTGTCGCTCGACATCGCCCCCGACCGCTTCCTCGATGCGCGGCGCGAGCACATCCAGTGCTCGACGCATGGCGCGCTGTTCCGCATCGAGGACGGGTTCTGCCTCAAGGGTCCCTGCGCCGGCGAGCGCCTGACGGCGATCGCCGCGCGCGTGGACGGGGATGCGGTGCTCGTCGGCCCGATCCCGGAGTGACGGCCGGGGCGATGAGCGACATCGCCATCTTCACTCCCGGCCTCGAGGCGTTCCTCTGGTTCGCCCTGTTCACGATCGGATTCGCCCTCGCGGCCAGCGCCGCCGCGTTTGCCCGCCGGGGCTGGCGCGGGCCTGCCGCGGCGACCGCGCTGAGCCTGGCGGCGGCCCTCGCCCTGCTCCTGGAAGACGAGGGCGTGATCCGCCTCTCGTCCGAAACGCTGGAGCGGCTCGATCGCTGGGCCCTGGCTTGGCCGCTTCCGATGGCGTTCGTCTGGTGGGCGGTGAACGCGCGGTTCAGCCGCGCCAGCCCGCCAGGAACCGCGCCAGGAGGCGGCCCAGGGCATCGACCGCGTATCCCCCCTCCTGGGTGATCACCGTCGGCAGGCCGAGCGCAGCGACCCGCTCGGCCGCGCGCGCGAAGCCGTCCGCGCTCACCTGCAGATAGCCGAGCGGCTCCTCGGAGCAGGCGTCGAACCCGAGCGCGAGCACAAGGGCGTCGGGCCGGAACGCGCGGATCGCGGCAAGCCCCGCGTCGATCGCGGCGAGCCAGCCGGCATCCGTCGTGCCGCGCGCGAGCGGCAGGTTCAGGTTCGCTCCCTCACCCGGCCCCGCGCCGCGCTCATCCGCCCGGCCGACGTACCAGGGATAGTAGCCGTCCGGGTCGCCGTGCACCGACACCGTCAGCACGTCGCCGCGCGTCCAGAAGATGCCCTGCGTGCCGTTGCCGTGATGCGCGTCGATGTCGAGCACGGCGACGCGCGCCACCCCGCCGCGGCGGAGCGCCTCGGCCGCGACCGCCGCATTGTTCAGGTAGCAGTGCCCGCCCGCGCGCGCGGCATAGGCGTGATGCCCGGGCGGGCGCGTCAGCGCATAGGCGGCAGTCGCGCCGGCGAGCACGCGTTTCGCCGCGGCCTCGGCGCAGGCGGCGGCGGCGAAGGCGGCCCTGTCCGTCTCCGCGCCGATCGCGCAGGCGGTATCGGCGAGATGCCAGCCCGCGCGCGCGACCAGCCCGCCGGCGCGCGCACCCTGCGCCAGCATCTCCGGTGTCGGATGGATGTTGGGCACGATCTCCGCCCCCGCATCGGGCAGGGCGCGCCATTCCGCATGGGACTCGCGCAGGAAGGCGAGATAGGCGGGGTCGTGCACGGCCTCGAGAAGGGCGCGATCCGGCGGTGGCGGCTCGTGGATCGCAAGCCCCGCGTCCTGGCACGCGCCGAGCAGCGCCGAGGCGCGCGCCGGCACCTCGAAATGGTGCACGACGCGGCCGCGCATCAGGAAGAACTGCGGCGCGTGCAGCATCTGGTCGGGGTGGAAGAACACGTCCATGCGGCGACGCTACGGAGTGGGCGGCGCCGGGGCAAGGCGGCTTGCCGCGCCGCAGCGCCGCGCGCTAGCCTGCTCGAGCGCACAGACGAAGGGGAGACTTCCGTGATGACCGATCCGCGCAGCCCCGCGCTCGGCCGTCGCGCCGTTCTTGCCGGCGCCGCCGCCGCACCGATGCTGATGACGGTCGATCAGGCGCGCGCGCAAGGGGTCGCGCCGCGGCGCGGCGGGGTGCTGAACACGATCATCACGCCCGAACCGCCGCTGCTGATCCTCGGCGTCAACAACCAGGGCCCGACCCTGATCGTCGGTGGCAAGATCTACCAGGGCCTGGTGAAGCTCTCGCCCAGGCTCGAACCGCTGCCGGAACTGGCGCGAAGCTGGTCGGTCTCGCCGGACGGGCGCGTCTACACCTTCACCCTGCAGGACAACATCACCTTCCACGACGGCAGGCCCTGCACCGCCGAGGACGTGATCTTCTCGGTCACGAAGTTCCACATGGAGGTGAACCCCCGCGCGCGCGCGATCCTCGAGCGGATCGAGAAGGCCGAGGCGCCCGACCCGAAGACCGTGGTGTTCACACTGAAGGCGCCGTTCGAGCCGTTCCTGCTGATCTTCGACGTCACTGCCTGCGCGATCGTGCCGAAGCACCTCTACGACGGCACCGACTACCGCAACAACCCGAACAACAGCACGCCGATCGGCACGGGCCCGTTCAGGCTCGCCGAGTGGCAGCGCGGCAACTTCATCCGCCTTGCGCGCCACGAGCAGTACTGGAAGCCGGGCCAGCCCTATCTCGACGGGATCATCTACCGCGTCGTGCCCGACAGCCAGAGCCGCGCGCTCGCGCTGCAGACCGGGCAGGTGCAGATGACGCAGTTCAACGACATCGAGCCCTTCGACGTGCCGCGTTTCCAGGCGATGCCGAACCTGGCGGTGGCGACCGACGGATGGGAGCTCTTCTCGCCGCTCTCCTGGATCGAGATCAACCACCGCATCAAGCCGCTGGATGATGCGCGCTTCCGCCGGGCGATGGCGCACGCGGTGGACCGCAACTTCATCGCCCAGCGTCTCTGGTTCGGCGTCGGCCGGCCGGCGACCAGCCCGATCGCCTCGACCACGCGCTTCCACGATCCGACGGCCAGGATGCCGGACTTCAACCCGCGCGAGGCGGCCGCGATCCTCGACGGCATGGGGCTCAGGCCGAACGCGGACGGGGTGCGCGCCTCGATCAAGATGATGCAGCTGCCCTACGGCGAGGTGTGGAACCGGCTCTCGGAGTATCTGCGCCAGGCGCTGCGCCAGGTCGGCATCGCGGTGGAGCTCGAGAGCACCGACGTCGCCGGCTGGGTGCGCCGCCTCGCCAACTGGGAGTTCGAGACCACGATCAACTTCGTCTACCAGTGGGGCGACCCGACGCTCGGCGTCGAGCGCACCTATGTCAGCAGCAACATCAAGAAGGTCGCGTTCACCAACACGGCCGGCTACGTCAACGCGGAGGTGGACAGGCTGTTCGCGCAGGCGCGCGACGAGCCGCAGGCCGAGAAGCGGCGCGCGCTGTTCAGCGAGGTGCAGAAGAAGCTGGTCGCCGATGTGCCGCTGGTGTGGCTGATGGAGCTCGCCTTCCCGACCATCCACGAGAAGCGGCTGAGGAACGTGATCACCACGGGCACGGGCGTGCACGCGAGCTTCGACGACGTGTTCTTCGCCTCCTGACGCCCCGGCATGGGAGCGGGCGCCCTCGCGGCCTTCCTCGCGCAGCGGACCGTCAAGGCGGCCTTCGTCATCCTCGGCGTCGTCGTCTTCCAGTTCGTGCTGATCCGGCTCGCCCCCGGCGACCCGGCGAGCGTGATCGCCGGCCAGTCGGGGGCGGCGGATCCGCTCTTCATGGCGCAGCTGCGCGAGCAGTTCGGGCTGGACCGGCCGCTCTGGGAGCAGCTGCTGATCTATCTGCGCGACATCCTCACCCTCGATCTCGGCTTCAGCCACCGCCAGCAGCGCACCGTGGCCTCGCTGATCGGCGAGCGCCTGCCGGCGACGCTCCTGCTCACCGGCGCCGCCTTCGCCTTCGCGCTGATCGGCGGGGTGGCGCTCGGGGTGGCCGCCTCGCGCCGGGTCGGCCGGCCGGCCGACAGCGCGATCACCGTGATCGCGCTCACCTTCTACGCCACGCCGATCTTCTGGGTGGGCCTCCTGCTGGTGCTGGTGTTCTCGGTCTGGCTGGAGTGGCTGCCCTCCTTCGGCATGTTCACGGTCGGCGCGGATCTGACAGGCCTCGCCCATGCGCTCGACGTCGCCAAGCACCTGATCCTGCCGGCGCTGACGCTCGGGCTGTTCTTCCTCGCGATCTACGCGCGCCTCGCGCGCGCCTCCATGCTCGAGGTGGCCGACCAGGACTTCGTGCGCACCGCCCGCGCCAAGGGCGTGCCCGAGGGGCGGATCGTGCGCGTGCACGTGCTGCGCAACGCGCTCCTGCCCGTGATCACCTTCGCCGGCATCCAGGCCGGGCAGCTTGTCGGCGGCTCGATCCTGGTCGAGACCGTGTTCGCCTGGCCGGGCATCGGCCGGCTCGCCTTCGAGGCGCTGCTCGCGCGCGACTACGCCGTGCTGCTCGGCGTGTTCTTCTGCACCGCCGTGATGGTGGTGGTGTTCAACCTGGTCACCGACCTGCTCTATGCCGTGGTCGATCCGCGCGTGGAGGTGGCGTGATGGCGGAGTTCTGGCGCCGCTTCCGCCGCAATCTCGGCGCGGTGATCGGACTCGCCATCCTTGCGCTGATCGGGCTGACCGCGATCCTCGCCCCGGTTCTGTTCCCGTTCAGCCCGTGGGAGATGCGCGGCATCCCGTTCATGCCGCCGGGCGAGGCGGGATTCCTGCTCGGCAGCGACAGTCTCGGCCGCGACGTCGCCGCCGGGATCGCGCACGGCACCTATGTCTCGCTGCTGGTGGGCGGGGTCTCCACCGCGGCGGCGCTCGCGATCGGCATCACGCTCGGCGCGGTGGCGGGCTACGCGGCCGGGCGGGTGGACGACGCCATCATGCGCTTCACCGAGTTCTTCCAGACGATCCCTTCGTTCGTCCTGGCCGTGGTTCTCGTCGCGATCTTCACGCCATCGATCAGCTCGATCGTGATCGCGATCGCGATCGTCTCCTGGCCGCCGGTGACGCGCGTGGTGCGCGCCGAGTTCCTCTCCTTGCGCTCGCGCGAGTTCGTCCAGGCCGCCGAGGTTCTGGGGCGATCGCGCATCGCGATCATCCTGACCGAGATCCTGCCCAATGCGCTCTCGCCGATCATCGTGCTCTCCTCGCTGATGGTGGCGACCGCGATCCTGCTCGAGAGCGCGCTGTCGTTCCTGGGCCTGGGCGATCCCAACCTGATGTCCTGGGGCTTCATGATCGGCTCGGGCCGCTCCGTGATCCGCCTTGCCTGGTGGATGAGCGTGTTCCCGGGGATCGCGATCTTCCTCACCGTGCTCGCCCTCAACCTCGTCGGCGAGGGGTTGAACGACGCGCTCAACCCACGGCTCGCGCGCCGGCGCGGTGCGCTGCCGGCATGAGCCTGCTCGCGATCGAGGGGCTGACGATCGCGCTGCCGCCGGGCGGGGAGCGGGCGCATGCGATCGAGGACGTCTCGCTCGCCCTCGATCCGGGCGAGATCCTCTGCGTCGTCGGCGAGTCCGGTTCGGGCAAGTCGATGACCGCCTCGGCCGTGATGGGGCTGGTGCCGGAGGGCCTGCCGGTGGTCGCCGGACGGATCGTGTTCGAGGGCACGGATCTGCTGCGCCTGCCGCCCGAGGACATGCGCGAGCTGCGCGGGCGGCGCCTGGGCATGGTGTTCCAGGAGCCGATGACCGCGCTCAACCCGCTGATGACGGTGGGCGAGCAGATCGCCGAGGTGTTCCGCGTGCACGGCGAGACCGGCGACGTGCGCGGCCGCGTGCTGCGCCTGCTCGAGGATGTGCGCCTGCCCGATCCGCCCGCCCTGCTTGGCGCCTATCCGTTCCGCCTCTCGGGCGGGCAGCGCCAGCGGGTGATGATCGCGATGGCGCTGGCACTCGGCCCCTCGGTGCTGATCGCCGACGAGCCCACCACCGCGCTCGACGTGACGACGCAGATGCAGATCCTGCGCCTGATCCGCCAGCTGCAGCAGGACAAGGGCACGGGTGTGCTGTTCATCACCCACGATTTCGGCGTGGTCGCCGAGATCGCCGACCGCGTCGCCGTGATGCAGCGAGGCCGCGTGGTCGAGCAGGGACCGGCCGGGCGCGTGCTGAACGCGCCCGAGCACCCCTACACCCGCGCGCTGATCGATGCCGTGCCGCACGGCAGAGCGCGCGCGGCCGCGACAGGCGGTGGAGAGGTGCTGCGGCTCCAGGCCGTGCGCAAGACCTTCCGCCGCGGCGGCGGTCTGTTCAGGCGTGGCACCACGGTCGTCGCGGTGAAGGACGCCGAGTTCACGCTCGCCAAGGGCGAGACGCTGGGCCTGGTCGGCGAGAGCGGGTCGGGCAAATCGACGCTCGCGCGCTGCGTGGTGCGCCTGGTCGAGCCCGACGGCGGCACGATCGCCTTCCACGGCACCGATCTCCGCCGGCTCTCGCGCGGGGCGATGAAGCCCTATCGCCGCCGCATCCAGATAGTGTTCCAGGACCCCTACGCCTCGCTCAATCCGCGCCGCAAGATCGGCGACATCATCGCCGAGGGGCCGGTGACACACGGCGTGCCGCGCCCGGAGGCGATGGCGCGCGTGCGCGAACTCCTGCGCCTCGTCCAGCTCGACGAGGGCGCGATCGACCGCTACCCGCACGAGTTCTCGGGCGGCCAGCGCCAGCGCATCGGCCTTGCCCGCGCGCTCGCCCTCGACCCCGAGCTGCTGATCGCCGACGAGCCGGTGAGCGCGCTCGACGTCTCGGTGCAGGCCCAGGTGCTGGCGCTGCTCGACGACATCCGCCACCGGCTCGGGCTGACCATGCTGTTCATCACCCACGACCTGCGCGTCGCCGCCCAGGTCTGCGACCGGATCGCGGTGATGCAGCGGGGCGAGATCGTCGAGCTCGGCGACACGGCGCAGGTTTTCGGCAGCCCGCGCCACGCCTATACGCGCGAACTGCTCGATGCCATTCCCGGCAAGCACTGGATGCCGCCGGCCCGGGCGGCGTGAGGGAGAGCGATGACGATCGATCCGGGTGCCAAGCGCGCGATCCTCGACGCCTGTGCCTCGCTCGAGGCCGAGGCGGCGGCGCTGCTCGGCCGGCTGGTGCAGTTCGACTCCACGCTCGGACGCGAGGGGCCGTGCCTCGACTTCGTCGCCGACGCGCTGGCCCTGCAGGGCCTCGAGGTGCGGCGCGTGCCGACCGAGCCCGACCGGCTGAAGGACCATCCCGGCTTCTCGCCGCCGCTGATCCCCTATGCCGGGCGCGACAATGTCGTCGGCCTGCACCGGCCGCGCGAACGCAAGGGCCGCTCGCTCGTGCTGCAGGCGCATGTGGACGTCGTGCCGCCCGGCGCCGAGGAGGAATGGACCACACCGCCGTTCCAGCCCGATCTCCGCGGCGGGCGCCTCTACGGCCGCGGGGCCGGCGACATGAAGGCCGGGCTCGTCTCGAACATGATCGCGCTGAAGGCGCTCGCGCGCGCGGGCCTCGCGCCGGCGGCCGAGGTGCAGGTGCACGCCGTGATCGAGGAGGAGTGCACCGGCAACGGCGCGCTCGCCACCATGCTGGCGATGCCGAAGGCTGATGCCGCGATCATCCCCGAGCCCGGCCCCGGCTACGAGGCGATCTACACCGCCGAGGTCGGCGTGGTCTGGGCCTGGGTGACGGTGACGGGGCGGCCGGCGCATGTGCGCGACATGCAGGCGGGGGTGAACGCGATCGAGGCGGCGATGGCGGTCGCCGCGCGCTTCAAGGACTACGAGGCCGAGATGAACCGCGCCGAGCACGTGCACGCCGCGTTCCGCGGCGTGAACCATCCGGTGAACGTCAATCTCGGCACGGTCGAGGGCGGCGAGTGGAACTCCTCGGTGCCCTCGAAGTGCCGCCTCGGCCTGCGCGTCGGCGTCATGCTCGGCTACACGGCGGCGCAGGCCAAGGCCGACATCGAGCGCATCGTCGCCGAGGCCGCGGCCGATCCGGCGCTGCGCGGGGCCAAGGTCACGCTGTCCTGGGGCGGGTTCATGGCCGATCCGTGCGCGTTCGACCGCGCAAGCCCGATCGCGGCGCTCGCCGAACGCAGCTTCGCGGAGGTGGGTGGCGGCAACCTGCGCGCCTACCCTGCGACGGGACTGACCGACGGGCGGTTCTTCGCGCTCTACCAGGGCATCCCCGTCGCCGTGTTCGGCCCCGATGCGGAGAACATCCACGGCATCGACGAGAGCGTGGGGCTTGCCAGCATGCACGCGATCACGCGCACCATTGCTCTGACGGTCGCGCAATGGTGTGGTACGGAGACGGCGTGATGGACAACCTGCCGGTCAGCGGACAGCGCCTGTGGGACAGCCTGATGGAGATGGCGCGCATCGGTGCGACGCCGAAGGGCGGCTGCAACCGTCAGGCGCTCACCGATCTCGACGGCAGGGCGCGTCACCTGCTGCGCCACTGGTGCGAGGCGCTGGGGCTGACGATGACCGTCGATCGCGTCGGCAACATGGCGTTCCGCCGCGAGGGCGCCGATCCGGCACGCAAACCGGTCGCGATCGGCAGCCATCTCGACACCCAGCCCACCGGCGGCAGGTTCGACGGCGTGCTCGGCGTGCTGGCCGGGCTCGAGACGCTGCGCGCGCTCGACGAGGCGGGCATCCGCACGCGCGCGCCGATCCTGCTCGTCAACTGGACCAACGAGGAGGGGGCGCGCTTCTCGCCCCCCATGATGGGTTCGGGCGTCGCGGTCGGCGTGTTCACCGAGGAGGAGATCCTCGCCAAGACCGATCCCGCCGGCGCGGTGTTCGGACGCGAGCTCGCGCGCATCGGCTGGCAGGGCGAGGCCGATCCCGCCTGGGCGCGCGACCTCGCCGCCTATCTCGAGCTGCACATCGAGCAGGGACCGCTCCTGGAGGCCGAGGGGGCGATCATCGGCGTGGTCACCGGCGCCTCGGCCCAGGCCTGGTTCGAGGTGACGGTCGCGGGCGCGGAGGCGCATGGCGGCAACGGCATGGCGATGCGCCGCGACGCGCTGGTCGCCGCCTCGCTGATGATCGCCGCGGTGGAGGGGATCGCGCTCGAGCACGGCGGCAACGGCACGGTCGGCCGGCTGACGCTCTCTCCCGACAGCCGCAACGTCGTGCCGGGGCGGGTCTGGTTCACGGTCGATCTGCGCCACCCGGACGAGGCGGGGCTCGACCGCATGGTGCGCGCCCTGCACACGCGCATCGGCGCGATCGCCGCCGCGCGGCGCGTCGCGGCGACCGTCGCGCCGTTCTGGTCCGCGCCGGCCACGCCGTTCGACCCGACCCTGGTCGGCCACGTGCGCGCGGCGGCCGAGGCGCGCGGCTACGCGCATCGCGACATGCCGACCGGCATCGGCCACGACGCGGTCTATCTCGCGCGCGCGGTGCCGACCGCGATGATCTTCGTGCCCTGCCACGGCGGGCTCAGCCACAACGAGGCGGAGAGCATCACCCCGGACTGGGCCGAGGCCGGCTGCCGCGTGCTCGCCGACGCCGTGCTCGCCGCGGCGGAGCGCGCCTGATGCGCATCGCGATCGCCGGGCTCCTGCACGAGAGCCACTCCTTCGCGCCCTTCCCGGCCGACCTCGCGGCCTTCGAGAAGCCGGGCGGCTTCCCGCCGCTCGCGCGCGGCGCGGCGATGCTGGAGGCGATCGCCGGCACGCGCGTGCCGGCCGCCGGCGCGCGCGAGCTGGCCGAGAGCGAGGGACACACGGTCGTGCCGCTCGCCTGGGGCATCGCCATGCCCTCCGCCCCGGTCACCCGCGATGCCTTCGAGACGATCGCCGGCTGGATCGTCGAGGACGCCGCGGCCGCCATGCCGCTCGACGGGCTCTATCTCGACCTGCACGGCGCGATGATGGTGGAGGGGGCGCCCGACGGCGAGGGCGAGCTCCTCGCCCGGCTGCGCGCCCGCCTCGGACCCGCGCTGCCGATCGCGGCGAGCCTGGATCTGCACGCCAATGTCACGCGCGCGATGGTTGAGCACGCCGACGTGCTGACCGCCTACCGCACCTATCCGCACGTGGACATGAAGGAGACGGGCGCGCGCGCGATGCGCCTGCTGCTCGATCGCATCGCGCATGGCCGCCCCTGGGCACGGCGGCACCGGCCGATCGACTTCCTGGTTCCGCTCTCCGCGCAGTGCACGCTCGCCCATCCGATGCAGGAACTCTACGCGGCGATCCCGGTCGTCGCGGAGCAGGCCGGGGCGGCCGACCTCTCGCTCTGCCTCGGCTTTCCATACTGCGACTTCGAGGGCTGCGGCCCGGCCGTCACGGCCTATGCGGCGACCGAGACGGCGGCCGAGGCGGCGGCGGCACGGCTGCACGACATGGTCGTCGCCCGCCGCGCCGAGATGGTGCAGCGCCTCTGGACGCCCGAGGCGGCGGTACGGCACGCGAAGGCGTGCGCCGCGCTGGGCGGGCCGCCGATCGTGCTCGCCGACACCCAGGACAATCCCGGCGGCGGCGGCCACGGCGACACCACCGGGCTCCTGCGCGCGCTGGTCGAGGGTGGCGCCGCCGGCGCGGTGGTCGGCGTGCTGAACGACGCCGCGACCGCCGCGGCCGCACATGCCGCCGGCGAGGGAGCGGCGATCGAGGCCGCGCTCGGCGGCCGGAGCGACGGCGCGCCGTTCCGTGCCCGCTTCGTCGTGCAGCGCCTCGGCGACGGCCGCTTCACCTGCACCGGGCCGATGACGCGCGGCAATCGCGCCGATCTCGGCCCCTGCGCGCTGCTCGAGACCGGAGGCGTGCACGTCCTGGTCGCGAGCCGCAAGATGCAGGCCTACGACCAGGCGATGTTCCGCCATCTCGGCATCGAGCCCGCCACCGTGCCGATCATCGCGCTCAAGTCCTCGGTGCATTTCCGTGCCGATTTCCAGCCGATCGCCAGGGAGATCCTGATCGTCGCGGCCCCCGGGCCGGTGGTGGCCGATCCCTCCGCCCTGCCCTTCCGCAACCTGCGTCCGGGCCTGGCGTTGAGCCCGTGATGGCCGGGTCGGTTCCCCGCACCGGCGGCGCCCTGCCGCCGAACGACGCCGAGCGGCGGGCGCGCACCATCGCGTTCGCGGTCTATGCGCTCTACGGTGCGGGATTCATCACCGGCCTCGCCTTCGTCGTCGGCGTGGTGATCGCGCATCTCAAGCGCGACGAGGCACCGGCCTGGCTGCGCACGCATCTGACGTTCCAGATCCGCACCTTCTGGATCGGCCTGCTCTGGGCCCTGGTCGGGATGATGACGACGTGGCTCCTGGTGGGCTTCCTGTTCCTGGCCTGGAGCTTCGTCTTCGTGCTGGTGCGCACGGTGCGGGGATTCCTGCGGCTGAACGACGACCGGCCGATCGACGATCCGCAGAGCTGGGCCTTCGGCTGATCAGCGCGCGAGCAGCGCCTCCACCGCCGCGCGGCGCGGGATCGGCGCGACCGCGCCATAGCCGGTGGTGGAGAGCGCGGCCGCGGCGTTGGCGTAGCGGAGCGCCGCCTCCGGCGCGTCGCCGAGGATGATCCTGGCCAGGAACGATCCGCAGAACGTGTCGCCCGCCCCCGTGGCGTCCACCGCATCCACGGCGTGCGGCGCGGCGCGCGCCAGCCTTCCGTCCGCGGTCGCGAGCAGCGCGCCGTCGCGGCCGCACTTCACCGCGACCATGCGGGGGCCGAGCCGCAGATAGCGCTCGGCGATCGCCTGCGGATCGGCGAGCCCCGTCAGCGCCTCGGCGTCGTCGCGGCTTGGCAGCGCGATGTCGCTCATCGTGATCGCCTCGTGGATCACCGCCCGCGCGCGCGCCACGGGCCAGAGGCGCAGGCGCAGATTGGTGTCGTAGGCGACCGTCACGCCGGCCGCGCGCGCGATCTCGATCGCGCGGAACACTGCGTCCGCCGCCGAGGCGCTGATCCCCTGGCTGATCCCGGAGGCGTAGAAGATGCGCGCGCTGCGGATCGCCGCCTCGGGCAGCATCGCCGGCATGTAGCGGCTGGCGGCGGAGCCGCTGCGATAGAAGGTGAAGTGGTGTCCGCGCGCGTCGTGGTCGACGAAGTAGACGCCCGTCGGCGCCTCCGGATCGCGGATCACGGTGGCGGTGTCCACGCCCTCCTCGGCCCAGAGCCGCAGGAACGCATCGCCGGCCCAGTCCGTGCCGATCGCGGTGATGTAGCCCGCGCGCACGCCCTGGCGCGCCGCGGCGATCGCGGCGTTCGAGGTGTCGCCGCCGAAGCCGCGCAGGTAGAGCGCGCGGCCCGTGCCGTCGTCGGGCTGGCGGTTGAACTCCAGCATGGGCTCGCCCATGCAGAGCAGGTCGACGCTCATGCCGCGAGCGCGGCGCGTGCCGCCGCCTGCACCGCGTCCTTGTCGCCGGCCGCGATCAGCGTCTCGTCCACCAGCCTGCCGCCGATGCCGACGAAAGCGGCACCGGCGTCCAGATAGGCGCGCAGGTTGCCGGGCTCGACCCCGCCCGTGGGACAGAACGGCACGTCGGGGAAGACGCTGCGCAGCGCGCGGATATGCGCAGGGCCGCCCATCGAGGCGGCGGGGAAGATCTTCACCACGTCGGCGAAGCCCTCGAGCGCCTCCACGACCTCGTCGGGCGTGAGCGCGCCCAGCATCACCAGCGCGCCGAAGCGCCGCCCGGCCGGCACGATCTCGGGTTCGTTCCAGGGGCAGACGATGAACCTCGCCCCCGCCTCGCAGCAGGCATAGGCCTCCGCTGCGGTGCGCACCGTGCCGGCGCCGACCAGCAGCGCCGGATCGCGCGCGAGCTCGGCGATCAGCGCCGTCGCGTTCGGCACGGTCAGGGTGATCTCGAAGGTGCGGAACCCGGCCTCGCGCAGCCAGGCGACGGCGGTGCGCGCCGTCTCGAGCGTGCGCGTGCGCACGACCGGGACCACCCGCGCCTCGACCAGGCGCGGCAGCAGCGGATGACTCATGCGGGGAAGGGATCCTTGTTGACCTGGTGGAGTGGTGCCTCGCCGCGCAGCACCCGCGCGACCTCCTCGGCCGCCTCGCGTTGCAGGTCGGCGATCGCCTGCTCGCTGTACCAGGCGGCGTGGTCGGTCAGCACGACGTTGTCGAGGCCGCGCAGCGGACTGTCGGGGCGCAGCGGCTCGGGCGCGAAGACGTCGAGCCCGGCGGCGAGCAGCCGCCCTTCGGCAAGCGCTGCGGCAAGGGCGGCCTCGTCCACCAGCGCGCCGCGCGCGGTATTGACCAGGATCGCTGTCGGCTTCACCTGGGCGAGGAAGGCGCGGCCGACGATGTGGCGTGTGGCGTTGGTGGCCGGCGCGTGCAGGCTGATCACGTCGGCCTCGCGCGCGATGCGCTCGAGGCTCGCCGGCTCCACGTCCTCCGGGAGCGACTTCAGGAACGGGTCGTGCACCAGCACGCGCGCGAGCCCGAGGGCGGCCGCCTTGCGGTGCACCGCCTGGCCGATCCGGCCGTAGCCGATCAGGCCGAGCGTGCCGCCGCGCAGGCGATAGACCTTGCGGTCCATCGGCACGCCCCAGGCACCGCTGCGCACGCGCCGGTCGGCCTCGACGATGCGGCGTGCCGCCGCCAGCAGCAGGCCGATCGCGTGGTCGGAGACCTCGTCGGTGCCGAAGGCCGGCACGTTGCAGACCGGGATGCCGCGCCGCGCGGCCGCGGCGCCGTCGATGTTCTCGTGGCCGACGCCGTAGCGCACGATCACCTTCGCCTTCGTCGCCGCGATCGCCTGCGCATCCACCGGGCTCTCGCGCACCAGCACGGCATCGGCATCGGCCATCGCCTTGCGCACCGCCTCGGCGTCGCCGCGGCATGGCCGCAGCACCAGCTCCGCCCCGAGCGGCGCGAGCACCGCCTGCTCGGCGTCGTAATGGGCGTAGCCGTCGTCGAGGATGACGACGCGACGGGTGGTCTCTGAGCTCATCCCGATCTCGGCCTTCCTGCGCGTGCCGGGTTAGCACGCCGGGCGGGGTGCTGTCAGGCCGGTGGCACGCCGGCGGCGCGGCAGGCGGCGGCGTCGCCCTCGGCGACCAGGCGCAGCAGACAGGCGCCGAAACGATCGTTGAAGGCGGGGGCCGCGCCGGCGCCGTGGCCGGCCAGACCCGCGGGACGCTCGATCACCACGAGCGCGCCGCTGCGCCAGGCGAGCGCGCGGCGCATCGCCGCAGCGCTGCGCGCAGGGTCCGGCAGCAGCGGATCGCCATCGAACATCACCGCGACGATCGGCGCCGCCGGATCGCGCACGCGCGCGAGCAGGGCGTCGAAGTCGAGCAGGCCGCGCCGTCCGTCGGGCGCGACGTAGTAGCCGGCCCCGGCGATCGCGATCGCGCCGTCCAGCAGGCCCGGCGTGTCGAGCGCCGCGAGCGCCGCCCAGCCGCCGGCCGACTGTCCTGCGGCGATCACGCGGCGATAGCCCTGCGCCTCGCGCAGCCAGCGCGCCGCCTCGCGCAGCGTCTCGTCGGCGAAGGACAGCACGGCGTCGTAGTTGCGGTCCGCGCGCGGCTCGCGCAGCAGCAGCCAGACGTCGAAGCCGGCATTGTTGAAGCGCTGCACGAAGGGATGCGGCATGCGCGCCTGCGGCGAGGCCGGCTCGCCGCCCCGGCCGTGCGTCCAGAGGATCGCGCCCCGTCCGTCCGGGCCGTGATGGAGCGTGCCCGCCGGCACGAACAGCATCCAGCCCGGCCCGCCGGTTCCCTCCGGAGGCGGGTGGTCGGCCGCGGGCTCGCCGTTCCACACCACCTCCTGGTCACGCGCGTAGAGCCGGCAGGGCCGGTCGCGGTTCACCTCCCGGCAGCCGGCGAGCGCCCGGTCGACCGCCGCTCCGGTGGACGGCGCGCCGGCCGTCCAGGCGATCCCGCCCGCCTCGCCGATCGCGAAGGCACGCGGCGCCGGGTAGGTCAGGAAGCGCGCATAGACCGGCCGTGCGGCGGGCGAGGGCAGCGGCACGGCGTCGATGTCCAGGACCGAGACGCGCGGCTTGGCCGCCGCCACCGGCGCCGGGTCCGGGTCCGGGACGGCGCAGGCAGCGAGCGCGACCAGGACGGCGAGGGCCGGAACCGGCGGGCGCATGACGGAGAGATACCGGCCCGGTGGAGCGAGGCAAGACCCGGCGCAGCGTCGCCCGCGTCGATGCGCCCCCCCCTGCCGCCGGACGAAGCGTCCAGAACGGTTCACCTCCACGCGGGTGCAGACCGCTCCAGCCCGTGCCGGCGGGCATCGCGCCGCGCATCCGGCCGCGTCCGGCCGGATGCGATCCGCGCTACGCCGCCGCCAGGCTCTCGAACAGCGGCAGCCCGTCCGTCCCGCCCATCAGCGGATCGACCAGATCCTCCGGATGCGGCATCAGTCCCAAGACGCGCAGGTTCTCCGAATAGATCCCCGCGATGTTGCGCGCCGCCCCGTTCAGCGCCGCCGCGCCGGTCGCCGCCCCGGTCGCATCGACATAGCGGAACGCGATCCGGCCCTCGCCCTCCAGCCGGTCCAGCGTCGCGGCGTCGGCGAAGTAGTTGCCGTCGCCATGCGCCATCGGCGCGCGGATCACCTGGCCGCGCTGGTAGTGCGCGGTGAAGGGCGTGTCGGTGCGCTCGACGCGCATGCGGCACTCCATCGAGAGGAAGCGCATCCCCGCGTTGCGCAGGAGCGCCCCCGGCAGCAGCCCGGCCTCGCACAGGATCTGGAAGCCGTTGCAGACGCCGAGGATCAGCCCGCCACGCGCGGCGTGCTCGGCGATCGGCCGCATGATCGGGCTGCGCGCCGCGATCGCGCCGCAGCGCAGGTAGTCGCCATAGCTGAACCCGCCGCACAGCACGACGAGGTCGATGCCCGCCGGCAACGCGGTCTCGCGGTGCCACAGCACCTCGGGGCGGCGGCCCGTCGCGCGTTCGAGCGCGATCATCATGTCGCGCTCGCGGTTCGTTCCGGGAAAGACGACAACACCCGCCCTCATGCCCCCCTCCACGCGCATGGCGCGACCTTCACGACGGCGTTCGTCCGCCCGACATGCGGCGCCTCCCGCTCACGCCGTCCATCCGAGGCGGAGCCAGTGCATCGCCGCAAGCAGCGCGAGCGTGATGCCGACCGCGATCGCCGCGGCGTCGAACCAGAGCCGGATCGCCGCCTTCTTCCTCGCCACCACCCCGCCCTTCACCGGCGCCCGGCGCCGCCTCATCGCCCAGGCGATCACCACGGTGAGCGCGATCAGGATCAGGATCGAGGCCTTGGCCACTGGCGGCTCAGACGAGCTCGACGCAGAAGCTCTCGATCACCGTGTTCGCCAGCAGCCTGCGCGCCATCTCCTCCGCGGTCTCCTTCGCGCGCGCCGGGTCGGTCTCGGCGAGTTCGAGCTCGATCACCTTGCCCGCGCGCACCTCGCCCACGCCGGCGAAGCCGAGCGAGGCGAGCGCATGGCCGATCGCCTTGCCCTGCGGATCGAGCACGCCCGATTTCGGCATCACGGTGACGCGCGCCTTCACGGCCCTCGCTCCCTCACTGCATCGTCTCCGGCCCCTTGAGGTCGCGCACCCCGGCCTCGGGCAGGATGCCGAGCCGCCGCGCGACCTCCTGATACGCCTCCTCGACCTTGCCGAGATCGCGCCGGAAGCGGTCCTTGTCGAGCTTCTCGTTGGTCTTGAGATCCCACAGCCGGCAGGAATCCGGGCTGATCTCGTCGGCGACCACGATGCGCATCTCCTCGTTGTCCCACAGCCGGCCGAACTCGAGCTTGAAGTCCACCAGCCGGATGCCGACGCCGAGGAACAGCCCGGAGAGGAAGTCGTTGACGCGCAGGGCGAGCGCCATGATGTCGTCGAGGTCCTGCACCGACGCCCAGCCGAAGGCCGTGATGTGCTCCTCGGCCACCAGCGGATCCCCGAGCTGGTCGTTCTTGTAGTAGTACTCGACGATCGAGCGGGGCAATTGCGTGCCCTCGGCGATGCCGAGCCTGGTCGAGAGCGACCCGGCGGCGACGTTGCGCACCACCACCTCGAGCGGGATGATCTCCACCTCGCGGATCAACTGCTCGCGCATGTTGAGCCGGCGCACGAAATGCGTCGGCACGCCGATCTCGGCCAGCCGCAGCATGATGAACTCGCTGATGCGGTTGTTCAGCACGCCCTTGCCGGTGATCACGCCCTTCTTCTGCGCGTTGAAGGCGGTCGCGTCGTCCTTGAAGTACTGCACCAGCGTGCCGGGCTCGGGCCCCTCGAACAGGATCTTCGCCTTGCCCTCGTAGAGCTGCCGTCGCCGCGCCATTGGGAAAACACTCCTCAATCCGCCGGGAAGATCCGCCCGGTCGGCGCGCGAGGGTATAGCAGCGGGGGGGCCTGCCGGCCACCGGCCGGCAGCGCCTCCGTCATGCCCTGACGGCAGGCCGGTCAGCGTCAGCGCGCGGGCGGCAGGGCGTCGCGCAGGAGATCGCGGATCTCGCGGCTCTCCTTCTCGACCAGCAGGACCACCGACCCGGCGACCAGCACCTCGTGGCCGGGACGGTCGGCGAGCTTCTCGGCCAGTTCCGCCGGCACCGGCCGGGCGTTCAGCCGCTCGCTCACCCTGGCACCGCGCGTCAGCGACTCGGCGACGCCGATCGGCGGCGGATCGCCCACGCGGTCGGGATGTTCGGCATAGTAGTCGCGGATCGCGTGCGCCTCGGCCGTGGTGAACACGGCGATCGCGGACACCGCCGCCGAAGGCGGCACCACCTGGACCGACGGCACCGGTGGCGGGTCCTGGGTCGTCGGCGCCTGCGCGGCGGCGCCCAGCGCGAGCGTCAGGGCGAGCACGATCGGCGGGGCGTATGTGAGGGTCATGGACTTCTCCTCTGCATCCGCAGGGAACGCCGGCGCGGCCGCCGGGTTGCCGCGCTATCTGGCGCGCACCGCGTCGCTCAGGATGTCGTGAACGATCCCGCTCGCTGCGTGCACCAGCAGGATCGAGGCACCGGCGACCAGGACCTCGAAGCCCGGCCGGGGCGCGAGCTGTCCGATCAGCCCGGCCGGCGCGTAACGCCTGGCGATCCCCGGCGGCAGCGGTCTGCCGCGGGCGAGATTGCGGGCGATGCCGGGCGGCAGCGGCTGCACCGGATAGGGATGGGCGATGAACCACGCGCGGATGCGCGCCTGCTCGAGCGCGGTGAACGCGACCAGCGCGCCGAGCGCGCCCGCGGCCGCCGCATCCGGCGCGCCGCGGTCGGGCGGATC